>JANMBJ010000395.1:0-8977 GCA_031360335.1 Candidatus Nanopelagicales bacterium
TGCTTGTGGTCGGGCGCGAGGATCATGATGACGTCGGCCTCGGCGGCGGCGACGTCGGGCGTCACGACGCGCAGGCCCTCGGCCTCCGCCTTCGGACGCGACGCGCTGCCCTCGAGCAGACCGACGCGTACGTCGATTCCCGAGTCGCGCAGGTTGAGGCTGTGGGCGTGGCCCTGGGAGCCGTAGCCGATGACCGCGACCTTCTTGCCAGCGAGGATGGACAGATCAGCGTTGTCGTCGTAGAACAGCTCGGCCACGGGGGCTTCTCCTTGCGTGTCGGGGACGTGCGAAGTCTGGCAGGGCGGGGCGGGATGCCCCGGAGCGGGTGGATCTGGGCGTCGTCGGATCGGGTCGGCGGTGGGTCGGGTCGTACGCCGGCTAGGCCGGTCGGTCGGCGGGACGCAGGCTGCGGTCGGAGATCGAGCGGGAGCCGCGACCGACTGCGACCATGCCCGACTGCACGAGCTCCTTGACGCCGAACGGCTCGAGCATGCGCAGCAGCGCCTCGAGCTTGTCGCGGCTGCCGGTCGCCTCGATCGTCACGGTGTCGACCGCGACGTCGACGACCTTGGCACGGAAGAGCTCGACCGTCTCGATGACGTGCGTGCGCGTCTCGATGTCGGCCTTGACCTTGACCAGCAGCAGCTCGCGCTGGACGGCGGAGTCCTGGTCGAGCTCGACGATCTTGAGCACGTTGACCAGCTTGTTGAGCTGCTTGGTGACCTGCTCGAGCGGCAGCTCCTCGACGTTGACCACGATGGTCATGCGGGAGATGCCCGAGATCTCGGTCGGTCCGACCGCGAGGGAGTCGATGTTGAACCCACGGCGCGAGAACAGCGCCGAGATCCGGGCGAGGACACCCGGCTGGTCCTCGACCAGCACGGACAGGGTGTGTCGGCTCATGTCGGTCACTCCTCGCGGTCCCAGCGCGGGGCCAGGTCCCGTGCGTGCTTGATGTCGTCGTTGCTCGTGCCGGCCGCGACCATCGGCCACACCATGGCGTCCTTGTTGACCACGAAGTCGATGACGACGGGGGCGTCGTTCATGCCCATGGCCTTCTCGATCGTGGCGTCGACATCGTCGGGGCTCTCGCAGCGCAGGCCGTGGCAGGCGTAGGCGTCGGCGAGCTTGACGAAGTCGGGGATGCGGTGGCTGTGCAGGTCGGTGTTGGAGTAGCGCGACTCGTAGAACAGCGTCTGCCACTGCCGCACCATGCCGAGGGAGGAGTTGTTGATCAGCGCCACCTTGTTGGGGATGTCGTTGATAGCGCAGGTCGCGAGCTCTTGGTTGGTCATCTGGAAGCAGCCGTCGCCGTCGATCGCCCACACGGTCGCGTCGGGGCGGCCGACCTTCGCGCCCATCGCCGCGGGTACGGCGTAGCCCATCGTCCCGGCACCGCCGGAGTTGAGCCAGGTGCCCGGGATCTCGTACTTCACGAACTGCGCGGCCCACATCTGGTGCTGGCCGACGCCGGCGGCGTAGATGGCCTCGGGGCCGGCGATGAGTCCGAGCCGCTCGATGACGTACTGCGGCGACAGCGTGCCGTCGGTGGGCACGTCGTAGCCGAGCGGGTAGGTCGCCTTCATGTGGTCGAGCAGCGCGACCCACTCGGCGTAGTCACCCGCGTGACCTGCCTCGTGCTCGGCGGCGATCGCCACGATGAGGTCGGCGATGACCTCACGCGCGTCGCCGACGATCGGGACGTCGGCATAGCGGTTCTTGGAGATCTCGGCCGGGTCGATGTCGGCGTGGATGACCTTGGCCTCGGGGGCGAACGAGTCGAGGCGCCCGGTGACCCGGTCGTCGAAGCGGGCACCCAGGGTGATGAGCAGGTCGCTCTTCTGCAGCGCTCCGACGGCCGAGACGCTGCCGTGCATGCCGGGCATGCCGAGGTGCAGCGGGTGGCTGTCGGGGAACGCGCCGCGCGCCATCAGCGTGGTCGTCACCGGGATGCCGGTGAGCTCGGCGAGGCGCAGCAGCTCGAGATTGGCGTGCGACTTGATGACACCGCCGCCGACGTAGAGCACGGGGCGCTTGGCCTCGACGATCATCCGGGCCGCCTCGCGCACCTGCTTGGCGTGCGGACGCGTCACGGGTCGATAGCCGGGCAGGTCGATGTGCGAGGGCCAGTCGAAGGTCGTCATCGCCTGGAGCGCGTCCTTGGCGATGTCGACGAGCACCGGTCCGGGTCGGCCGGTGCCGGCGATGTGGAACGCCTCGGCCACCGCGCGCGGGATCTCGGCGGGATTGGTGATGAGGAAGTTGTGCTTGGTGATCGGCATCGTGATGCCACGGATGTCGGCCTCCTGGAAGGCGTCCGTGCCGATCGCGGCGCTCGGCACCTGGCCGGTGATCGCGACCATGGGCACGGAGTCCATGTAGGCGTCAGCGATCGGCGTCACGAGGTTGGTGGCGCCGGGGCCGGAGGTCGCCATGCAGACGCCGACGCGTCCGGTCGCCTGCGCATAGCCCTCGGCCGCGTGGCCGGCGCCCTGCTCGTGGCGCACGAGGATGTGGCGCACGGTCGGTGAGTCCATGAGCGGGTCGTAGGCCGGCAGGATCGCGCCACCGGGGATGCCGAATACGACCTCGACGCCGGCGTGCTCCAGCGAGCGGACGAGGCTCTGGGCTCCGGTGATCGTCTCGGTCATGGCGTCCTCTTCGGTAGCGGGCGGACTGGTGCGGGTCGGTGCTGGAGCGATGTGTCTGCAGGGCACAAGAAAACCCCCCGGCCCGGAGGGGCGGCGAGGGGTGCGCGCAGACGACGAACGGGTTCGTCAGGCTGCGCGCCTGCGAACTACGAGAATGAGGTGACTGGCCACCTGACTACCGTCGCGCGACCCCGCGACCGTGTCAAGCGGTGACATGACCGATCTCACCATCCGAGACGGACATCCTGCCCTGCGAGACCACCGAGGGCGGCAGGAGGATCCGCCCCTCGGCGACGAAGCTGGTGGCGGTGCTGGGGTCGAGCGGTCGAGCGAAGAGATAGCCCTGGCCCAGGGTGCACCCGGCCGCGCGCAGCAGGATGGGCTGGTCGACCGACTCCACCCCCTCGGCGACCACGCTGAGAGCGAGGTCGCGACCGAGGCGCAGCACCGCGGGAACAGTGTCACGGGGTCCCCCGACCCGGGCGACGAGGTCGCGGTCGATCTTGAGCGAGTCGAGCGGCAGGCGCGGCAGGTAGGACAGCGACGAGTAACCCGTGCCGAAGTCGTCGAGCGCGATCCGCACACCGAGCCCGCGCAGCGCGGTGAGCTCGCGGGTGGAGTGCTCGAGGTCGCGGACGAGCTGGTGCTCGGTGATCTCGAGCGTGAGCGCCGAGGCAGGTACGCCGTACCTCTCGAGGGTGGCGCGCACCTCATCGGCGAGCTTGCCGGTCTCGAGCTGGCGGGCGGAGACGTTGATCGCCAGCCGCGTCTCGTAGCCGGCGTGCAGCCAGGAGCCGAGCTGACGCACTCCTGCGTCGAGCACCCATCGACCGATCTGGACGATGAGACCACTCTCCTCAGCCGCGGCGATCGCGTCCGCGACGGCCCAGCCGGGAAGGTCCGAACCGTCGAAGCGGAGCAGCGCCTCCATGCACGAGATCTCACCCGTGCGCAGATCCACGATCGGCTGGTAGGCGAGCCGGAGGCGGTCGCGTGCGAGCGCTCCGCGCAGTCGCGCCGCGCCATCGAGTCGACGCAGCGCCGCTGAGTGCATCTCGGGCTCGTAGACCGCGACGCGGTCCCGCCCGTTGGCCTTGGCGCGATAGAGCGCCAGGTCTGCGTTGCGCAGAGCCGACTCGGCGTCGTCGTCGACATCTGGACGCGCCAAGCCGATGCTCGCGGAGACGACGACGTCGCGCCCGGCGATGTCGTAAGGCTTCGACAGCGAGTCGCGCAGTCGTTCTGCGACCTCGAGCGCGGTCTCGTCGTCGCAGTCGTCGATGAGCGCGACAAACTCGTCGCCGCCGAACCGCGCGACGACATCGCGGTGGCGTACGACCTGCGAGAGCCGGGTCGCGGCCTCGACCAGGAGCTCGTCGCCGACCGCGTGACCGAAGGAGTCGTTGACGTCCTTGAACCCGTCGAGGTCGACGAAGAGGACGGCCACGTGCAGGTAGTGCTCGCCGCGCAGAGCGAGCTCGACGCGGCCGGTGAACTCGTCGCGGTTGGGCAGGCCGGTGAGCACGTCGCGCGTGGCGCGATCGCGGAAGAGGTCGGCCTGCCGCGACACCTGCGTGACGAGGTTGCGGTTCTCGAACCCGAGCAGGGCCTGGCTGGTCACCACCGAGAGCAGCAGGGTCACGACCACGAACGCGAGCATGGCGTCGGGCGGGCGGCCGAACGACCACGCGAAGACTCCCGCGGCGATCGCGAGGCAGGCGATGAGGAACGACGCACGCACGGGCGGTGGGCCTTCGCCCCGGTTGTCGATGTGGGCGAACGGACTTCGGGTGATCCAGGGCGAGAGCCCACCGAGGACGAGCGCAGCCGCCCACGATCCGAGGAACATCGCGAGCGCCGATGTGCCGATGCCCGAGGCCGGGAAGAACGAGCGGTAGATGTCACCGTTGGCGATGAGCGCGACGGTCAGCGACAGCGCGATCGCTCCGGCACGGTGCTCGGGCGCCACCCGCAACGTCAGCGCGAACACTGCGCTGGCGATCGCGAAGTCGAGGAGCAGCCACGAGCACGCCGAGATGTAGCCGCTGGAGAAGCCGAGCAGCTCCGTCGGGGTCAGGGCCGTGAGCCACAGCCCCACGAACAGCGATCCGCCGAGCAGCCACCCGTCGAGCCCGAGCAGCAGCCATGCCAGCGGCGGTCGGTCGGTGCCGGGGAACGCCACCAGCGACAGCGCGCCCATGGTCGCCGCAGCCAGGCGCAGCGAGAGCTGCCCCGGCACGTCGAGGCCGAGCCCGTTGGTGAGATGGAGGTACGTCGCGCAGGCGCCCACGCCGGCGATCAGTGACCACGCCAGCCGCAAGCGACCCTGGTTGCGGACCGCGACACCGATGAGGCTCAGGGTCGCCACCGCACCGAGGCCACCCACGAACAGGTAGGGCCAGGTGCCCTCGCCACCCTGGAGGGCGGCGATGGCGGGCACGGCAGCACAAGCGACCGCGACCGCAAGCACCACGAGGAACCGCAGGCTCTCGCGGGGCTGGGCACGAGGGCGCACGCCGGGGCCGACAAGGGTCACTCAGAGGCCATCGGCGCGCTGGAGTGGATCTTGAGGTGCCGACCGCACCGGTCGAGGAGTCTGACCGTTCGTCGTACGCCGTTCGGGCGGTCAGTCGCAGACCGCGCCATAGCGGGCCGAGCCGACGAGCTTGGCGTACTTCGCGAGCACACCGCGGGTGTGCTTGGGCGCGGGCGGGGTCCAGCCGTGGCGGCGCGCAGCCATCTCGGCGTCGTCGACGAGCAGTTCGAGGGTGCGCTTCGCGGCGTCGAGCCTGATCCGGTCGCCGTCGTGCACGAAGGCGATCGGACCGCCGTCGACCGCTTCGGGAGCCACGTGGCCGACGCAGAGTCCCGTGGTGCCGCCCGAGAAGCGACCGTCGGTGATGAGCAGGACGTCCTTGCCGAGTCCGGCTCCCTTGATGGCACCGGTGACAGCGAGCATCTCGCGCATGCCGGGGCCGCCTTTGGGGCCTTCATAGCGGATGACGACGACGTCGTCCTTGCGCAGCGTGCCCTCCTCGACGGCCTGCATCGCACCGGCCTCACCGTCGAACACTCGGGCGTTGCCCTCGAAGATGTCGGAGTCGAAGCCGGCCGTCTTCACGACGGCTCCCTCGGGTGCCAGCGAACCGTGCAGGATCGCCAGGCCGCCGGTCGCGTGGATGGGGTTGGAGAGGGCGCGCAGGACCTTGCCGTCGGGATCCGGCGGGTTGATGTGCGCGAGGTTCTCGGCCATCGTCTTGCCGGTCACGGTGAGGCAGGAGCCGTCGAGCAGGCCAGCGTCGAGCAGCGCCTTCATGACCACAGGGACGCCGCCGATCTTGTCGACGTCGCTCATCACGTACTGCCCGAAGGGCTTGACGTTGGCGAGGTGCGGGACCTTGTCGGCGATGCGGTTGAAGTCCTCGATCTCGAGGTCGATGTGCGCCTCGTGCGCGATCGCGAGCAGGTGGAGCACGGCGTTGGTCGAGCCGCCGAGAGCGACGACGACCGCGATCGCGTTCTGCAGCGACGCACGCGTGATGATGTCGCGAGTTCGGATACCTCGGCGCAGCAGCTCCACGACAGCCTCGCCGGACGCCTTGGCGTAGGCGTCGCGACGGCGGTCGACAGCAGGCGGCGCGGCGGAACCTGGCAGCGACATACCCATGGCCTCGGCGGCGGACGCCATGGTGTTGGCGGTGAACATGCCGCCGCAGGCGCCCTCGCCGGGACAGATCGCGCGCTCGATGCGGTCAACCTCCTCGCGGGTGATGAGACCGCGCGCGCAGGCGCCAACGGCCTCGAACGCGTCGATGATGGTGACGTCCTTGCCGTCGACGTTGCCGGGCAGAGTGGACCCGGCGTAGAGGAACACGGCGGAGACGTTGAGGCGCGCTGCGGCCATGAGCATCGCGGGCTCGGACTTGTCGCAGCCGGCCAGCAGCACGGCACCGTCGAGCCGCTCGGCCTCGAACACCGTCTCGACAGAGTCGGCGATGACCTCACGGCTCACGAGCGAGTAGTGCATGCCGACGTGGCCCATGGAGATCCCGTCTGACACCGAGATCGTGCCGAACTCCAGCGGGAAGCCACCGGCCGCGTGCACACCTTCCTTGGCCGCCTTGGCGAGGCGGTCGAGCGAGAGGTTGCACGGCGTGATCTCGTTCCAGGACGACGCAACGCCGATCTGCGGCTTCTCCCAGTCGTCGTCACCCATGCCGACGGCGCGGAGCATGCCGCGTGCGGCGGCGCGCTCGAGTCCGTCCGTGACCATGCGGGACCGGGGCTTGATGTCAGGAGTCTCAGTGCTCACACACCAGAGCCTACGAGGCCCGTCATCTCCCCGCCCGCTCCGGTCCGCGAGCTACTGCCCGAATCCTGGGCTTCACCGCACCACAACCGGGGATTCGGGCAGCAACTCGGGCAGGGGGGGTGTCGCGGGACCTAGTCGAGCGTGGTCGGCCGGGTCATGACGTTGGCGAGCGGCTGACCGGACGCCCAGCGGCGCAGCTGGTTGGCGACGACGCGGTGCGCCCTCGGGAGGAACGCGCTGGTGAAGCCGCCGATGTGCGGGCTGATGAGCACGCCGGGTGTGCTCCACAGCGCGTGGTCGGCCGGCAGCGGCTCCGGATCGGTGACGTCGAGGGCCGCGCGCACGTGGCCGCGGCGTACGGCGTCGAGCAGGTCCTCGGTCACGACGACGGGACCTCGCGCGACGTTGACCAGCAGCGCGCCCTGTTTCATCTGGGCGAGGAACTGTGCATCGACGAGGCCGGTCGTCTCGAAGGTCTGCGGGACGATGAGCACCACCACGTCGGCGGTCGGCAGCAGCGCGCCGACCTCGTCGATGCCGTGCACCGGGGTGCCGTCGTCGAGCACCCGGGCGCGGCTCCCGACGCGTGCGACGTCGACCTCGAACGGCAGCAGCCGCGCGATGATCGCCTGCCCCACGTGCCCGTGACCGATGACGAGCACCTGCTTGTCAGCGAGCGACTCGCGACGGGCGTTGGTCCACGTGCCCGTGGTCATCGCACGGGCGTAGTCGTCGATCCCGCGCAGGCTCGCCAGGATCAGCCCGAGCGTGAGCTCGGCCGTGCTCGCGTCGTGCACTCCCGCCGCGTTGCAGAGGGTGACGCCGTCGCGCAGGTGCGGCCAGACGTTGTCGACCCCGGCAGTCAGGGTCTGCATCACACGCAGGTGCGGCATCGCCTCGATGAGTGCCACGGTGTTCGACGCCGACATGTACGGCGGGACGTAGAACGCCGTGCGCTCGAGCGACTTGGCGCTCGGCTCGCGGCTGCCGTCGTAGAGCTCCACCTCGAGCCCGTCCGTCGCCCCGTCCAGCGCGGTCGCATGGTCCGCCCATGGCAGCAGCACGAGATCACCCATCCCACGAAACTAGACCGTGCTGGGGTCGCCGATAGATTCGGGGCATGAGGACACGGGCACTGGGCGGTAGCGGTATCGAGGTGGGCGAGATCGGTCTCGGCTGCATGGGGATGACGCACGCGTACGACGTCGGCTCGCGCGACGACGCGACATCGATCGCCGTCATCCACCGGGCGCTCGACATCGGCGTGACGCTGCTCGACACCGCCGATGTCTACGGGCCGTTCACCAACGAGGAGGTCGTCGGTCGTGCACTCGTCGAGCACCGCGACCAGGCCGTCGTCGCAACCAAGTGCGGACTCGTCACGGACCCATCTTTCACTTACGGCCGCAACGGCTCTCCGGACTACGTCCGCGCCTCGTGCGACGCCTCGTTGCAGCGGCTCGGCATCGACCACGTCGACCTCTACCAGCTGCACCGCGTCGACCCCGAGGTGCCGATCGCCGAGACGTGGGGGGCGTTCGCCGGTCTCGTCGAGGCGGGCAAGACCCGCGCGATCGGCTTGTCGGAGGTGACGGTCGAGGAGCTCGAGACCTGCCACGTGATCTACCCGGTGGCCACGGTGCAGAGCGAGCTGTCGCTCTGGACGCGTGACTGGGCGGTCGAGGTCCTTCCCTGGTGCGAGGCGAACGGCGTGGCGTTCCTGCCGTTCTCGCCGCTGGGGCGTGGCTTCCTGACCGGAGCGCTCTCGGCCGACCAGATCGGCTCCGACGACTTCCGCGCCAGCCTTCCCCGCTTCTCCCCCGAGGCGATGGCCGCGAACCAGGCGCTCGTCGACACCGTGATCGCCGTCGCCGCACGGCTCTGAGCGACTCCGGCGCAGGTCGCGCTCGCATGGCTCCTGTCGCAGGCCCCGCAGGTCCTCCCGACCCCCGGCACCCAGCGCGTGAGCCGCCTCGAGGCGAACGCCGCCGCGAGCGCGGTCGCGCTCAACGCG
>JANMBJ010000412.1:0-50833 GCA_031360335.1 Candidatus Nanopelagicales bacterium
CGGTGCTGGCAGTGCGAACGGTGTTGGCGGTGTGGACGGGCTCGCGCTCGTCAACGGCGAGCCGGTCCCAGCATCGGTGGCCCGAGAGTACGTCCGGTTCGCGAAGGCGTGGCGCCGCGCGGTCGTTGCCCCGGTCACCGGTCATCTCATCGACCACGGTCGCAAGGTCTACCTCCCCCACGACCTCCGCGAGTACCTCATCGCACGTGACGGTGGATGCATCGGACCCATGTGCAGCACCCGACACCGCTCCAAAATCCAGCTGGAACACGGCAAACCGTTCCCCGCCGGGCCGAGCGACACGACGATCTGCCGGATCTGGTGCACCACCGACCACCACCTCAAGACCGACGGCTACCTCGACATCACCAACCTCGCACCCGACGGATCCGCGACCTGGCTCATCAAGCTCGGACAACGCATCGACATCCCACCCCGACCCTTCATCGACACCCCCGACCCACCGGGGCCACCCGAGCCACCCACCGACACGACACCGGACGACACACCACCCGCGACACCCGGCGACGGCTCACGCCCAGGCGCAGACACGTCCTCACCACAACGACCCGAACCACCCCAGCTCGACGAGCCACCGTTCTAGCCAGTCCGCGGCCCGTCGCGACACTGTTCGTGTCGTCGACACCGACGATGTGGGCTCTTGCCGACCCAGCCCACCGTCAGCGACGCCCCGGCGGACCACATTCGCCGATACCCACAGGCATGACTACCGGATGACTCCCGGCCGTTACGCTCACGGCCGTCGTCGTCGCGGCCCACAGCCGATGTCCTCAGGACACGGATCGTTGCGGCCCACATCGTCGCGGCCCACGGCCGAAGTCGTCAGGGCACGTGTCGTCGCGGCCCACGGCCGATGTCCTCAGGACAGGGATCGTCGCGGCCCACAGCCGATGCCCTCAGGACACGGATCGTCGCGGCCCACATCATCGCGACCCACGGCCGATGTCGTCGCGGCACGTGTAGTCGCGGCTCACGTCGTCAGGGCCAACCTCGTCACGGTCCACGGCCCACGTCGTCGCGACCAACCCGGTGGTCAGCGAGGGGCTCATCCTGGGCAGCGGCGACGACCTGCCCCCGACCCTCGCCGCGTCGATCCACCACGGCGCGCCGTCACGTCAGCCCGTGACGGGACAACCCGCCAAGCGGCCCTAGCTCTCGACCCTCGGGACCGTGGAGCGCCAGCCCAGTGGGCGCTCCGTGGCGGCATCGACCCGACGTCGGCGCCTGCACCAGCCCGACCGAATCCCGCCAGGAGCTGTCACCAGCACGCTCTAGGCTCATCGACGTGAGCACCGAGATCTCGAGCGCGTCGTCGAGCACCGCGATGTCTCGCCGCGCCTGGTTGCTCTTCGCCGCGATGTCGGTGATCTGGGGCATCCCCTACCTCTTCATCAAGATCGCCGTCGTCGAGCTCTCCCCGGTCAGCATCGCCGGCTTCCGCACGCTGCTGGGTGCTGCAGTACTGCTGCCGCTGGCTGCACGAGCAGGCGCCATCCGACCGGCGCTGCGAGCCTGGCCCTACGTCGTCGCCTTCGGACTCATGGAGATGGCGATCCCCTGGGTGCTGCTCGGCCATGCCGAGCAACGCGTGCCGAGCGGCTTCGCCGGGCTCATGCTCGCCGCTGTGCCCATCGTCGGAACCCTCGTCTCCTGGCTGCTCGGCGACCGTCACGCGCTCACTCCGGTCCGGCTGCTGGGCCTCGCGGTCGGAATCGCCGGCGTCGCTGCTCTTGTCAGCCTTGACCTGGCCGGCGGGGGTATCGATGTCCTGAGCGTCATTGAGCTGCTCGTGGTCGCTGCGCTCTATGCCATCGCCCCGGCCATGGCCACACGCAAGCTGGCGCACGTGCCCTCGATGGGCGTCATCGCCTGCTCGCTCACCGTCGTCGCCGTGCTGTACCTGCCGGCCACCGTGCTCGGGCTCACCCCCGGACTGCCGTCCGGCAAGGTCATCGGCTCTGTGCTGGTGCTCGCGCTGATCTGCACCGCGCTGGCGTTCGTGCTGTTCTTCGCGCTCATCGCCGAGGCCGGACCGGTTCGCGCCACCGTCATCACCTTCGTCAACCCCGCTGTCGCGGTCGGCCTGGGCATCGTCGTGCTCAACGAGCCGCTCACCCTCGGCACGATCATCGGATTCCCGTTGGTGCTGCTGGGTTCCTACTGGGCGACCAGATCACCCAAGGCCGCTGCGGAACCCATCGAGGCCGCCACCTCCTGACAGTCCGCGTGACCATTCTGCGGGAGCAGACCAAACCCGTGCACGACCTGGTCGCCCCGCGAGGGAAGATGCAACCATGAGTGCGACGCTGCAGGCCCGTGGAGTCTCCGCCGGGCACGGAGACCGTGACCTGTTCACCGGACTCGACCTCGTCGTCGCGCCCGGTGACGTCATCGGTCTCGTGGGTCCCAACGGTGCCGGCAAGTCGACGCTGCTGCGCATCCTTGCCGGGCTCCGTGCCCCGGACTCCGGTGCGGTCACGGTGTCGCCGACGGCCGCCCACATCGGCTATCTCGCGCAGGAGCCAGACCTTCGCGACGGCGAGTCGGTGCGCACGCACCTCGCCCGCCGGACCGGCGTCGACGCAGCACAGACGGAGCTCGACCGCGCTGCGCAGGCGCTCGCCGACGGTGTGCCCCGGTCCGACGACGCCTACTCCGACGCGCTCGAGTCCTGGCTCGATCTCGGCGCCGCCGACTTCGACGAGCGGCTCGCTGTCGTCGTTGACGACATCGGGCTCGACGTCGATCTCGATCTCCCGATGGTCGCACTGTCGGGCGGGCAGGCGGCCCGAGTCGGCCTCGCCGCTCTCCTGCTGTCGCGTTTCGACGCCTATCTCCTCGACGAGCCGACCAACGACCTCGACTCCGACGGCCTCGACCTGCTCGAAGAGTTCGTCGAGGGTCTCGAGGCACCTGTGGTCGTCGTCAGTCACGACCGAGAATTCCTCGCGCGCACGGTGACCACGGTCGTCGAGATCGACCGTAGCCTGCAGCGGATCACCACCTACGGCGGCGGCTACGAGGCCTACCTCGACGAACGCTCGGTCGCTCGGCGCCAGGCCCGAGCAGCGTACGAGGACTACGCCGGACGGCGCTCGGAGCTCGAGGCGCGGGCGCGCATGCAGCGCGCGTGGATGGAGAAGGGCGTGAAGAACGCCCGGCGCAAGGTGAAGGACAACGACAAGATCGGTCGCAAGTTCCGCACCGAGGCGACCGAGAAGCAGGCGGCCAAGGCGCGGCAGACCGAACGGCTCATCGAGCGCCTCGAGACGATCGAGGAGCCCCGCAAGGAGTGGCAGCTACAGTTCACGATCGCGGCCGCCCCGCGCTCGGGTGACGTCGTGGCCGTCGCCCGCAACGCCACCGTCGTACGCGGTGGCTTCACCCTCGGCCCAGTCGATCTGGGGCTGGCCCTGCGCGACCGCGTCGCCGTCACAGGCCCGAACGGCGCCGGCAAGACGACGCTGCTCGCCCTCCTGCTCGGTCGCACTCCCCCGTCGTCGGGACTCGTGAGCCTGGGCTCGGGGGTCGTCGTCGGCGAGGTCGACCAGGCGCGTGCCGCCTTCGAGGGAGACGAGACGCTGTCCGACGCCTTCGCTCGCGAGGTCCCGGACTGGCCCACCGCCGAGGTGCGCACGCTGCTCGCAAAGTTCGGGCTCGGCGTCCATCACGTGGGTCGGCCCGCCTCGTCGCTCTCGCCAGGAGAGCGCACGCGTGCCGCGCTCGCACTGCTGCAGGCCCGAGGGATCAACCTGCTCGTGCTCGACGAGCCGACCAACCACCTCGACCTGCCCGCGATCGAGCAGCTCGAGGAGGCACTCGAGTCCTTCGACGGCACGGTGCTCCTCGTGACACATGACCGCCGGATGCTCGACACCGTCCGTCTCACGCGCCGCTGGCATGTCGACAGTGGCAAGGTCACCGAGATCCCCGCTGACTGAGGTGCCGCGGCCTACGGTGTCGACATGAACGCCGTGACGCTCGGGCTCGCTGGTCTCGCCTCGCTGCTGCACGTCTACTTCTTCTACCTCGAGACGGTGACCTTCCGAAAGCCGTCGTCCTACACCACCTTCGGCGTCCAGGAGTCCGACGTCGAGACCGTCGCCTTCTCGATGTACAACCAGGGCTTCTACAACCTCTTCCTCGGCCTCGGCACGCTCGCGGGGGTCGTCGGGTCGGCGCGCGGCTGGGATCCTCAGGGCAGCACCCTGCTGGTGTTCGGCTGCGTCTTCATGATCGGTGCGGCAATCGTCCTCGTCACCGCTCGACCTGCGATGCTGCGCGCCGCGCTCGTCCAGGGACTGCTGCCGACCCTTGCTCTCGTGGCTGCAGGGATCTGGCACTGACCACGTCGAGCAACTGTCCGAGCGCGAGACGCGAGGAGAGCATGCGCAGGGCGACACGTCATCGGCGCGTAGCCTGCGCGACATGTGGCAGCACCTCACGTTCTACCCCCAGGTCCCCAGCGACCGGCGCGCACGCATCATCCGCGACCTCGTTGTGCTCGGGCTGCTGATCCTGTTCGTGTGGATCGGCGCCAGGGTCCACGACCTCGTCGGTGCTCTCTCGGTCCTCGGGTCAGGTGTGAAGGAGGCCGGCACCACGGTCGAGGGTGGCTTCACGTCGGTCGCCGATGCGGTCGCCGGAGTGCCGGTCGTCGGCGGTCCGCTCTCCGAGGTCTTCCACTCCGCAGGACACGGAACCGGCGGAAACCTCGTCGATCTCGGCCAGCAGGGCGAGGACGCCGTCTGGCTCCTGGCCCGCACCCTCGGCATCGTCACGGCGGCGCTGCCGATCGCGGTGCTGCTGGTCGCGTGGCTCCCCGGCCGCATCAGCGGAATCCGCGAGATGAGCTCGGCCCGCGCCGTCAGCGGCCTCGACCTCGCTGATCCCGAGCGACGTCGGCTGCTCGCGATGCGAGCCGCCTTCGGCCTGCCGTTCCGCGAGCTGCTCACCTACACCTCGGACCCGTTCGGTGACCTCGCCGCAGGCCGCTATGACGCACTGGTCGACGCGGCACTGGCCGACGTCGGGCTGGTCGCACACAAGATCACGCGGGCCGCATGAGCCACGACCGTGCACCTGACCTCACCGAGTCGGTCCACGTACGTCGCTCCGCCGACGACGTGTGGCGCGCGGTGGCTGACCCTCGACGCGTGACCGCCTGGTCGCCGGAGGCCACCCTGGTACGAGGCGCCGACGTCGCTGACGGCCCGATGCCTGCGGGCACGAGGTTCGCCGGCGCCAACCGCAACGGCATCTTCCGATGGGCCACCCGCTGCACCGTCGTCGAGTCTTCTCCCAGCGAATCGTTCGCCTTCGACGTCACCTTTCTGGGTCTCTCCGTGGCACGCTGGCGCTACTCCGTCGATGCGACGCCTGACGGATGCCGCGTCGACGAGCAGTGGTGGGACGACCGCGGCGTGGCCGTGCGCTGGCTCGGCACGATTGGTACGGGTGTCGCGGACCGTCGCACGCACAACCGAACAACCATGCGCGCAACGCTCGACGCGATGCGCGCGGACCTCGAGAGGACGGCCTCCTGACATGTGCCGCAGCATCAAGACCCTGCGCCCACCCTTCACCGACGAGGTCACCGACGACGACGTGCACGCGGCCGCGCTCCAGTACGTACGCAAGATTGCCGGGATGCGAGCGCCGTCGGCGGCCAACCGTGAGGTTTTCGACCGTGCGGTCGAGGAGATCGCGCACGCGACCGGGCACCTCCTCGACGCACTCGTGATCCGCCCTTCGAGCTCCCCGACGCACTAGCGTCGACGCTATGAGCATGGCCTCGGGCGGGTCCACCTCGGGCGTCGCTGCGGTCAGCGTCTCCGGACTCACTGTCGTGCGCGGAACCGTCACCGCCATCGACGCGATCTCGTTCGACGTGCCGTCAGGACAGGTGACCGGGCTCCTCGGTCCCAGCGGTTGCGGCAAGTCGACCCTCATGCGCGCCATCGTCGGCGTGCAGATCGTGGCGTCGGGCGACGTCACCGTGCTCGGCGCCCCCGCCGGGTCACCCGGCCTCCGAGCCCGGGTCGGCTATGTCACCCAGGCGCCGTCGATCTACCTCGATCTCACCGTCCGCGGCAACCTCCGCTATTTCGCCACCATTCTCGGCGCGGCCGACGACGCGGTAGAGCAGGCGCTGGACGACGTCGATCTCCGGGGGGAGGCTGACCGACTCGTGGGACAGCTGTCCGGTGGTCAGCGCACCCGGGTCTCGCTGGCCAGCGCACTCCTCGGATCACCTGACCTGCTGGTCCTCGACGAGCCCACCGTGGGACTCGACCCCGTGCTGCGGCGCGACCTCTGGGCGCTCTTCCACCGGCTTGCCGACGCCGGCACCACCCTCCTCGTGTCGAGCCACGTCATGGACGAGGCCTCCCGCTGTGATCGCCTGCTGCTCATGCGCGACGGCCATCTGCTCGCAGACGCCACGCCGACCGAGCTCCTCGCACGTACGGGCCGCAGCGACATCGAGTCGGCGTTCCTGTCACTTGTCGAGGGTGGCGCGACATGACCGGGCGTCGCACGCTGGCCACCGCCCGCCGGGTCCTCGAGCAGCTGCGCCACGACCCGCGCACGATCGGTCTCATCGTCGTCGTGCCCACCGCCCTCATGGCCCTGCTCGCCTGGATCCTCACCGACGCCGACTTCCACAAGTACGGTCCACCGCTGCTCGGCATCTTCCCGATGCTCGTGATGTTCCTCGTGACCAGCGTCGCCACGCTGCGCGAACGCACGAGCGGCACTCTCGAGCGATTGCTCTCCATGCCGATGGGCAAGGGCGACTTCGTGTTCGGCTATTCCGTCGCGTTCTCGATCCTCGCCGTGATCCAAGCACTCGTCGTGGCTGGCGTCTCGTTCCTGCTGCTCGGCCTCGATGTCCGCGGGTCGGCGTGGCTCGTGGTCCTCGTCGCGGTGGTCGACGGCCTCACGGGCACGGCGCTCGGCCTCTTCGTGAGCGCCTTTGCGCAGACCGAGTTCCAGGCCGTGCAGTTCATGCCGGTCGCACTCATCCCGCAGCTGCTGCTCTGCGGCCTCATCGTGCCCACCGACGAGCTGCCCCGGGTGCTGGAGTGGATCTCCTGGCTGCTCCCGCTGACGTATGCCTTCAATGCCATGCAACACGTGGCGATGAACCCCACTCCCGACACCCGCTTCTGGATCGACCTCGGCGTCGTCGCCGCGATGGCCATCGCCCTCCTCGCTGCCGGAGCCGGGACCCTTCGGCGTCGTACACCGTAGGGTCCGGCTGCCCTCAGTCGCCCAACGACCGGAACAGACCCGCGATCGCCGGCAGCGTCGATGACCTCACTGCTGCACCGGGGAGGTCCCGTGGCTCTGCCGAGCGCCGCGTCGGTCGTGCGGCGTATCCCCTTCACTCTCTCCGTCGTCACGGTGATGCTCGCGCTCGGGCTGGTGACCGGGTCGCTCTGGCAGTCGATCGAGGACAAGCCGCTCTTCGACTCGGTCGCCTACGGGCTGCCGGTCCCTCGAGAGCTTCAAGAAGAAGTTCACGCCCCGGCAGGTTCCGCTGTCGATGGTATTCCGCGACGAGGCCGCACTGCCACGTATCGGCGTCGCCCTCACCAAGGCCTACCTCCGCGACACCTCGCTTGCCCAGGTCGCGCTCGTCAGCATCAAGGCGCAGCACAGCGACGGCTGACGACGACCTCGTCGGTCCATCAGTCCTCGACCCGCGTGAGGTCCAACGTCCACCGCAGCATCGGTCCCTCATCGGTGATCTGCGGCTCGCGATCGCGCTCGAAGTCGCAGTGCTCGAGCACCCGTTGCGAAGCCCGGTTGTCGGGGTCGGTGAGCGCCATGATCGTGCGCACGCCGCGGTCACGAGCATGGGCAATCACACCGCGGAGAGCCTCGGTGGCCAGCCCCTGCCCCTGGACCGACTCAGCGAGCCCGTAGCCCACCTCGACCTCACCCTCAGGCGACGGCGCCCAGAGGAATCCGATGCCGCCCACGGCAATCCGGCTGCTGCGCAGGCGGACCTGCAGCACCCCGAGATCCGTGCGCTCGTCGTAGTGCTCGCCCGCTTCACCGACGACACCTGCAACGACTGCGTCGCCGTCGGTGGGGTAGTCGGCGGCCCACGCGCGCTCCGTGCGATCGCCGGCGCGGACCGCAGCGGCCTCGTCGGAGGTCAGTGTCTCCAGGATGAGGCGCGGGGTGCGGATCGTCGTCACGGAAGGACGCCGACCGACGCCAGCGCGAGGCGCAGCAGCCGATCCTGTCCGCCCGTCATCTCCAGCGCGACCGCATCGCTTGCCGCCTCGTCAGGCGTCATCCACTGCAGGTCGAGCGCGTCGGTCGACGGGACGCAGTCACCACTCACCGGCACCACGAAGGCGAGCGAGACAGCGTGCTGGCGCGGGTCGTGGAACCCCGACACCTCGGGGTCGGGGAAGTACTCCACGATCGTGAACGGCTGCGGTGCGGTCGGTATGCGCGGGAGCGCCATCGACCCGAGGTCCTTCTCGAGGTGCCGCATCAGGGCGTCGCGGATGCGTTCGCCGTACAGCACGCGACCCGACACCGGCGCTCTGCTGATGCTGCCGTTGGGCATCGCGCGCAGGAGCAGCCCGACCGACGTCACGACGCCACGCTCGTCGACGCGCACCGGGAGCGCATCGACATAGACGAGCGGGAGGCGGTCGCGCGCCTGCTCGAGGTCGTCACGGGACAGCCAGCCAGGGCGCGCATCAGTCATCTCACTCACCCCACCACGCTAACCGGTGCGGGCTCGCGGCCGAGCACTGACTCGCTCAGGGCCAGGCACGTCACACGTCGGCACCCCACCGTGCCAGGCTCTTCGGGTCAACAGGCAGGATTCACACTATGCGTATCACCCTCCGTGCCGATGGCGCCGCCGACCTTGCCCTGGTCTGGCAGCGCTACTCCCAACCGGAGCTGTGGACGACATGGGCACCACAGATCAGGCGGGTCGAGTGCTCCACGGACCGGCTCGAGGTCGGCTCGACCGGCACTGTCTACGGCGTCGTACCCAACCTCGGCGCGAAGTTCGAGGTGGTGGAGTTCCTCGAGGACGAGCACCGCTGGGCCTGGGACATCGTCGCCGGACCTGTGCGCATGCACCTCGACCACCGCAGCGAGTCACGCATCGGCGGTGGCACCAGCACGACGTTGATCGCCGACGGTCCGGCGGTCGCCGTGCTCACCTACTCCCCCGTCGCACGGATCTCGCTCGAAGCCCTCGTCCGCCCCGCGAAGTCCTAGGCCACGCTGCCGAGGCGAGTGTCGGAGCCTGTTGGGAGCATCGTGCCATGACCACCCGACCGCCGCTCCCCCGCGAGTTCAAGGTCGTCTTCGTCGGCACGCTGGTCAACCGGGCAGGCACGTTCGTCGAGCCGTTCCTCATCCTCTACCTGACGAGCCAGCGGGGATTCACCCCGTCCGGCGCCGGACTCATCCTCGCCGCCTACGGCGTCGGTGCGCTGGCCAGCCAGGTCACTGGCGGTTGGCTGGCCGACAAGGTGGGGCGCCGCACCACGTTGGCGCTGTCGCTCTTCTCGTCGGCAGCCAGCCTCGTGGTACTCGGCACGGCACGAGGTGTCACCGAGATCGCCGTCGCCTCCCTCCTCGTGGGCCTCTTCGGTGACATGTATCGCCCAGCGTCACAGGCACTCATCGCCGACGTCATCCGACCCGATCAACGGCCCTACGCCTTCGCTCTCATCTTCTGGGCGGTCAATCTCGGCTTCTCGGTGGCGGCGATCTCCGCGGGATTCCTCGCCGAGCACGACTACTGGCTGCTCTTCGCCATCGATGCCGCCACCTGCACCGCCTATGCCGTCGTCGTGCTCGTCGGTATCCGCCGCGACCCGCCCCGGGTCGTGCACGATCCCGCTGACGGTGCCGCACCCGGCTTCCGCACCGCCTTGCGGGACCGCACCTTCCTCATCCTGCTCGGCTGCTGGGTGGCCCAGGCCGTCGCCTACTTCCAGGTGTCCCTCACGCTCCCGCTCGCGGTCACCGACGCCGGGCTGCCTACCTCTGCCTACGGCATCATCGCGGCGATGAACGGCATCGTGATCGTCACCGTGCAGCCGTTCGCGATCCGGTGGACGACTCGGCTCGACCCCTCGCGCACCATCGCCGTCTCCCTCCTCATCACCGGGATCGGCTTCTGGCTCAACACGTTCGCGCGTTCCCTCCCGGCGTTCATCGCGGCCACCGTCGTCTGGACCATCGGGGAGATCGGTGTCTCGGGGCACGCATCCGCCATCGTGGCCGATCTCGCCGACCCCGCGGCGAGGGGGCGCTACCTCGGACTGTTCGGGCTCTCCTTCGGCGTCGCCGACCTGGTCGCGCCGCTGGTCGGCCCCCGCACCTATGAGAACCTCGGTGCCGCCTGGCTGTGGACCGGGTGCCTCGTCCTGTTCGTGATCGCTGCACTCGGCAACCTCGCGATCCGATCCACGGTCATCGCTCGACGGGACGAGCACGCGATGCTCACCGCAGCGACCATCGGACCGACGTCCTAGGCCTGAAACAGGCTTAGGCTTCGACTGTGACGGATGTGCGCCTGACCATCGCCGTGCTCGATGTCGATGGGGTGCTCGCCGACGTACGCCACCGGCTGCACCATGTCGAGCGATCTCCCAAGAACTGGGACGCGTTCTTCGCAGCCATGGTCGATGACGCGCCGCTCGAGCAGGGCATCTCGACCGCCCGCGACCTCGCTGCCGCCGGTCACCGCATCGTCTACCTCACGGGCCGCAACGAGTCCTACCGCGCGGTCACGCAGGCCTGGTTGACCCTCCATGGGCTTCCCGAGGGTCGGCTCGTCATGCGCGGCAATGCCGATCGGAGGCCAGCGCGCCAGTTCAAGCCAGCGGCCCTGCGCCGGCTCGCCGAGGGCAGCACCATCGTCACCGTGGTTGACGACGACGACGCCGTGGTGGACGTGCTGCGTCGCGACGGCTGGCCGGTGGTCCACGCGACGTGGATGACCGCCGAGCCCGACCAGCAGCAGACCCTCTTCGACGCCCAGGAGACCCACGGCCGGACCTGACGCCGGCCGAACGCAGTCAACCGGCAGGTGCGGCGAAGCCCTAGTCGGCCGGCCCGAGTGCGGCCTCACGTACGTCGACCTCACGCAGCAGGTCGCGCATCACCGGATCGGGAAGCACCCCCTCGTCACGCATCTCCTGAAGCTCGAGCCGCTCCGCCTCGAGCATGTCGCGCCGCCAGTCGAGGTAGGTCTCGGTGAGGCGCTGAGACCGTCTGTTGATCCGCCGGCGCACGAGCACGGCGCCGCGCAGTCCGGCCACCAGCTGTTCGGGGACCACCATTCCGTCAGCTCGGGCGTTGTCCACCAGTGAGTCGAGCCGGGCCAACGCGGCGGAGGCGGCTCGGTCGCGTGCCCGCTCGAGCAGCTCCGCGTCGTCCTCGGGCTCGAAACCCAGCCGTCGTACGAGTGGGCCCAGGGTCAACGACAGCACCAAGGTGGCCACCACGACGCCAAATGTCACCGCGAGAATCTCCGAGCGTCCCGGGAACGGCGTGCCGTCGGCGAGCGCCACCGGGATGGTGAACGCGGCGAGCACTGACACCGGTCCGCGTGCCCCCGCCCAGATGATGACCAACGACGTGCGCCGCCCCGCTCGCAGGTGCGCTGGTGTCACGAGACGCACTGCAGCGATGAAGATCGCGCGCGTGACCACGAGCACGCCGACCGTGAGGACCACGAGCGCCACGAACCGCCACGACGACAGTCCGTGGATGCCCTGGATCGTCGACGGCAGCTCAAGGCCCACGAACAGGAACGCCACGGACTCCAGGAGGAATGCCAGCTGCCCCCACAGCACGCTGGACGTGAGACGGACCTCCGCGCGTGCCCGGGTGCTGCCGGAGTGAGAGATCCAGACGCCGGCGATCGCGACCCCCAGGAGACCGGAACCGCCCAGTCGCTCCGCCCCGAGGTAGACCAGGAACGGGCTGAGGATGATCGCCGCGTTGCCCACCACCTGGTCATCGATCCGGCTCAGCAGCCACGCGACGAACGCTCCGACGAGAGCCCCTATGCCGGCACCGACCACGATGGACTGCACCAGGGTGACGGCCACCTGCCCTGGCGTCACGGATCCGGCAGCGACGACCACGAGCGCGACGCGGAGAAGCGTCAGCGCGGTGCCGTCGTTGACCAGGCTCTCCCCCTCGATGATGGTCAGCACGCGTCGTGGCAGACCGGCCGCTCGACCGCCGCTGCTCGCGGCGACCGCATCGGTGGGTGCGAGCACGGCGCCGAGGATGCACGCGACGGCGAACGGCGTCGACGGATCGATCGCCGTGACCACTCCTCCTACGACGAGAGTAGTGACGACGACCAGACCGACGGCCAGCAGCAGGATCGGGCGCGACGCCCCGCGAAGGTCGAGATACGACGTCTCCAACGCGAGCGCGAAGACGAGCGGCGCGAGCAGGAAGACCAGGACCGTCTCCGGGGTGGGCACCTGGCCGACGAGACCCGGCACGAGCGACAGTGCGAGGCCCACGACCAGCAGTGGCAGCGCCGGGGTAACACCCCGCCAGCGACAGACTCCGCTCGCCGCGACGGCGACCACGACCACGAGAACGAAGGCCAGTCCCTGTTCGGTCACCTCGCCAGACTAGGGCCGATCCCCGGGTGCCCACTGCGTAGTGGCGGAGGATCAGCGCCGAGCCATGCTCACTCGGCGAATGCGCTCGGGTCCGGACATGAGCACACCAGGTTCCGGTCGCCGTAGGCGCTATCGATGCGACGCACCGGCGGCCAGTACTTCTGGTGCCGCAGCGACTCGACGGGGAACGCTGCGACCTCGCGAGAGTACGGCTTGTGCCATTCCCCGAGCAGCGAGGCCGCTGTGTGCGGCGCACCGCGCAACGGCGACTCCTCCACCGTCCACACGCCCGCAGCCACATCGTCGATCTCGGCACGGATGGCGATCATCGCGTCGCAGAAGCGATCGAGCTCGTCGGCGTCCTCGCTCTCGGTCGGCTCGATCATGAGGGTGCCGGCAACGGGGAACGACATGGTCGGCGCATGGAAGCCGTAGTCGACGAGCCGCTTCGCGACGTCGTCGACGGTGACCCCCGTCTCCTTGGTGATGTCGCGCAGGTCGACGATGCACTCGTGAGCCACCAGGCCTCCGCGTCCGGTGTAGAGCACCGGGTAGCGGTCGCGCAGCCGCACGGCCACGTAGTTGGCCGAGAGCACCGCGGTCTGCGTGGCACGGGTGAGCCCGTCACCGCCCATGAGCCGGATATAGGCCCACGGGATCGGCAGAATTCCCGCACTCCCCCACGGAGCACCGCTCACCGGGCCGACGCCGCCGTCGCCGTGGCCGCGACCGGTAGGACCGGCTTCTGGCCGGAGCGGGTGGCCAGGAAGGTAGGGCGCGAGGTGGGCTCGCACGCCCACCGGACCGACTCCGGGACCCCCGCCACCGTGCGGGATGCAGAAGGTCTTGTGCAGGTTCAGGTGCGACACGTCGGCGCCGAACTTGCCCGGCTTGGCGAGACCGACGAGGGCGTTGAGGTTGGCACCGTCGACATAGACCTGGCCACCGGCATCGTGGACGAGCGCGCAGATATCGGTGACCGTCTCCTCATAGACCCCGAAAGTCGACGGGTAGGTGATCATCAGCGCCGCCAGGCGATCTCCGTGGTCGGCGATCTTGGCTCGCAGGTCGTCGAGGTCGACGCCACCGGCCTCGGTGCACGCCACCACGACCACGCGCATCCCAGCCATCACGGCACTCGCGGCATTTGTTCCGTGGGCGCTGCTGGGGATGAGACAGACATCGCGCTGCACATCTCCGCGGCCGTGGTGGTAGCCACGGATCGCGAGGAGGCCGGCGAACTCCCCCTGGCTCCCCGCGTTGGGTTGCAGGGAGACCGCGTCATAGCCCGTGATCTCGACGAGATACGCCTCGAGCGAGCGGATGAGGTCGAGGTAGCCGGCGGCCTGATGCAGCGGCGCGAAGGGATGGATGTTGGCCCATCCCGGCTGCGTGATCGGCTCCATCTCCGTGGTGGCATTGAGCTTCATCGTGCAGGAGCCCAGCGGGATCATCGCTCGGTCGAGCGCGATGTCCTTGTCGGAGAGCTTGCGCAGATAACGCAGCATCGCGGTCTCGCTGCGGTGGTCGTGGAAGGTCGGGTGGGTCAGGAACTCCGACCGACGACGATGCATCTCCGGCAGCACCCACGGGGTCGATGCAGCGATCGCATCTACCTCGCGCTCGTCGATCGCCGCAACCCCGAGGATCTCGGAGACGGCAGCCCACACCGCCAGCAGGTCGCGACGCGTCGTCGTCTCGTCAGTGCTGACCCCGAACGTGTCCTCGTCGACGAGGCGGATGTTGACACCGAGCTCTTCGGCGGCGTGAACGATGTGCACGGCGTGACCCTGCACCGATGCCTGCACCGTGTCGAAGAATGCTCCGGGCGCCACCGTCGCGCCCAGCTGCTCCAGACCGCTCGCGAGCGTCGCGGCATAGCGGTGCGTGCGCTCGGCGATCCTGGTGAGACCCTCGGGCCCGTGGTAGGCGGCGTACAGCGACGACGTCACCGCGAGGAGCACCTGAGCGGTGCAGATGTTGCTGGTCGCCTTCTCGCGGCGGATGTGCTGCTCGCGGGTCTGCAGAGCCAGCCGGTAGGCGGAGTGCCCGTCGGCGTCAACACTGACACCGACGAGGCGGCCGGGCATCGAACGTTCGAGCCCCTGGCGCACCGACATGAAGCCCGCGTGCGGGCCGCCGAACCCGAGCGGCACGCCGAACCGCTGCGCCGAGCCCACGACGACGTCAGCGCCCAGCTCGCCGGGCGGCGTGAGCAGGGTCAGCGCCAGCAGATCCGAGGCCACAGCGACGACGGCACCGCGCTCGTGAGCCTCGTCGATGTGAGCCGCGATGTCGCGGACCCGACCGGAGGAGGCCGGGTACGACACGAGCAGTCCGAAGAAGTCACCCTCGGGCAGCGTCGAGTCGAGATCGGCGATGACCAGCTCGATGCCCAGGGGGTCGGCTCGGGTCGCGAGAACGGCCAGGGTCTGAGGGTGGGTGTCGGCATCGACCACGAAGCGAGGCGAGGCGACCGTCCCGGCACGACGCGCGAGTGTCATCGCCTCTGCTGCGGCCGTCGGCTCGTCGAGCAGGCTCGAGCCGGCGACAGGGAGCCCCGTGAGGTCGGAGACGACGGTCTGGAAAGCCAGCAGCGCCTCGAGCCGTCCCTGGCTGATCTCGGGCTGATAGGGCGTGTACGCGGTGTACCAGGCCGGGCTCTCGAGGACGTTGCGACGGATCACCGCCGGGGTGTGGGTGTCGTGATATCCCAGCCCGATCATCGATCGGAGCACCGTGTTGCGGCCGGCCAGGGCGCGCAGCTCTGCTGCTACCTCGGCCTCGGACTGCGCCGAGGGGAGGTCGAGACCTTCCGTCCACCTGATGGCCTCGGGCACCGCTGCCTCGGCGAGGCTCGCCAACGAGTCGTAACCCACGGCGGCGAGCATCCGCTCGACGGAGCTCACGGTGGGACCGATGTGCCGGTCGGCAAAGGGGACGTCAGCGTCGAGGACGGACGGCGCAGCGGCGGTCGCGGCGGGGTCGAGGATCTCGGTCACGGCGGCTCTCTCACAGGGGACCATCGCCACACGGACGCGTGGCGAGAAGTCCCCCTCTGTTTTCGCGCGATGCCGCGCGCCTGAGAGCTTCACCGCGCAATCGGAACAGCGCGGCTTGCACCGTCGGCGGGGACCGAGGTCCCGCTTTCCAGAGACGCCTGCCCGAGCGGTCCTGACTGCCTGAGAGGTTGACGGGGAGTTGCTCCTTCGGCGTCCGTCGCTGGCTGCGACGGAACTCTCCCGCACGGGTGGAACGGCGTAGCCGAGAGCCTACTCGCGTCCGGACCACACAGCGCGTGTCAGGACACGGCGCGTGTCAGGCGCGGGTGTCGGTGCAGCCTGAGGACCGAGATCAGCCGGTTGCGCGCGCGGCGCGACGAGCGGCGAGCTCGTCACCCTCGGCGGCCACGACAGGGGCGCCGGTGTCGACCCGCTCGCTGGGCAGCTCGGCGAGGCTGCCCTCGACCTCGCGCCAGACCCGACCCACGGCGATGCCGAAGACGCCCTGGCCGCCCTGCACAAGGTCGATGACCTCGTCCTGGCTACGGCACTCATAGACGCTGGCCCCGTCGCTCATCAGCGTGACCTGGGCCAGGTGCTCGACGCCGCTGTCGCGCAGGTGCTCCACAGCTGTGCGGATGTTGTGCAGCGAGACACCGGTGTCGAGCAGCCGCTTGATGACCTTGAGGACGAGGATGTCTCGGAAGCTGTAGAGCCGCTGGCTGCCGGAGCCCGCAGCCGTGCGCACGCTGGGTTCGACGAGACCGGTCCTGGCCCAGTAGTCGAGCTGTCGGTAGGTGATCCCAGCTGCGGAGCAGGCTACGGGTCCGCGAAAGCCGACGTCGGCCGGCATCGACGCGATGTCGTCACCGAACAGCAGACCCTGACGACCGGCTTCGTCAGCGGCGCGCAGGCGCGTGTCGCTGGAGCCCGCAGGCGTGACGCCCTCGTCGAGTCCGCTCATCGCACGACCTCCCAGATCCGCCTCGATGCCGCGGGATGGGGGAAACACACCGCGAGAGTTACACCGTCGACGTTCACCTCGAACGCTAGGCCGGACGCGGTCGTCGGTCAACGTCTGAGCAGGCGACACGCCGCATCCGGGGTCGACACACCAGAAGTCTTAGGTAGAGGTCGAGTCTTGAGATCAGCCACCCCGGACGCTCGGGACATCCAGCCCGCTCGAGGCAGCACCCGCTGTTCCTCGGGAGCGATAGCGCCCCAGAGACTCCGCGCAGTGTCCCGCTGCTCACCGTTCCTGTGGAGCGCCAGCGCCCCCGAGACTCCGCTCATTGTTCCTCGGGCGCACTAGCGCCCCCGAGGAAGTCATCCGGGCTGATCTGGTCGAGGAACTCCCGAAACTTCTCGACCTCGTCCTCCTGCTCGTCAGGGACGGCGATGCCGGCTTCGACGAGCACGGCGTCGGCGCAGTGGATCGGCGTGCCGGTGCGCAGGGCGAGGGCGATCGCGTCGGACGGCCGGGCACTGACCTCGACTCCCCCGTCGAAGGCGAGGACGGCGAAGAACACTCCCTCGGCGAGCTCGGTGATCCTGACCTGCTCGAGGCTCCGGTTCAGCGCCTGGAGCACGTCGCGCAACAGGTCGTGCGTGAGAGGCCTCGCGGGGACGACGCCCTGCTGCGCGAAGGCGATCGCGGTGGCTTCCACAGCACCGATCCAGATCGGGAGGTAGCGCTCCCCGTCAACCTCTCGGAGCAGCACGATCGGCTGGTTCGACGGCATCTCGACCCGCACACCCACAACGTCCATCTGACACATGTCTCCACCCTAACCACGAGTGGCGCGAGCGCACCCCTGGTCGTGCCAGCGGCTATCCGCAGCTTGTGCGTCAGTGCGGCGCGCCGTGAACGGGACGACGACTCGGTCAGCGCCGCAGCTCAGTTGCGAGACCCGACTTCACCAGGGAGGCGTGCAAGCGTACCGACAGGGACGCGAGCCGGCGGATCGCGTCGTCGGCACGCTGCTGACCTTCGGGATCGCGTTGGCGCAGTAGCGGAGTCACGACCTGCTCGACGAGTCCGACCTCGCGGTCGGCCGCCACCTTGAAGGTGCGCAGATGGCGTGGCTCGATGCCGAACGCCGACATCTCCGAGACGGTGCCGGCGACGACGAGCGCCTCGCCGTCATAGTGCGAGCCGCGCTTGCTGATCAAGCCATAGCCCTCGAGCTGGGTGAGCAGTGCGTCGTCGAGCCCGCTCGACTCCAGCAGTTCCCCGCGAGAGAGCCGCACCTCGGCCGTGCCTGGTCGGAAGGACTCCGACGACGGCATGCCGTCGGTCGACACGAGGGCACGCGGCACCCGTGGCCCCTCGGTGCCGGACGAGGGCTCGAGGCCTCGGTCGATGGCCTCGAGGTGCTCACGGATGACCTTGAGCGGGAGGTACTGGTCGCGCTGACAGGCCAGCACATAGCGCAGCCGTTCGACGTCGCCGTGGCTGAACTTGCGGTAGCCGCTCGAGGTGCGCTGCGGCGAGACGAGTCCTTCGGTCTCGAGGAAGCGGATCTTGGAGATGGTGACATCCGAGAAATCAGGTCGCAGGACCGCGAGGACGTCGCCGATGCCCATCAGTCCGCGTGAGGCGACCGCTGTCACGACCCGTTACCTCCGGTCGGGCGCGGTGTCGGTGATGTAGCTGCCGGTGCCACACCCGCGGCGGCTTCGAGGTAGACGAAGCGGTACTTGCCGATCTGGACCTCGTCGCCGCCGACGAGCAGCTGATTGTCGATCCGACGCCGGTTGACGTAGGAGCCGTTGAGGCTGGCGAGATCGTGCAGCTCCCACTCGTTCTCGACGGCGCGCAGCTCGGCGTGGCGCCGCGAGACGGTGACGTCATCGAGGAACAGCTCGCACTCCTGCGCGCGACCGACGACCACACGAGGGATCGCCGGGTCGAGATCGAATCGCATTCCCTCCTGCGGTCCTCGCAGGACGACCAGGACCGCGTGGCCTTCGTCGAGGCCGCTCAGGCTGCTGGAGTCGACAGCCTGCATCGGGGCGGAATCTCCCTCGGTGGCCGTCCGGAGCCCGAGGATGCCGGTCTGCGACAACGGGTCCTCCGGCGGCGCCAACGGCGCGCCGCACGATGAGCAGAAGTGGTCGAAGTCCTCCGCGAGGTGTCCGCACCGCGCGCACTGGCGACCCATCGAAACTCCTCGCTCGCTCCTCTCGCCCGCGTCGTGCGGAGAGATCTCGACTCAGAGTCGAGACTCGCCGACAGTACGTCGATGGTGGACGGCGGTCAATGCCCCGCACAACTCTTGACCTCATGTCGACATTCAGGTAACCGGTTCTCGCGGCCCGAACTGGTCCCAGCCTCACTCAGCCTTCGGTGAAGGCCCGGTACCCAGCCGCGTCGAGTAGCGCGTCCAGGGTCGCGGCGTCTGCGACCTCAACCTCCGCGAGCCAGCCGTCGCCGTAGGGGTCAGAGTTGAGGGTCTCCGGGCTGGTCTCCACCGCATCGTTGCGGGCGACGACCGTTCCCGAGACAGGTGCATAGATGTCCGAGACGCTCTTGGTCGACTCGACCTCGCCGCACGGCTCCCCGGCGGTGACGGCGGCGCCGACGCTGGGCAGCGTGACGAACACGATGTCACCGAGGGCGTCCTGCGCGTGATCGGTGATGCCGAAGCGGGCTAGACCGTCGGCGGTGACGTCAACCCACTCGTGCTCTCGGGTGTAGCGAAGGTTGTCAGGGGTCTGGCCAGCCATGGGACGCCTTCCTCGATTCGGGTCACGGGCACCTCGGCTCGTGGCGCCGCGAGCGTACTGAGACGACGGGAGCCGCTGCAACGGCGGTCCACCGTCCGGTCGTCTCACCACCTCGAGCAGCCCGACGAGTAGTCGCCACGGTCGTCGCCCTCGAGCGGGTCAGCGAACAGGGGTGTCCAGGATCCGTCGCGCCTGCTCGACGTAGAGGACACCTGCCCACCAGTAGAGCGCCGTGCCCCAGATGGCGAAGGCCCACCCGACGATGCGAGCCACGTCGGCCACCGTCACACCCGTGCCGGTCGCGCCGTCCCCGAGCAGGAGGAGCGGGAAGGCATAGAGCAGGTTGAATGTCGCCGCCTTGCCCAGGAAGTGCACGGGCAGCCCCGTGATCCCCCGGCGCTTGAGCAGGACCAGCACGACAGCCAGCACGAGGTCGCGGGACAGCAGCAGGACCACGAGCCACCACGGCACGATGCCGCGGATCGCCAGGCCCAGGAGGGTGGCGGCGATGTAGAGCCGGTCGGCCAGCGGGTCGAGCAGCTGTCCGAGACGGCTGATCGTGCCTGTGGCACGGGCGATCTTGCCGTCGAGGTAGTCGGTGAACCCGCTCACCAGGAGCAGGACGATCGCCCAGCCGTCGGCGTGCGGTCCAAGGATGAGCCACAGGAAGACCGGGACACCGACCAGCCGCGCGAACGACAGCGCGTTGGGGATCGTCAGGATCCGGTCGGTCTGGACCTCGGTCTCCTGCACGTCCACGTGGCGACCCTAACCCTCGTCGGTCTCGCCTGCGCCCGACGTCAGCGGGTCGACGCCAGCCGGGACGGCGTCCGCCGGCAGCAGTCCGAATCGCTCGGCGATCTCGGCGAACACCGGATCTGTCGTCGGGTCCGGGTCGCGGGAGATGTCCTCATGCGCCGTGGCCTCCAGCCGCTCCTGAGCCGTCGCGCCGTCGATCGCCGCAGCGCTCACCCGTTCAGAGTCATCGGGGAGCTGGGAGGCGGATGCAACGAGCGCGGCGAGGGTCGCTGACCCACCCTGCGCGGGCGGTTCGTCGCCACCCAGGCTCACATCGACCGGATCGCCGACGACAGGAGGCCTGACCGGCATCTCCGTGGTGTCGTCGATCTCCCAGGGCGGAGCAACGGGAGCCAGCACCGTCGTGGGGTCCTCAGCCACGCCCGGGGCCAGAGCTGCGCCGAGCCCGGCGGCCCCGGCGCTGCCAGAATCATCAGCCCCGAGGGGGACGACAGCAACGTCAACTTCCTCCGACGGCGCTGACTCCGACACTGCCGGCTCGGGCCAGCCGCCAGCCGAATCGTCGATCGTCGGGACCGCCGCAGGGAGCACGGTGGCAGCCGTCAGGGTGGGCATCGACTCAGTCCCGGTGGCGGCGCTCAGCTCCGCGCCCGTCGTCCGCCGTCGTGCGACTCGAGCGCGCCAGAGGCTCACGATCGCGAGCACCAGAGACAGTGCGCCTACGCCGACGGCGATCCACGCACCCGTCCACGCGTTGCGCACTGTGAGACGCGCCGTGACCTCGGCACTGATGCCGGCATGTGCGTCGGCGTTCGCGATGACAAGACTCGTGCCGGCCGGCACCGATCGAAACGTTGCGGGGGCGCCGGTCGCCTGCATCGCCCAGAACGCCTGAGATGCAGGCGGTTGCGGCTGCTGAGTGCCAGGGACCTTGCGTGTCGTGGCTTGCCGACCGGCGCCGAGGTCGACGACCACGTCGTACGGCGCTCCCGCGAGGTAGCTGTCGATCTGGGCCGGTGTCGCGGCACCGACGAACACGGATGTTCCCGTCGTGGATCGCACCGAGAAAGTGAGGTCCCCGACTCCGGACGGCACGGGCAGCTTGCCCGCATCGACGGTGACGTCGTCAGCCACGATGGCTACGCCGGTGCCCGACACCTTGGCGGGAGAGGACACCACAGCGCCGGAGGGGCCGAGCAAGGTGGCCACGGCCGCACCAGCAGCGACGAGGGACACGCCGAGGAGCAGCAGCACGATGCCCAGCGTGATCAGCACTCCCCGTTTCACGCTGCCACGCTATCCGCAGCGCCGACCGTGCGGCGTTCCCTGGGAGCCGTCCTCTGCCGTGTCGTCCTGTGTCAGACCGCGTCCGACCCGCCTGGTGCGCGGGCTCAGCCCGCGCTCGCTAGCGTGCAGTCCATGGATGACATGACGATCGCCTCGCTCAAGAAGCAGTGGATCGTCATCCTCGATGACCTCGAGGCGGGCAACCGCACAGCGTGGCTGGCGTTCCACGACGGTCGGCTGGCTGCGCTCGACGCGGACGTGCTGACGCTCGACTTCTCCGACGCGACGAAGATGGCCGGCGTCCACGGCTACGAACGGCTCGCCAAGCCACAGTTCGCGGTAGCCCTGGCCGACTCGATCGAACGCGTGACAGGCCGTCGCCTGACCGTCGTCACGACCGCCGTCTCCTGACGATCAGCCCCGGCCAGGCTCTGTGCTGCACCGAAAGACCCAGAAGTTGTCGGCGTCATCGTGCCGGTCGTCAGACACGGCGATGAGACCGCCGGGCAGGAACGCCAGGCCCTCGGGCTTGTCGATCTTGTGGGGCAGATGGATGACACCGGTCGTCTCCACCGCAGAGCCAGGACTCAGTGGCAGGGTCAGCTGCGCGGCGCACCGACTCTGGTCGGAGAGCAGCCACACGCCGCCGACGTGGTCCGGCGCGATGTCACTCAGGTCGTGCATCTCCTGCGCTGTCCGCCCCGTCAGCGGCCACCACGCGAGGGCCACGAGCACGCCGTCCCCGTGGAGACTGAACGCTTCTCCCGATCCCAACACCGTGTCGAGCGACACTCCCTGAGCACCATGTCCGGGCGGTCCGAACTCCACCAGACCAGCCGGGTCCTTCTCCTTGGCGACCAGCAGGTGGCCACGTCGCAGCAGCAGGAGCCCCTCGCCGCGCGACGCGTCATCGCTCGTCCAGGACGCGTGCAGCTCGGGGATCGTGGAGGTGTCGAGGCGCGCCGCGCCGATGACCTGACGTGCGTGGATGTCGACCCCCGCGAGCCGGGAGTTCTCCTCGGTCAGCACCCACACCCGACCGGCGCCGTCAAGCTCCGCCGCCTCGAGCTGGCGGAACGCGCCACCGTCGCTGCTCGCATTCACGTCCGACGCGGTGATGACCGTCCACTCCCCCACCACGCCACCGCTGGTCACCGTGGTGAGCGCGAGCGAGACGCGGTCGTCGCCGACCGCAACGAGCAGAGCGGAGTCGCCCCCGTACGACGTCGAGAGCCCCGACACCTCGGGAAGCGGGACACGCCCTCGGTGGACCCGTTCGAGTTTCTGGGGCTCCGGGGACATGTGCGCATCCTGTCATCGGCGGGCCGGGGGCGGTGGCGAGGGGCACGGACGGCGTCACAAGGTGCATGCGAAAGGCGCCCTGCCCTGGGTTTCCCAGTGGCAGAACGCCTTTCGTGTGTCGGGCTGACAGGATTTGAACCTGCGACCCCCTGACCCCCAGTCAGGTGCGCGACCAAGCTGCGCTACAGCCCGAACATCCGGCCGGTGGGTATCCCCGCCGAGCGGACTGCCGAAGATTACCCCACGTCGGGGGTCCTCCTGAAACCGCGGTCAGCGCTTGGCGCGCTTCGTACGCACGCGCAGGTTGACGCGGATGGGTGTGCCCTCGAATCCGAACTCCTCACGCAGGCGTCGCTCGATGAAGCGGCGATAGCCGGCCTCGAGGAAGCCCGAGGTGAACAGCACGAAGGTCGGGGGCTTGGTGGCCGCCTGGGTGCCGAACAGGATGCGCGGCTGCTTGCCGCCGCGCACCGGGTGCGGGTGCGAGGCGACGAGGGTCGCAAGGAAGGTGTTGAGCTTCGACGTCGGGATCCGCTTCTCCCAGCCTGCCAGCGCCTGCTCGAGAGCCGGGACGAGCTTGTCGGTGTGCCGACCGGTCTGCGCGCTGATGTTGACCCGCGGCGCCCAGTGGACCGCGATGAGATCTCGCTCGATCTCCCGCTCGAGGTATTTCCGTCGCTCGTCGTCGATGAGATCCCACTTGTTGAAGGCGAGGACCAGCGCTCGACCGCTCTCGATCACCATCGACAGGATGCGGGTGTCCTGCTCAGCGAGTGGCTCCTGCGCCTCGAGGAGCACGACGGCGACCTCGGCCTTGTCGAGTGCCCCCTTGGTGCGCAACGACGCGTAGTACTCGTGGCCGCTCGCCTCACTGACGCGCCGACGGATACCTGCCGTATCGACGAAACGCCATGTCACACCCGCGATGTCGACGAGCTCATCGACCGGGTCGACCGTTGTCCCGGCAACCGAGTCGACCACGACACGAGTCTCACCGGCCAGCTTGTTGAGCAGACTGGACTTGCCGACGTTGGGCTTGCCGAGCAGCGCAACGCGGCGCGGCCCACGCGGCTGCGAGAGCCGGCTGCCCTCCGCCGGAAACGCCGCCACGATGGCGTCGAGGAGCTCGCCGGACCCACGCCCGTGCAGGGAGGAGACCGCGAACGGCTCGCCGAGACCCAGTGACCACAGCAGGGCCGCGTCCGCGTCACCACGGTGGTCGTCGACCTTGTTGGCCACGAGGATCACAGGCTTCTTGGTACGCCGCAGAACCTTGACCACGTCCTCGTCGGCATCGGTCGCACCGACCATCGAGTCGAGAACGAACACGATGACGTCTGCCTCGAACATGGCGCGCTCAGCCTGGGCAGCGACCTGCGCCGCCATGCCGGACGCCTCTCGCTCCCACCCGCCAGTGTCGACCATGAGGAACCGGTGCCCGGTCCACTCGCCCTCGTAGGTGACCCGGTCGCGAGTCACTCCCGGGGTGTCCTCGACGACGGCCTCGCGGCGCCCGAGCACTCGGTTGACGAGGGTGGACTTGCCGACGTTGGGGCGACCGACGATGGCGACCACGGGCAGGAGCGCGTCGGCCTCGTCGTCAAAGATGTCGACATCATCGAGATCGAAGCCGAGGGCGACGAGAGCTGACGGGTCGAACTCCTCGTCGTCCCCGAGAGCTGCGAGATCAGGAAGTACGCCGTCGAGGTCGTCGACCTCGACCACTTCGTCATCGACCCACGCCGCGTCGTCCGCGTCGTAGCCGAGCTCGTCCTCCACCGACGACGGGTCGGTGATGTTGGCGTGATCGTCGGTGCTCACGAGTTACTCCGGTGCAGGGTGGGGGTGACGGGCAGTGGCCCAGGAAGAGTCTGGCCCGTCAGGGCGCAGGACATGCGTACATGGTCGGCCAGCAGCTGTCGGAGGCGCTCCCCCGACCGCGCCAGCACGGCGCGACGGCGCGCGTCGCCCTCGACACGGATATCGGCAGGTGCACCGAACACGACGTCGATGCGTGACCGCAGTCGGGGCAACGCATCCTTGCCGCTGCCGGGCGGGCGGGCGCCGAGCATGGCCACCGGAACGACGAGTGCCCCGCTGAGCGCCGCGAGGTAGGCGGTCGCATGATCGATGTGGCGGCCGTCGCCCGGACCGCGCGTGCCCTCGGGGAAGATCCCGACAACACCGGCCTGGTCCAGGACGTCCCGGGCTCGGCCCAACGCGTGCCGGTCGGGCACGTCGGACGCCATCGCGATCTGGCCGCTCGCGGACAGTGCCCGGGCGAACGGTGCCACGGCGATGTCGGCCGAGACGAGGACGTGGACCGGCCGCGGCGACGCCGCGACGAGGAAGAGTCCGTCGAGGAAGGCGGTGTGGTTGCTGGCCAGGATGACCGGCCCGTGAGCGGGCACCAGCTCGCTGCCCGTCGCCCGCAGCTTCCACGCTCGCGCGACGAAGGCGGCCAGGTTGCGACCGGTGGCTGCCGACGTGGCCGACGGAGTCGAGTCGGCACGGCCGTGGGTGGTCGTGCTCACGACGTCGTCCGATCCACGACGAGGGCGACGACACGGTCGATGACCTCGGCGAGGCCGAGCTCTGAGGCGTCGACGACGACCGCGTCGGGTGCCTGCGTGGTGGGCGAGGCAGCACGACCTGCATCGAGAGCGTCACGGCGAGCCAGCTCCTCAGCCACGGTTCGGACCACGACCAGAGCGGGCACAGTGACCTGAGACGGATCGAGCCGGCCGGCAGACACCTCCTCAGCGGCCCGACGAGCGGCCCGCACCTCGGGATCAGCGACCAGCCAGACCTTGAGGTCAGCGTCGGGAAGCACGACCGAACCGATGTCACGCCCCTCCACCACGATGCCGCTCCCGGACGCCGCAGCGTCACGGACGGCCTGCCGCTGCAGGGTCACCAGCACGTCGCGGGTGCGTGGCTCCGCCGCCACGACTGACACGGTTCTGGTGACCGCCTCCTCACGGATGGCTCGAGACACATCGACTCCGTCGACGGTGATCATCGACTCGTCGGGGTCGGTCGACCATCCCAGCCGGACCGAGTCGGCGGTCTGCGCGATGGCGTCGACATCGTCGAGGTCCACCCCCGCACGCAGCGCTGCCCAGGTCATCGCGCGATACATCGCTCCGGTGTCGAGGTAGCGCAGCCCCAGAGCTCGAGCCACCCCGCGTGACACACTCGACTTGCCCGAGCCCGACGGGCCGTCCACGGCGACGACGGCCGTGGCAGGGGTCGGTCCGGGGGTCACGGAGCTCCTCGATCAGGACGGCAAGGGCACGGGAGACCCCTGGGCCGCGACGGCGCAGCACAGCGAGCCTAAGCCAGCAGCGGCCAGGTCTGCGCCGAGCCGTGCGTGGCTGGGGAACTAGATCGCCTCATCACCTTGTCGACATGGTGGGGCTGGCTGGTGCAGGCATAGCCAGATATCGACAAACCACTTCACCGACAGATCAGCCGCTTGTCGTCCTCGGACTCGTGAGTCGTGCGGTCAGGCGTGCGGTCAGGTCAGCTGCGACACCATCGGAGGTGAACGGGCGGGAAGGTCGCCCTCCCCCGTCGTCATCGCAGCCATATCGCCCACGCATGCGTCGGCAGGCGATATCGGTCGCGTCAGTCGCGGAGCTCCCAGCCGTCGGCGCGGAGGCCAGCGGACAACGCAGCCGCAGACTCCGGTCGGACCTCGAGCTCGACGAGACCCGTCGGTCGTCCTTGGGCATGGTCGATCCGCACGTCCTCCAGGTTGACGCCGGTGGCCGCAGCGGCCGCAAACAGTCGGCCCAACTCACCCGGGCGGTCCTCGATGACGACGGGCACGACGGAGTAGACGATCGGCTCGGCACCGTGCTTTCCCGGAACCTTGCGCACACCGGCGACGCCGGCAGCGAGCGCGGCACGCACGCGAGCGGGGCCCTCGTCGCGGTCGCGGAGTCCGTCCCGGACCTCCGTGAGTGCTCTGATGAGGGAGTCGAGGGCATCCGACACCGGCACGGCGTTGCTCGTGAGGATCTCGGTCCACAGGTCAGGATCAGACGCCGCAAGTCGAGTGACGTCCCGCAGCCCCTGACCCGAGAGTCGTACGTCGGCCTCCCCCAGCCGGTCGAGGCCCGCGGCGATGAGCGAGGCGACCACCTGCGGTGTGTGCGACGTGAGCGCCACCGCACGGTCGTGCTGGTCCGCCGCCGTCCTCACGACCACCGCGCCCAACGACTCGACCAACGTCGCGACCTGCGCAACCCGCTCGGGATCGGTGAACTCCGACGGGGTCAACGCCCAGACCCGGTCCGCGAACAGATCCGTCCGAGCAGCGCCGGCGCCAGACACTTCACGCCCTGCCAGCGGATGGCCGGGCACAAATCGGGTGATACCCGGCAGAGCACTCTCGATATCACGTTGAAGTTGAGACTTTGTACTGGACACGTCACTCACTGTCGACGTGAGATACGTCCGTAAGGCCGCAATGATGACCGCGGCGGCGCTGCGTGGCGGCACGGCCACGATGACCACGTCAGGATCGGCATCCGGACGCCCCGATCGACCCGCACCTCGGCTAGCGGCCATGGCGACGGCGTCCGGACTCACGTCGTCGAGCCACACCTCGACGCCGCGTGCGTGGAGCGCCATGCCGATCGATGCGCCGATCAGTCCCGTGCCGATGACGAGCACACAGCGAGCAGGCAACGGCGCCCGCGGTGTCTCCCGAGCGGACGACCCGGCCTCATCAGCGCCCGGCCCCTCGGATGAGCCGGACCCTGCCGCGGGCTCTCCCGCTTCCCCTGCTGGGGGCACCCGAAGCTTCGTCGTGGGATCCGGCGTCGTCACTGCGCCAGGTCCTGCCGCAGCACTTCGGCACCTCGCAGGTACACATGAGTCACGTCGGCTCGCCGGCGGTTGACCTCCGCGTGCGCCATGACCCGAACCACCCGGGTCAAGGCCCCGGCGACATCGATCTCCTGAGCGCAGATGAGCGGCACGTCGCCCAGCTCCAAGGCACGCGCCGCGGCGGCCGGGAACATGCACACCAGGTCAGGGGTCGCCGTGAAGATCATCGACACCAGATCGTCTCGCTGGATGGCGTTGAGCTCGAGCATCGCCGTGACCAGCTCGACCACGGCCTCAGCCATCTCGGTCGGGTCATCAGCAGTCAGCCGGGTGGCACCCCGGATAGCGCGCAGAGCCACGGGCGGGCCTCCTCTTCACTGTCAGTCGACACCTTAGCGATCACACGATCACTCGCCTTGACGACTCACCGACACGACGTCAGATCCGCAGATCGCTACGGCGCTTCATCAGTACATCTGTAAGGCGTTCCTACAACTTGTCGATTCATTAATATAACGCATCATCGGCTCGCCGACAGGTCGCATCATCGCTACAGCCATCCATCGCTTCAGCGATGACAGCGATCGTCGCCAGTCCGCCGAGCATCGAGGGGTCCGAGTCTTCCCGGCGCTGTCTGGGTTGCGCTGGCACGCTGGGTGCCCCCGGGCTGGGGTAAGCCGCTTTGTCGATTCCCCTCACCGCCCTGACCTGCGGAGATGACTACAAGCTCGCACGATCTGTGCCATCGCTCGAGGGCGGCCACCTGGGTTCTTTATCGACACATCGTCCTGGAGTCGACATGGGAGTGGCCTTCGGGTATCGACAAGACGTGAGAGCTCTTTACCTACAGTGATGTCGGGCAATCTGTAAGGCTGCTTATCGACACATCGCTTGTGCGCTATCACTACCACCAGACGTGCGTCCTGCAACCAGTGCATCTCCGGACCTGCGACTCACCGGCGCAGCACCACATCAGAATGCCCCGAGGTGTCGACACAGGCGTCAGCCATGGGTCGCGGCTCGTCACCGACGTGCCGGCCGTGACCTCAGAGGCCGACGGCGGCGTAGAGCTCGCCGACCTCCTGGATCGACAAGGTGCGAACCTTGCCGGAGCGCAGGTCACCGAGGCCGATCGGCCCGACCTTCACGCGCACCAGACCCTCGACCGGATGACCCACCGCCGCGAGGAGCCGCCGCACGACGTGCTTGCGCCCCTCGTGCAGGACAACCTCGATCAGGGCTCGTCCCGGCGCCGAGGTGACCACCTTGAAGCGGTCGACCCGGACCATGCCGTCCTCGAGCTCGACTCCGTCGCGGAGCCGACGACCTAGGTCACGCTCGATGGTGCCCTTGACCTGGGCCAGATAGGTCTTGGTCACGCCGTGGGAGGGGTGGGCCAGTCGCTGAGCCAGATCGCCGTCATTGGTGAACAGCAGCAGGCCTTCGGTGTCGGCGTCGAGCCGACCGACGTGGAACAGCCGCTCCTTGCGTCCACGGAGGTAGTCACCCACGCACGGCCTCCCCCGGTCATCGGTCATCGTCGAGTGCACGCCTCGGGGCTTGTTGAGGGCAAGCACGACGTGACCCGGCGCGGTGGGGATCCGCATGCCATCGACCTTGATGACCGACGACCGTGGATCCACGCGCAGGCCCTGCTCGAGCACGATGCGCCCGTCTACCTCGACCCGACCCTCGTCGATCATCTCCTCGCAGGCGCGTCGACTGCCGATGCCGGCAGCGGCCAGGACCTTCTGGAGGCGAATATCAGTGACCTCGTCATCGTGTGGCATGATGTCTCAATCTCAACTTGACGTTTGCTCGATGAAGTCATCAAGCATTTCGATATCGGGAAGATAGTCGGAAACGGGCGGAAGCTCCTCGAGCGAACGGATCCCGAGTCGTTCGAGGAACACCTCGGTCGTTCGGTAGAGGATGGCTCCGCTGCTGTCGTCGTGGCCCGCCTCCGCGACCAGTCCGCGGCTCGTCAGCGTGCGGATCACCCCGTCGACGTTGACGCCCCGCACGGCGGAGATCCGAGCCCGGCTCACCGGCTGGCGGTAGGCGACGACCGCCAGGGTCTCCAGCGCGGCCTGGGTCAGTCGCGCCTGCTGGCCGTCGCGGACATAGCGCTCGACGATCTCGGCGCAGTCGGTCCGGGTATAGAAGCGCCATCCCCCCGCGACCTCGCGGAGATCGAACCCGCGGCCCGCCTCGGTGTAGTCCCGCGCGAGCGTTTCGAGGCTGTCCACGACGTCGGCTGCTGGTCGGCGCACGAGCGCCGCGAGGCTGGCACCATCAATCGGCTGGTCGGTCACCAGCAGGACAGCTTCGAGAGCGGCTGCGAGCGTGGGTGCGCCGAGCGTCGCCTCGAGCACGTCATCCTCGGATGTGCCGTCTGTGAGACCTCCGCGATCGGTCCCGGAGCCCGTCACAGCGTCGACGACGCCCTCGTCGGTCGATGCCGGCTCCTGAGCGGCCTCCGGCGCCGCCGCGGTGATCTCCTGCCCCTCGGCGCTCTCAAGGGCCGCCTCGGGGGTCTCAGCAGGCGTCTCGGGCTCGCTGGGGATCCCTGCGCCGGCGGGGAGCCCGTCAGCGTCGAACTCATGCTCGCTCACGCCTGGTCCTCCGTGCTCACGTGCTCGTCGTGAGTGACCGACATGTCGGTTTCATCCTGTTCTGTCCTCAACTCAGCCATGCGCTCGCGTACCTCGCCAGCTCGGTCACGAATGTCGGGACCATCCGTCGAGCCCTCCTGCGCCGCAGCGTCGTGGGTCGGAAGGACCCGGACAGCCGTGACGACTGTGGCGGCTGCACGATCCTCGGTCAGACCAGCGGCGACACCAGCCCGGGCCAAGAACTCGGCGACGTCGTCCGCGGTGGCCTCGACGACGATCTCCGCCGAGCCATCCTCGACCTCCACCGGCGCCCCGGAGCCGTCGTACTCCTCGACCGCGACGACAGTCTCGCCCTCGGTCGTCCCGGTCCATCGGATGTGCAGCTCCCCCAACGGCGTGACCTGGTCGAAGGCAACGGCCCCATCGCGGTAGAGCTCCAGGAGCGCCAGGAAGCGGGCGACCACCAGCAACGTCGTGTTGCAGTCCGACGTGAGGCTCCGGAACGTCGCCGACGGATGACGGCGTAGCCGGTCGACCAGGATCGCAGCCTGCTCGCGCACACTGACCCGGATCGCATGGATGTGCGCGATCGACACGGACGCAACGGGTTTCGGCGCCAGGGCCTTCGCTGCCAAGGACGCGAACTCGTCCGGTCCGAGCCCGATGAGCACCTCGGGCAGAAGGCCGGCGAACTCCGGGTCGAGTCCCACTTCGCGTGGGTGGCGCCGCGACCCGTTGCGCAACATCTCAGCAAAGACGGCGGACACATCCTTGTAGGCGCGGTACTGCAGCAACCGGGCGAACAGCAGGTCGCGCGCCTCGAGCAGCGCGAGATCCTCCTCGTCCTCGACCTCGCCCGAGGGCAGCAGTCGAGCCGCCTTGAGGTCGAGCAGCGTGGCGGCGACGACGAGGAACTCGGTCGCCTCGTCGAGGTCCCACTCGGTGCCGCGGCCCCGGATGTGGGCGAGAAAGTCATCGATGACCGTGTGCAGTGCCAGGACCGTCACGTCGAGACGGTGCTTGGAGATGAGTGAGAGCAGCAGGTCGAAGGGGCCTTCGAACTCATCGAGTCGCACGGCGAAGCCCGTGGCGGGCGCGGGTGCAGCCCGACCCCGGGTCGCGGCCACCTGGGGTACGGACGCTCCGGGCACGACCGGATGACCGGTGTCGCCGTCGGGATCCGACGCCGACCCGGGAGCCTGCGCAGCCACGACGTCGATCACGCCGGAACGGTACCTGCCTGGCCGGTCATCACCGTACGACCGGCGCAGGCGAGTCGTGCGCGACGCTTCATATCGACAGATTGATACACCGACACATCGAGAGTTGCGAGTCTACGACCTGCACTAACACGTCACAGGAGCGCGATGTACCCCTGAGATCCGGTCAGAGCCCGCGCAGGCGTCGGACCAGGATGCTCTCCTCGCCCTTCGCCTCCAGATCGGCGATGACCACGGCGATCGCCTCACGCATGATGCGTCCGCGGTCGACCGCGAGGCCGTGCTGGGCACGCAGGATGAGCTTGGCCTGCTCGATGTCGACGAGCTCCTCCGGCGAGACGTAGACCGTGATCTTCTCGTCGTGACGCTCGCGCCCCGTCGGTCGACGGTCACCGGCCTTGGGCCGGCGACGAGTCGGTGCACGCATGGCGCGCGCCGGCTCGGCCAGGGACAGGTTCGTCTCCTCGTCCGGTGCGTCGAGATCCACCGCCACGGGCGCTGTCTCGACCAGGGCCGTCACGGCCAGCGGGGTGCCGGACAGCGCAGCGGCGGGTGCCGGCGCGGGTGCGACGGCCTCAGGACTGTCGGATGTGCGCCGGAAGAGCTCGTCGGCTCCGGGCAGGGTCGCTCGTCGGCTCATCGGGCCAGCACCTCCCGCGCGAGCTGTCGGTACGCCGCAGCGCCCGGCGAGCTCGACGCGTACGTCGTGATCGGTTCACCCGCAACGGTGGTCTCGGGGAACCGCACGGTGCGGGCGATCACCGTGTGGAAGACCTTGTCCCCGAACGCGTCGACAACCCTGGCCAGAACTTCCCGGCCGTGCAGCGTGCGCGCGTCATACATGGTAGCCAAGATTCCCTCAACCTCAAGTCGAGGGTTGATCCGTTCTTGCACGCGATAGATGGTGTCCATAAGAAGGGCGACACCTCGCAGGGCGAAGTATTCGCACTCGAGCGGGATGATCACCCCGTCCGAGGCAGCGAGCGCGTTGACGGTCAGCAGCCCGAGCGAGGGCTGACAGTCGATGAGGACCACGTCGTAGTCCCCCAGGATCGGCGCCAGCACCCGGCTCAGGGTCTGCTCCCGGGCGACCTCGGAGACGAGCTGGACCTCAGCTGCCGACAGGTCGATGTTGCCGGGCAGCAGGTCGAGACCGGGCACGCCTGTCTTGAGCAGCACCTCGTCGATGGCGACGTCGCGCTGCATGAGCAGGTTGTAGATCGTGAGGTCGAGCTCGTGCGGGTTGACCCCGAGACCGACCGAGAGGGCGCCCTGGGGGTCGAAGTCGACGAGCAGGACGCGGCGGCCGGCCTCCGCGAGCGCGGCACCGAGGTTGATGGTGGTCGTCGTTTTGCCGACTCCACCCTTCTGGTTGCACAGCGAGACCACCCGAGCCGGGCCGTGTGAGTCCAGCGGCAGCGGTTCGGGGAACACCACTGTGGGGCGTCCCGTGGCATCCAGGACGACCTCCTGATCGGCGCCGACACCCGGGTCGACCGCCGTCTGCTGGGCACCATCGGCCGATGGGTCGCCCTCCCCCGGAATCGTCAGGACCGGCTCCTGCGACGGTGTCGAAGCGGCAGTGGCCGGCCTCGGAGCGACGTCGTCGAGAGCACTTTCCATACGATTTGTCGACTTACTCACAAGCAGACTCGCCTCTGTTTCGATAGAGCACCTGATCGCCTTGGCGACCGTACCCTAGAGGCCCGACGCTGCGGCAAGCAAGGCTGAGCACCGGGAGACGGCCGTCCGAGTGATCCCCGACCTCGGGCGCCGGCGGTCGGCACCACCCGCGCTCGTTGCGTCGCAGGTCAGGAGCGTGCACGGGGGTGCGCGAGGGAGTAGACCTCGCGGAGCCGCTCGACCGTGACCAGGGTGTAGATCTGCGTGGTCGTCACCGACGCGTGACCCAGCAGTTCCTGGACGACCCGCACGTCGGCACCCCCGTCGAGCAGGTGGGTGGCAAAGCTGTGACGCAGGGTGTGCGGCGAGACGTGGGCTGTGACACCCGAGCGAGCCACGGCACCGGCGAGCACGGTCCAGGCGCTCTGCCGGGTGAGACGCCCGCCGCGGTGGTTGACAAACAGGGCCGCACCGCCGCTGCCCGCCGCCGCCAGGGCGGGTCGGCCACGGACGAGATAGCCCTCGACAGCGCCCACGGCCAGGCGCCCGACCGGCACCATCCGCTCCTTGCTCCCCTTGCCGCGGAGCAGCACGGATGCCGACTCCAGATCGAGGTCGTCGATATCGAGACCCACCGCCTCAGAGATCCGGGCGCCCGTCGCGTAGAGGACCTCGAGCAGCGCTCGGTCACGCAACGCCCGGGGCGTGCCTTCGGCCCCGGCCGCGTCGAGAATGGCCTCGACCTCCGTCACCGTGATCGCCTTGGGCAGCTTCTTCGTCAGCGTCGGCGGTCGCACCCCCTTGCCAGGATCCGAGGCGGCGAGCCCCTCGCGTACCGCGAACCGGTGGAAGCCGCGCACGGCGACGACCGCACGGCCCGCCGATGACGCAGCCAACGCTGGGTGATCGACATCGCCGGTACGCAACGCCACCAGGAAGTCGGCGACATCTGACTCGAGCACGGCACCCGCGTCGGTGATCCCGCGGCCGAGGCAGAACACCTCGTAACGCGCCAGGTCGCGGCGGTACGCCGAGAGCGAGTTTGCCGCTAGCCCGCGCTCGACGGAGAGGTGGTCGAGGTAGGCCCCGATCGCCCGGGTCAGGGGCGCAGGTCGGCTCTCGGTCACGTCTGGACCTTACCTGACATAACGAAGGCCCCGGTCGCTGGCGCACGCCGCTCAGGACGATGGAGCCGGCCGAACCCGGAGGATCGCGCCGGCCCCGTCGTCTGGCAGGTGCGACGTCAGGCGAGCACCGACTCCAGCGTCACGGAGGTCATGTCAGGGAACGCTTCGGCGACCGCGGCGTAGGTGATCTGCCCGTCATGGGTGTTGAGACCGAGCGCGAGCGACCTGTCGTCACGCGACGCCTGCTGCCAGCCCTTGTTGGCGAGCGCCACGGCGTAGGGCAGCGTGACGTTGGTCAGCGCATACGTCGAGGTGTGGGGCACCGCGCCCGGCATGTTGGCGACGCAGTAGAACACCGAGTTGTGCACGGTGTAGGTCGGGTCGGCGTGAGTGGTCGGACGCGAGTCCTCGAAGCAACCGCCCTGGTCGATGGCGATGTCGACGAGCACCGAGCCCGGCTTCATCCGCGAGACGAGCTCGTTGCTGATGAGCTTGGGCGCCTTGGCACCGGGGACGAGCACGGCACCGATCACCATGTCGGCGTCGAGGCAGGCGCGCTCGATCTCGTAGGCGTTCGACGCCACGGTCTGCATGTGGCCCTGGTAGATCGCGTCGACCTGACGCAGCCGAGCGATGTTGAGGTCGAGGAGGAGCACCTCGGCCTGCATGCCGAGGGCGATGGCCGCGGCGTTCTGACCGGACACACCGGCACCGAGGACGACGACCTTGGCGGCGTAGGTGCCCGACACGCCACCCATGAGCACGCCTCGACCACCGTGGGCGCGCATCAGTGCGTTGGCTCCGACCTGCGGCGCGAGCCGACCCGCGACCTCTGACATGGGGGCCAGGAGCGGCAGCGAGCGGTCGGGCAGCTCGACGGTCTCGTACGCGATGCCCGTGACGCCGGCGTTGACGAGCGCCTCGGTGCACTCGCGACCCGCAGCGAGGTGCAGGTAGGTGAAGAGGGTCTGGCCCTTGCGCATGCGGGGGTACTCCTCCGCGATCGGCTCCTTCACCTTGAGGATGAGGTCGCCGGTGGCCCACACGTCGTCTGCGGTGGGCAGGATCGTCGCGCCAGCCTTGACGAACTCGTCGTTGGTGATCGAGGAGCCCGCACCGGCATCGTGCTCGATGTAGACCTCGTGGCCGTGTCGCACGAGTTCGAACACGCCGGCCGGGGTGATGGCGACGCGGTACTCGTGGTTCTTGACCTCACGGGGGATTCCGACCTTCACGTCAGGTCCTTCGCATGCTCGCGGTGCAGCGTTGCACCACTGGGGGAACGCCCGTCCAACGGCTGCACGCGAGGCGCGCACACCGCCCGCCGGGCGGCGGGATGACCCCACGGTAGGGGGTCCGGGGGGTCGCCGGCTGTGCCAACCTGTCAGTCAGTCGTGTCGGGACTGGACGACCCGTACACCCGGGTCCGCCCTGCGGCCACCGCGTGCTCCCGCTGCGGCCAGGGGGCGTCGACCGGACGCAATGATCGCCACCCCGAGAGCCGGGAGGTGTACGCCGCCAGCACCCCTGCCACAGTCATCGGCGCGCTCAGGCGCCCGTCGAGCACCGCGGTCACGGCGTCCTCGAGCGGGAGCCACACGTGCGGAAGGTCGCGCTCCTCACCATGGCCCTCGGGGCGCCCGCCAGGCGCGGGAGCGAGACCGCGGGCCAGGTAGCAGCGGATGGTCTCGCTTGATCCGCCCGGTGAGTTCTCGAGATCCACGAGCACCTCCCACCGTGCCGCAACGAGCCCCGCCTCCTCGACGAGCTCGCGCGCGGCGCCGGCCCACGGCGACTCGTCCGCGATGTCGAGCAGCCCAGCGACCGGCTCCCACATCGACAGGCCCACCGGATGGCGGTACTGCCGGAGCAGGAAGACCCGATCGGCATCGTCGAGGGCGAGCACGGCGACGGCGCCCGGGTGCGCAACGTACTCGCGGACGATCGTCTGACCATCCCCGAGCTCGATGGTGTCGCGCTGAAGGTCCCAGACCATGCCGTCGTGCAGCCGTTCCGAATGCGTGACGAGCCGGTCGTCGGGCTCGTCGGCGAGACGGTCCACGTCCCCCGGCCAGGTAGGGTCCAGGACGTAGTCGCTCACGCGGTCAGGCGTTCGAGAGCTCGGACGGGGTGCCACGACGAGCGAGCGCCGCGGCGACAAGTCCAGAGAAGAGCGGGTGCGCCTTGGTCGGCCGAGAGCGCAGCTCGGGGTGCGCCTGCGTCGCGACGTAGTAGGGGTGCACGTCGCGTGGCAGCTCGACGAACTCGACGAGCCGACCGTCGGGCGAGGTCCCGGAGAACCACAGGCCGGCCTGCTCGAGCTGCGCGCGGTAGTCGTTGTTGACCTCGTAGCGGTGACGGTGGCGCTCGTCGACGTAGGTCTCGCCGTAGACCTCGCGCACGATCGAGTGCTCCGCGAGCTTGGCGGGATAGAGCCCGAGGCGCATCGTCCCACCCATGTCCCGCTCCCCCGCGACGACATCGCGTTGATCGGCCATCGTGGCAATGACCGGGTGCGGCGTCGACTCGTCGAACTCCGCCGAGCCTGCGCCGTCGAGGCCGGCGACATCACGGGCGTACTCGATGACCATGCACTGCAGGCCGAGGCACAGCCCCAGGGTCGGGATGCCGCGCTCACGGGTGAACCGCAGCGCCGCGAGCTTGCCCTCGATGCCTCGTACGCCGAAACCACCCGGCACGCAGACCGCGTCGACGTCGCCGAGCAGCCGCTCGGCTCCCTCCGGCGTCACGCAGTCGTCGGAGGTGACCCACCGGATGTTGACGCGACAGTCGTGCGCGAAACCACCAGCGCGGAGCGCCTCGGTGACCGAGAGGTAGGCGTCCGGCAGGTCGACGTACTTGCCGACCAGCGCCACAGTGACCTCGTGCGCCGGGTGGTGCACGCGGCGGAGCAGCTGGTCCCACGCGGTCCAGTCGACGTCGCGGAACGGCAGGTCGAGACGGCGCACGACGTAGGCGTCAAGCCCCTCGCTGTGCAGCACCTTGGGGATGTCGTAGATGCTCGGCGCGTCGACGGCGGCCACGACAGCCTCGACGTCGACGTCGCACATGAGCGAGATCTTGCGCTTGATGCTCGTCGGCACCTCGCGGTCGGCGCGAAGCACGATCGCGTCGGGCTGGATGCCGATATTGCGCAGCGCGGCGACCGAGTGCTGGGTCGGCTTGGTCTTGAGCTCGCCCGACGGGCCGATGTAGGGCAGCAGCGACACGTGCAGGAAGAAGACGTTGTCACGACCGATCTCGTGCCGGATCTGGCGGATCGCCTCGAGGAACGGCAGCGACTCGATGTCGCCCACCGTGCCGCCGACCTCCGTGATGACCACGTCGACCTCGGGGCCGGCCATCCGGCGGATGCGCGACTTGATCTCGTTGGTGATGTGCGGGATCACCTGGACGGTGTCACCGAGGTACTCGCCGCGGCGCTCCTTGGCGATCACCTGCGAGTAGATCTGCCCGGTCGTGACGTTGGCCGAACCGTGCAGGTCGACGTCGAGAAACCGCTCGTAGTGACCGATATCGAGGTCGGTCTCGGCGCCGTCGTTGGTGACGAACACCTCACCGTGCTGAAAGGGGTTCATCGTGCCGGGATCCACGTTGAGGTAGGGATCCAGCTTCTGCATGGTGACCCGCAACCCGCGGGACTTCAGCAGGTTTCCGAGCGACGAGGCCGTGAGCCCCTTGCCGAGGGAGGAGGCGACTCCTCCTGTGACGAACAGATGCTTCGTGGTCGTGGGGTTCACGGGTGACCAGGCTATCAGGGGTCGGGGACAGTCACTGCCGTGCCCGGTCGCGTGTCCGGTCCGCCAGGCCGGATCACGGTGTCGCCGAGCCTGCTGTGGCGCTCGGCGTCGGGGTCGGGGTTGGTGGGGTGATCGGCGGCACGAGCAGCGCCCCCACCGACAAGATCGCCCGGGCGTCATAGGTCGCCCAGCTCGGCCGGACGGTGCGCGGCAGCTCGACCGTGATCGCCCAGCCGACATAGGTCGAGTTGTACCAGCTGGTCATGGTTCCGTGGCACGGCCCGGTGCCGCACGGCACGGCCACCTGGCGCAGCTTCAGCGCCGCGGCCAGGCGCACAGCCCACGCCCGTGTCTTGGCACTGCTCACGTCGACGGAGCTGAACGCCTGGTGCAGAGACACCACCAGGTCCGGGCGCAGACGTTCCAGGAAGATCGCCATCGCCCGAGTCTCGGGTTCGCTGCCGCGAAACGGTCCGGGGTAGTAGATCGAGCGGGCGGCACGAACCCATCCGTAGGGAAAGTTGCGGTTGAGATCCACCCCCCGAGCGTTGGTCCGGCGCCGAGCGACCGAACCGTCGGGGTTCATGGTGCTCACGATCCACACCTGAAGTCCCGCGGGCGGCGTCAGTGCGGCGACCTTCGCGGCGACAGCGCGACCTGCGGGCTCGCTGCCGTGCATCTGTCCGAGCACGAGGAGGACCTTCCCCGCAGTCGGTGACCCGCGGCGCACCGCCACGATGTCTCGGCCCAGCCTCGAACGTCCGATCACGATCCGGGCTGGTGCCGACGCCCGCCAGGCGAGGGTCGAGGCGCCGGCTGACCGTAGTGGGACCGGGGCTGCCGAGGCTGTGTCGTGTGTCTGCGCCTCGACGACCACGAGCGGCAGCACGGCTGTCGCTGCCGCAGCCAGTGCAGCGACGACCGCGACCACGGCACGGGTCCAGGTTGCGGTCATTCGGTGAGGGTAACCCGCTTGTCGGTGAGCCACGGGCGCCGAGCGCGGCATGTCAGACGCGGTAGCTCCCCCACCGGCTCTGAGACCAGCCGCACCGCGACCAGGGTGTCAGCCGTGACCCGTGCAACCCGCCCACGGACGAGCTCAGTCGCGAGCCAGCTCGGCCTTGAGCACGTCGAGCCCGACTGAGCCCAGCGCGAGCGCCTTCATGTGCCAGCCCTTGAGGTCGAACGCCTCCCCCGCAGCCGTGCGCGCGTCGTCGCGCGCCGCGAGCCAGACCCGCTCGCCGACCTTGTAGGAGATCGCCTGGCCCGGGATGCCGAGATAGCGGTCGACCTCGCTCGAGGCGAACGAGTCCGACTGCAGGCCGCGCACAGCGAGGAAATCGCGCGCCATCTCCCGGTCCCAGACCTTCCCGCGCGGGTCCGCCGCCAGTCCCTCGACCAGCGCCGGGTCGACGTCGGTGGGAATCTCAAGCCCGAGGTGCAGGCCGATGTCGAGAACGATCCGGGCCGCTCGCAGGGCCTGGTTGGACAGGTAGCCCAGCTCATACCCGGCGTCGTGGAAGTAGCCAAGCTCATCCATGAGCCGCTCGGCATAGAGCGCCCAGCCTTCGCCGTGACCCGACACGAACTCCACCCGCTGGAACCGCGAGAGGTGCTCCGACTGAAGCATCGCGTAGGCGACCTGTAGGTGATGACCTGGCACCGCCTCGTGGAACCACACCGAGAGCAGCCACCACGCACGGAAGGACGACGCGTCGATCACCGGCAGCCACGTGCGACCAGACCGCGTGAAGTCCTCGCTCGGCGGCGTGTAGTAGGGCGCCGCACCCGAGCCGGGGGGAGCGATGATCGCCTCGCACCTGAGCATCTTCTCGGGAATGTCGAAGTAGGTGCCGTTGAACGACGCCGTCGTCTCGTCGGTGACCTGCTGGAGCCAGGCTCGAGTCTCCTCCGCAGATCCCTTGACATACAGAGGATCCGCGTCGAGGCGCGCTTGCGCCTGCGTGGGCGTCACACCGCCGTACAACCGGCCCGCGCACTCGTTCATCCGACGGGTGATCGCTCCGAGCTCCTGCCACCCCCAGGCGTACGTCTCCTCAGGGTCGATGTCGGCGCCGAGGTAGACGCGCGCCATGGTGACGTAGCGGTCACGGCCGACTGCGTCCTCCTCCGTCGCGGCGGCCGACCACACATCGCGCATCCATCGGCCTATCTCCGCGAACGCCCGCGCCGCTCCCGTCGCCGCGCCGGCCAGTCGAGCTGCGAGCGCCGAGTCACCACCGGAGTAGGTCCCCACGAAACCGTCGAACCAGGAGTCGCCCGAAGCGCCAGCCGGCCCGACACCCGCAGCGAGGAGCGCAACCTCTGCCGTCCCGTCGACCTGCCGACGGGACGGCACCACCCCACGATCGATGCCGTCGGCGTAGACCGAGATGAGTGTCCTGAGAGACCAGGGCACGGCCTCGAGCCTGGTCGCGATGATCTGCCAGTCCTCGTCCGTGTCAGTGGGCATGAGGGTGAAGACGTTGCGCACATCCTGCATCGGGCTGCCGAGCACGTTGACGTTGCGCAGGTGCTCCCCCATGCGGTGCTGCTCGACCTGGGCACCGAGCCGCTCCCGCATGAACTCCGCAGCGAGCCGGTCGTCGTCGTTGGCGACGGTCAGCGAGTCGAGCTCGATCAGCCAGGCCTGTGCCTGGGCATAGCGGGCGTCAGCGGCGGCGAGGCTCCAGTCGGACAGTCGGTCGTCATAGCCGCTCACACCGGAGTAGGTGGCGAAGACCGGGTGAGCCGCCGCCGACAGCTCGACGACCCGATCGGCAAACTCGAAGACCTCGGTCATGGACGTGCCTTCCTATGTCGTGGCGTGCTGACGGGAGTGCTGGTGGTACGAGCCGCACCGACAGGAGCAGCATCGCGAGCTCGGGTGCCGGGTGTCGGCGGTGTGGCTGTCGCAGTGGCCGCGCGATCACTGGCGGCGAGGTCCAGCAGCTCCTGGGCATGGGCGGCTCCTGACTCGGAGCCTTCGAGGCCGGCCAGCATGCGCGCGAGCTCGCGGACCCGGTCCTCGTCGGCGACGACCCGCAGCCCCGACGTCGTGACCCGGCCGTCGTCGGACTTCTCCACCACCACGTGGCGGTCGGCGAAGGCAGCAACCTGGGGCAGATGGGTCACGACCAGCACCTGACAGGTTCGCGCGAGCCTGGCCAGACGCCGGCCCACCTCGACCGCCGCTCGGCCACCCACACCAGCATCGACCTCGTCGAAGACGAGCGTCGGCACGGACTCAGAACCCGCGAACACGACCTCGACGGCAAGCATCACCCGCGACAGCTCACCGCCCGATGCTCCCTTGGCGATCGGACGTGAAGGGGCTCCCGTGTGCGGTGAGAGCAGCAGCTCCACCTCGTCGATCCCGCTGGCTCCATATGCATAGCGGCTGACACCGCTGGCGACGTCGACCTCGATGCCGGTCGGTGACTCGGCGTGGCGGATGTCGACGGACAGACGAGCATGGGGCATCGCGAGCTCGGCGAGCTCGGCGCTGACAGCGTCGGAGAAGAGCGCTCCGGCAACGGCTCGTGCTGCGGTGATCTCACCGGCTCGGCGTCCGAGATCAGCGCGCAGCACTGCGCGTTCGACATCGAGAGCCACGAGCCGAACGTCATCGCCGTCGACCTCGAGCAGCCGACGTGCTGCCGACTCGGACCAGAGGAGCACCTCGTCGATCGACGAGCCATATCTGCGCAGCAGCCCACCCAGTGCCGCCCGGCGGTCCTCCACGACGGCCAACCGGGTCGGGTCGGCCTCGACTGACGCGACGTAGGACGCGAGGTCAGCCGAGACGTCGGCGAGCTGCGAACCGACGTCGGCCAGTCGGTCGGCGAGCGCACCGAGCTCCGTGTCGTGCTCGCGCTGCCCGTCGAGGCTGCGGCGGGCGACAGCCACGAGTCCGAGCGCATCAGCGCCCTCCTCATCAGCGCGCAGTGCCTCGTGAGCTGCCGACGCTGCCTCTCGGAGTGCCTCGGCGTGCGAGAGGCGGGCGGACTCGGTGGCGAGCGTCTCTGCCTCACCCGGTGACGGCGCCACCGCGTCGATCTCGACCAGGCCGTGGCGCAGGAGATCGGCTTCCTGTGCGCGCTCACGCGCATGCCCGGTGATCTCCCCCAGGTCGTGCTCCACGACGCGCAGCCGGTCATAGACCTTGCGATACCCGGCGAGCAGCTCAGCGACGACGTCGCCACCGAAACGGTCTAGGGCGGCCCGCTGACGCCACGGTGCCAGGAGTCGTTGCTGATCGCTCTGGCCGTGGACGGCGACGAGGTCGTCCGCGAGCTCGGCGAGCACCGACGCCGGCACCGAACGCCCGCCCAGGAAGGCACGGCTGCGACCTTCCTGAGCAACCGTGCGCGCCACGACGAGCACGCCGTCGTCAAGGTCGCCACCTGCTTCGTGCACTCGGTCGAGGACCGATGGCGTGGTGACTCGGATACGCCCTTCGACCTCTGCCCTGGCGTCACCGGATCGCACGACGCCCGCATCGGCGCGGCCGCCGAGCAGCAGTCCCAAACCGGTGAGCACCATGGTCTTTCCCGCACCGGTCTCGCCCGTCACAGCCGTGAATCCACGGTGCGGCTCGACCACGGCGTCATCGATGACACCGAGGCCGCGGATGCGGATCTCCTCGATCACTCGACGTCGTCCACGATGCGCGGGCGAGCACTCCGCCAACCCTCGATGGGCAGCTGGAACTTGGCGACGAGGCGGTCCGTGAACGGAGCTCGGTGCAGCCGCGCGAGTCGCACCGGCGAGGAGTGACGGCTGATCTCCACGTGCGCGCCCGCGGGCAGCTCGACGAGCCGACGACCGTCGCACCACATCACCCCGCCCGAGGTGTGCGGCATGACCTCGACGCCGATCGTGCTCGAGGGGGAGACAACCAACGGTCGCGCAAACAGGGCATGCGCGCTGATCGGCACGACGAGCAGCGCCTCGACCTCGGGCCAGACGACCGGGCCACCGGCTGAGAAGGCGTATGCCGTCGAGCCTGTCGGCGTCGCTGCCACGACCCCGTCGCAGCCCCATTGGGAGAGCGGGCGGTGGTCGACCTCGACGAGCACCTCGAGCATCCGCTCCCGGCTGGCCTTCTCGACCGAGGCCTCGTTGAGCGCCCACGTCCGCGCCGTCTCGACGCCATCGACGACGACGACGACCTCGAGTGTCGTGCGCTCCTCCACGGTCCAGGCCCGGTCCACGACAGCGCGCACCACAGCGCTCACCTCGTCGACCTCGGCCTCGGCAAGGAATCCGACATGGCCCAGGTTGACGCCGAGCATCGGGACGTCGTACGGCCGCGCAAGCTCCGCGCCACGCAGGATGGTCCCGTCGCCACCCAGCACGACCACGAGCTCGCAGCCCTCGGCAGCCAGGTCGGCGTCGACCGCAACCACGCCGCAGGCCAGCTCGTTCGCCTCCTCGGCCTCGGCGCGCACCTCGATACCCGCGTCACCCAGCTCGAGGGCCACCTGGCGCGCGAGGGTCAGCGCACCGGCGCGTCCGCCGTGCGTGACGAGCAGCACCCGCCGACGTTCGACCGAGGACACGGTCACTGTGGTCCTTCCGCGATGGCACGGGCGAGATCGAGCTCGTCGAGGGGATCGGCCCCACGACGGAGGTGCAGGAAGTACTCCACATTGCCGCTCGGCCCAGGGAGGGGTGACGCGACGACGTCGACGGTGCCCAGGCCGAGCTCGAGCGCCGCTGCCGCGATCTTACGGACGGCCCCCGACCGCAGCCCCGGATCGCGCACAACCCCGCCGGCGCCCACCTGCGCCCTCCCCACCTCGAACTGCGGTTTCACCATGAGCGCCAGATCCGCGTCGGGCGTGATCACGCGAGCGAGGGGAGGCAGCACGAGCGCCAGAGAGATGAACGAAAGGTCCCCCACAACGAGGTCCGGAGCGAACGGCAGCAGCTGCGCCGTCAGGTCCCGGATGTTGGTGCGTTCGAGGACGACGACCCGGTCGTTGCTGCGCACCGGCCAGGCCAGCTGGCCGTAGCCCACGTCGACAGCGACGACCGCAGCGACACCTCGGCGCAGGAGTACGTCGCTGAACCCGCCCGTGCTGGCGCCCGCATCGAGCGCCTGACGCCCAGCGACCTCGATGCCGAACGCGTCGAGGGCACCGATCAGCTTGTGCGCTCCTCGCGAGACGTAGTCCGGACGAGCGTCGCCCTGACGCACCACGATGCTGGCTGTGCCATCCACCTGGGTGGCGGGCTTCGCCGCGGTCACACCTGCGAGCACGACCCGACCGTCCTCCACCAGAGAACGCGCCTGCTCACGCGAACGAGCCAGACCCCGATGGACGAGCTCGGCATCCAGCCGACGACGCGTCACGGCAGCGGCACCGTGCTGGGCATCGCATCCCTCAGCGCGTGTCGGCGTCGGCGAGGGCATCCTGCAAGCGGCGGTGCACGTCGTCATAGACCGCGACATGATCGGTGGTCGGCAGGTCCGCGACCTCGTCGAGCCGTGCCGTCGCCGCATCGACGCGCGCCTCGCTGGTGACCGGCACGTCACCGAGTGCGGCGAACTCCTCGCGGGCCGACACGACGAACGGCAGAGCACCCGAGGACGATTCACGGCGCCCGACGGCCTCGCTCCCGTCGTCCCACGACTCGAGCTCAGCATCGACCTGCGCATCATGCTCGTCGCCCTCCTCGTCGACGACGTCGTCCACGACGTCGTCTGCGAGCTCGTCACGAGGGTGCCCAGGGCTTTGTCCCTCGTCGCCGCCTTCGGCGTCTTCGTGCGCGCGGATCGCGTGCTCCCCCGCGGGGCTCGGCTCATGCCGGTCCGAGCCGGCCATTCCTTCGTCGTCGGCGATCTCCGCCTCGATCTCTTCCGCGTCGAGCACATCCCACGACGAGACATCCGGCTCGTGCTCCATGTCGTGATGGGACTCCTCCGCAGCGACAGCGCCCGGCTCCTCGAGGCTGCGGTTGTCGGAACCATCGCCATCCACGTGCGGCTCGCTCATCAGGCGTCGGCCGCGACATCGGTCGGGTTGGTCGTTGCGGTGAGGTCCGCCTCGGCAACGGGACCGGCTGCCGAACCTGTGGCAACCGAGGGTTCGGACATTGAAGGTTCGGACACGGAAGGCTCGGTCGCTGAGGGTTCAGCGTCCGAGTCAGGTGTGTCGTGCGCCGCCAGCGCCCGCTTGACCGGCACCTTCTTCTTCACCGGCTTGGGTGCTGCAGCGGCTGTGGCTGCAGAACCCGCAACCGCACCGCCACCGATCTGCGTCCGAATGTCAGCCAGCTGCCCTTCCAGGCGCGCCACGTGACGGCGTACGGCAGCCAGCTCTTCCTCCCGCACAAATCCGAGGCGCCCGGCGGCCCGGTCGACTTCGGTGCGCACCAGACCCGTGAGCAGCTCGCGGTTCTGCTTGCTCGTCTCGAGCAGGTCGTCGGCCAGTCCCTGGACCTGGTTCGCTGCCACCTTGGCCGCATCGACGGCAGAGTCCTTGCCCGGGACGTCAGGCACCTTCTCCAGGTCGAGGCCCTGGCTCAGGAGAGCGGCCGCAGCCTCTCTCGCCTTGCTGATGGTGACCTCGGTCAGACCCGTGGCCAGCTGGACATATCCCCGCAGAGCGTCGAGCACGCCCGTCTCCTCACTCGTTCACCGCATCGTGCACCCGCTCGGCGCACCGTGAGGACTCACGTTACCGCGCACCTCGGGTGACGCGCCGTCCGCAGTTGGCGTCGGCCGCCCGAAACTCGGCCCGGGCTGGGATAGCGTCGTCATCGGTGGAGCCCCCGCCGACGCCGCCACAGCGCTTGCGACAGTCGCTCGCAGGACATCGACCCGGAGGTCCGCCCGAGATGGCCGACATCGCCGAGGTACGCATTGCTCTCGACCAGGTGGTCGCCGAGCTCGAAGGCGTCGACGATGCCACCCGGCGCAAGATCCCTGACACGACCGTGGCCCTTCGCGTACGCGACCTCGACGTGGCGTTCGCAGGACGCCTCGAGGCTGGCGCCCTGCTCGACATCCACGACATAGACCCAGGCAGCCTGAACGAGTCACGCCTGCGGTTGACGCTCACGTCCGACGATCTCGTCGAGGTGGTCGCGGGTCGGTTGTCTTTCGGGCGCGCGTGGGCCAAGGGCCGGATCAAGGTCGACGCCCACTTCCGCGACCTCTTCGAGCTTCGCAAGTTTCTCTGACCTCGAGCCACGCGTCGTCACGTGCGGGCAGTGTCGGGTCGGACAACCCCTCACCTCTGAGGAGCCGGTGCCGCCGCAACCCGACACCATCGCCTCCACCCGGACACGACCGGTGAGCAGCTGCCCGTCACCACGGCGCATGGCCGGACGTGCAGGCTCAGGCCCGGAGCGCGGCCGAGACGTCGGCGGTGAGCTCATCGAGCTCGACCGCTGCCACGGGCGACGGGTCGCCAGAGTCAGCCGCATCCCACGATCGACGGCAGGCACGGCGCAACGCCACCAGCCGATCCCCAGTGACGAGCCGATCGTCACTCGGAATCCGCACGCCCGTTGCGGGGCGCAGCAGCCCGCGTAGGTCCGCCGCGACATAGGACGGGCGACGGTTCACCGGCGCAGCCAGCAGGTCCGCAACCCCCGTGACACCCGTCATCACGAGCAGGCTGTCGATGCCGCTCACGTGTCCGGCCTCGATGTCGGTGTCGAGTCGATCACCGATAACGATCGGGCGCCGAGATCCCACTCGTTCCACCGACTCTCGGATCAGGGGCGCACAGGGTTTGCCCGCGATCAACGGCGAGATTCCGGTCGCTGCGGTGACCGCTGCGACCAGGGTCCCGTTGCCCGGAGCGATCCCGCGATCGGTGGGGATCGAGCGATCCGCGTTGGTCGCGACGAACACCGCACCTGCCGCAACGGCGTACGACGCCTCCGCGAGGTGACGCCACGACACGTCCGGGCCATAGCCCATGAGCACGGCAACCGGCGCCTCGTCGGCGCTGGCCACCGGCTCGAGGCCCCGCACGCGCACCGCCTCGGCCACGCCAGGCCCGCCGACGCACAGCACCTTGCTCCCGGGGGGTACGCGCGACGCCACCTCGCGAGCACCTGCCTGCGCCGAGGTCACCACGTCGTGGTCGGCGACATCGAGACCGAACGACCGCAGGTGTTCGGCCACCACTGACGGGGGGCGGGCCGCGTTGTTGGTGACGTAGGCCGTGACCACACCCCGGCGCCGCACCTCGACCAGCCCCTCGACCGCATGGTCGACCGGCTCCGGGCCGACATAGACGACACCATCGAGATCGAGCAGCAGGGCGTCGTGCGCGTCGACGAGCCACGGTTCGGTGGCCGGCGCGCCACTCATCGACGTCATGTCAGCCCCTCACCCGGTTGACCGGTGGGGTGCAGGCCCGCGTCCTCCCGAGCAGCCAATGTCGCGCGCACCTGCCGCAGCGCCTGCGCATACTCCGGGCGGTCGGGTCGCATCGTCGCCGCAGCCGCCAGGTGGTTGGCTGCCTGGGGGAACTGACGCATCCGCCAGAGTGCGAGCCCGAGACCGAACTGCGCATAGTCGTCATCGGGTGCAAGCCGGAGCAGCACCGTGAACTCGCGCGCCGCCTCGTCATATCGACGCGCATTGAACAGGGCACGGGCCAGCGCCTCGTGGACCGACGCGGCCTCGGGCTCCTCGCCCGCCGCCCACGCCAGCAGCTCCGCCGCGGCCGCGGGGTGACCGTCGCCGAGCAGTGCGGTGCCACGCCGGAACCAGTCATAGGCGTCGCCGACGGGCGGCTCCGGGGACAGACCTGAACTCACCCCGCCATGGTGGCACGAGCCACCTCCCTCACTCTCATGACCCGGGTGGCGGAATGCACCTCGACCTCATAGCGCGACGCCGCAGCACCCCCGGCCCGGAAGAAGCGCCGGCGCAGGCTGCCCTCAATCTCGAGGATGTCGCCCGGAGCCCACCGCAGGAGCTTGCGACGGATGTCCGCCGTGAACGCCGCACAGTCCAGCGTGTCGACCCGGACATTCGATCCCGGACCGGACGAGCGCACCGGACGCCGATCGACCACGAGCCGACAGGTGACGACCACATCCCCAGACGGCAGAACTCTCGGTTCGGGCTCGTTGGCGAGCCGCCCGCGCAGCCGCACCTCGTTGACCGAGGGCTCCATCACCTGCGCCGGGGCTGCGTCTTCCGCAACCACCTGAGCGCGCCGTTGACGTGGAGCCATGAGCACCTCCTTCAGGCCCGCTACCGCCCTGGTCTCGTCGCCTGACACGTACTCTCTGACCCGGGAACGACCCTCACCGACCACTGCGGCACCGAAGCCGTGGACGACACGCGACAGGATCGAGCTGTGGACACGGAGCACGCTGGCCCGGTCGACCTCGGCCACGAGGTCTGGCTGGTCGACACCCAGATGGGCGGCTACGACGGCATCACCGCGGGCTATCTCATCCGCGGGGAGCGCCCGTGCCTCGTCGAGACCGGTGCCGCGAGATCCGCTGGGAAGGTTGTGGACGCCCTCGACGCGCTCGGCGTCGGCCCGGATGACCTCTCGACCATCGTCGTGACCCACATCCATCTCGACCACGCGGGTGGAGTCGGCGATCTCGCTGCCGCGTTTCCCCTGGCCCAGGTCGTCGTGCACGAAGCCGGCGCCCGTCACCTCGCCGACCCGTCGCGCCTGATGGCCAGCGCGGAGCGGGTGTTCGGGTCTGTTCTCGACGAGCTGTTCGGTGCCCTGCGACCGACGGACTCCGCCCGGATCCAGGTACTCGCTGACGGAGACGCGATCGACCTGGGAGGCGGTCGCATGCTGGGGTCGTTCGACTCCCCCGGGCACGCGCGACACCACGTCGGCCTGCTCGACTCGCTGACCGGTGACCTCTACACCGGCGATGCGGCCGGCGTCTGGACTCCCGAGACCGGTGACCTGAGGCCGGCCACCCCTCCTCCGGAGTTCGACCTCGGGGCCGCGCTGACGTCACTGGAACGGATGCGCGAGCGCCGACCCACCCGGCTGCTGTTCAGCCACTTCGGGCCGGTGACCGACGTCGAGGCAACACTCGATCGATCGGTCGAGGAGCTACGGCTGTGGGTGGAGCTGGTCCGGGAGGCTCGAGTTGACGGGCTGGATCTCGATCATGCCGTCGCGCGGGTCCGGGAGCGGACTGCGGACCGCTATACCGTGCGTACGCTTCCCGAGGTGGAGCACAAGCTCGAGGTGCTCTCGAGCACCGAGGCTGACGTCGCTGGTATCTGGCGCTGGCTCGATCGGCAGGCCGAGCTCGCTCCGCGCGACACCTGAGCTGTGACCGCGGACCGCACAGCCCCCTGGGTGACCAGCCCTTCGAGGTGCCCAGCCATCGTCGCCGCGAGCTGCGGCGGCCTGCTCCACTCGCGTCGCACGGTTATGTGCCGGGAGGCGTCGACCCCAGGCATGAGGACTGACCGCAAGGCTGGTGCCCTACGGTCCGTCCTGTGTCCCGCTCGCGCTCGACGTCTGCGTCTCCTCGATTCGGCGAACCGACCTCAGCGACGCAGCGCCGCATCAGTCGGAGTCAGACCCCGACGTCGGCAGCGCTGCCGCGTCGTTCTGATCGAGGTTGACGTCGTCGTCGTCGTCGTCATCATCGTCGTCATCGTCATCGTCATCGTCGTCATCGTCGTCATCGTCATCGTCGTCATCGTCATCGTTGTGGCTACCCGAGAACTCCAGTGCCGCGGCGGCGCTGACTGATCCGTCGTGCGAGTGCTCGTCCGACTCGTCTTCGAGGGCCGGCGGAGCGAATTCGCCGACGTTGTCGTCGTCCTCGACGTCCTCGTCGTCCGATGCGGAGAACTCGGCGACGACGGCGAGCTCGGAGGCGAGATCGTCGTGGTACTCGTCATCGTCTGAGTGCGCGACGCCAGTGCTTCCACCGTCTACGTCTGCATCGTCGTCCGAGTCGTCCGAGTCGTCCGAGTCGTCCGAGTCGTCGCTGTCATCGTCACCATCGAGCGTGTCGACCCAGACGATTCCGTCGAGGTCGGCGAGCCGCTCGGCCGCGTCGGTCTCGTCGTGAACATCCGCCGCGACGGCCTGAGCGAACCAGTCGCGAGCTTCGTCCTCGCGACCCGCAGCCAGCAACGCGTCCGCGTAGGCGAACTTGAGTCGCGGCGACCACGATTCCGTGCTCGTCGACTCCAGCTCGGGGCACTGCAGCGTGACGACCGCAGCGTCGAGCTGGCCCAGATCGCGGCGGGCTCCGGACGCCACGATGCGCATCTCGACCCGACCGGCGCGGTCCAGACGGTCTACTTCGGGCGCGCCGGCCATAGTGATGGCGCGCTCGGGTCGACCCAGACCCCGCTCGCAGTCGGCCATCAGAGGCCAATAGCTGTCAGAGCCCGAAATCCTTCGGGCTGCACGGAACTGCGCGAGCGCGTCGGCAAACTCGCCGGCCGTGTACGCCGCTACACCAGCAGCCTCACGAACCACAGCGAGGCGACCGCCACGGCTTACCGCTGCCTTCGCGTGCTCCCACGCAAGATCGGGCCGGTCATCGAGCAGGCGAGCTGTCATCACCAGGTGGCGCGACACGATCTCGGACGCCTCGAGAGAGAGCGTCCGAAGGTCGCCGCGGATCTCCTTGTCGAGCTCCTTGCCAGTGACGTCATCCGGGACTGTCGGACCGACCGGTCGCTGCGGACGGACATCACGACGGTCGTCGCGACCGCCGCTGCGACCCTGGTAGCCACCCCGTGACCCGCCACGGTCGGGGCGGTCACCGTAGGAACGCTGTGGACGATCACCCTGCGGGCGGTCACCGTAGGAACGCTGTGGACGATCACCCTGGGGGCGGTCACCGTAGTAACGCTGAGGACGGTCGTCGTTGGACCGCTGAGGACGGTCGCCGTGGGGGCGGTGCGCGGCGG
>JANMBJ010000044.1:0-1731 GCA_031360335.1 Candidatus Nanopelagicales bacterium
CCCTTCGCCGTCGTCGGGGGGGGCGTCCGTCGCGTCCCAGCGTCCCAGCGTCCCAGCGACCCAGCGTCCCAGCGACCCAGCGACCCAGCGACCCAGCGACCCAGCGACCCAGCGAGAGGGGATCACAACCACCCCGGCGCAAGCCCCCGAGAGACCGCCGTCGTCATTCCTTCTGGCTCAGGGCCAAGAAAGACGCCAGAAGGAACGACGACGCCGGTCTCTGCGCTGAGAAACAGACTCAGGAACGGGGATCTGCTGCAGCACCCGGCAGCGAGATCCGAGGAGGCCCGGCGTACGGCGTGCGATCCACGGAGCGACGACCGAGCCAGACCCACAGCACCTGCGTCAGCACCACCAGCGCAAACCCGAACAGCAGATCCTCGAACGGCGCGAACGCGATGCGCCCGTCACCCAGGAACGGCGGCGCAGCATCGACCGGCGTCGACGACCCCGCGATCGCAGCGCCGTCATAGCGAACGATGCGCAGGCCGGTCAGCACGCCGTTGGTCACGAGCTGGAAGAACAGCACGATCGCGTAGGACACCCAGAAGACTCGCCGACCCAGCAGCTTCGTGCGAAACACGGCAAGGTCGAGCACGACCGCGATCGCCACTCCCACAACGGCAAGCTGCGTGTAGGTCATAGCGCACCGTCGTGGTCGTCGAGGCGTACGCCGTCCGCACACGTCCCGGCCGGCTCGTCGCCGACCTGCCAGCGCGTGACCGACCGGACCGCCTCGAGCGTCAGCAACGAGGCGATCGGCACGACGACGAAGAAGAGGATCTCCTCGAGCGGCACCGTGGCGAGAGTGATCCCGGTCGTCCGCTCCGAGTCGAAGCTCCAGTGCCCTGCGGCGATCGCGTAGAGATCCCAGAGGCAGAACACGAGCACGACCGGCGCGAGCGAGAGCAGCAGCCGACGCGGACGCGAGTAGACGCGGGCTCGGAGCACGACCTCGAGCCAGGCGCTGCCGAGCAGCACGAACGCGAGCACCCCGAGATAGGCCAGGTGGCTCATCGTCGGATGCCTGTCGCGAGTGACGACGCGGGTGCGGGCATGGAGGCGGATGCGTGCGTGGTCATTCGACGGGCGCCGTCGCGAGGGCCTGCTTGGCGTGGTCCCACGAGACGACGCGTGTCACGTCGAGCCGCAGCGCGCGCTGCTTCGGTGCGCGGTCGCGGTAGGCGGTGCGGACCGAGTCGAGATGTGCCGGGTCGAGGTCCTCGTACTTCACCATCAGGTCGGCGAACACCGCACAGATCCGGTCGATGTCCTCGACGAGCGTGACCGTGCCGCTCAGCTGCGCGCCGCGGAGCTCGAGATAGCGGTCACCGGTCTCCACCATGGCGGCGAAGCGCGGGTCGCGCTCGAGGTTGAGCACCTTCTGGCTCTTCGCGTACGTCCGCATCCAGACCGTGCCCTCGGCATCGACGACGAACCACATCGGCACCGGGTCCGGCACCCCGTCAGGGCCGTTCGTCACCAGCACCATCGTGCGCGCACTGCGCAGCAGCGCGTCGACCTCGGCGGCGCTCAGCGCGATCGACGCTCGGGAGTGGGCTGCGGGCACGCCCCCATCCTGCCGCCCGCCCCCCGCCGCCGCCCGACCGCCACCACCCCGCCCGCCGCAGGCCGCAGGCAGTCTGTGACCTCTCAGGTCAGGAACTCCCCCTCAGTGGCAGTTCCCGGCCTGAGATCGTGATCGTGGTCGAGCGAGGGCCACCGCCACGC
>JANMBJ010000114.1:0-29935 GCA_031360335.1 Candidatus Nanopelagicales bacterium
CGAACGAGCTGTCCGGGCTCAGCTCACCATGGCCGTCCTCGTGAGTGCGACGACTCATCCGGGTCTTAAGGAGTCGCTCGGCGCTTCGTTCGGTGCCGTCGGTGGCCACCACACGGCGAAGCCGACCGTCCTCGTCCCGGAAGCGGGCCAAAGCCCGCACCCGACCACCCGGGGCGGTCTCGAACGTGATGTCACCGAACGTGCCGACCGGGGTCCGGGGCCGTGCCACCTAGCTCACCGCCGGACGTCGGGGCCACGCCCCGGCTCGGTCTCCCGGTGCGCGGTGACCCACGCTGCCACGTCGGACAGTGCGAACTTGAGGTGCCGCCCTACCCGCACAGCGCACGGGCCCTTGCCCGCGACCCGCCAGTCGTAGATGGTCGTGACGGTGACCCCGAGGTACTCCGCAACAGCGTCGATGCCCAGCAACGGTTCCAAGACGGGGCCGGGCGTCCCCTGAATATCGGTGCTCATACCAGGGAGATGCGCAGCTCGGACCGTCGAGAGCCCGCTGCGGCCCAGACGTCCCGAGCGAGGCGCCGCGCTCAGCCGTAGAACGGCCGTTTCGACGGAGTAAATGGCTAGTTTCTGGCCACCCGATCAAGTCCTCACATACCTTCGGCCCCGGAATCCCTTGGATTCCAGGGCCGATTGGTAGCGGGGGCAGGATTTGAACCTGCGACCTCTGGGTTATGAGCCCAGCGAGCTACCGAGCTGCTCCACCCCGCGTCGATCGGGCGAACCCGACGCAGGGCATCACTGTACGTCGGGCGTGGGAGGCGGGGCAAATCGCCTCCCTGACGCAGTGCCCCGGCTAGGTGACAGCGGCCGTCGCCGTCGGTGATGCGGTGGCGCCCGGGGCCGGTGTCACGCTCGGCGTCGCTGTCGTTGCGGGTGCGTCAGTAGTGCCGACGATCGCCTTCTGAGCTGCAGCCGCATCTGCGAGCGCCCGCTTCAGCTTGTCCTGAGCGATGCCGTAGGCGGTGAAGTTACCCGCTGCCAAGGCCTTCAGTCCGTCGTCGTAGGCCGCCTGCGCCTGTGCGATGGCGATGGTCAGCTGCTGCTGCGCAGTCAGGTTCCCGGTGTTCGACGGGGTCGGTGACGGTGAGCCGGAGCCCGTGCCCGGGGTGCCCGGAGTGCCGGGTGTCGTCGGCGGGCCCGTCGTACCGAAGACCTTTGCCAGCGCGGCGCTCAGAGTGTCTTCGTAGGCGACGTTGTTGCCGAAGCCGGCGAAGACCTTGCGCAGCAGGGGGAATCCGTCGGTGCCGGCGCGGGCGACGTAGACCGGTTCGACGTAGAGAACGCCCCCGGCGACCGGCAGCGAGAGCAGGTTGCCGAACTCCACGTCGGAGCCACCCGTGCGGTAGAGCGTGAGGTCCTTCGCGGCGGTCGGATCGCTCTCGAAGTTGTTCTGCACCTGGGCCGGACCGGGGATCGTCGTCGTCGTGGGTAGCTGCAGGACGCTGATCTTCCCGTAGTTGGGCCCGGGTTCGCTGTTGGCCGCCATGAGCGCGGCCAGAGTGTTGCGCTTCTGCGGGGCCAGCGTCGTCGTCAGCGAGAACGTCGACGTCGTCGACCCGGGTGACTGCACTTGCAGGTAGTAGGGCGGCTGCGCGGCGATCGGCTGCGTCTTGGCGATGGTCGGGTCGTTGGGCACCGTCCAGAAGTCCTGGCCGCTGAAGAAGCCGTCGGGGTCCGTCACGTGGTACCTCGTGAAGATCTGGCGCTGCACCTTGAACAGGTCCTCGGGATAGCGGACGTGCTCGAGAATGCTCGGCGGCATCGACTCGAGCGGCTGGACCAGGCCAGGGAACGCCTTCATCCAGGTCTGCAGGATCGGGTCGTTCTTCTCCCACGCGTAGAGCGTGACCGTGCCGTCGTAGGCGTCGACCGTGGCCTTCACCGAGTTGCGGATGTAGTTGACGTTCTCGCGCGCCTGGCCGCTCACGTTCTTCGATGCGGTGGTCAGGGTGTCGGCCGTCGCGTCGCCGAACGACGTGGGCGTGGCGTTGGGGTACTGGTCGGTCGTCGTGTAGCCGTCGACCATCCACACGATCTTGCCGTCGACGACGACGGGATAAGGGTCGCCGTCGATCTGCAGCCAGGGCGCGATCTTCTGCACGCGGTCGCGCGGGTCGCGCACCTCGAGGATGCGCGAGTCGGTGTTGACCAGGTCCGACAGGATGATGTTGGTGTCCTGATACTTCAGCGCGAACATCAGCCGGTTGAGCGGCGACCCGACGGGGATGCCGCCCTTGCCCGTGTAGGTGTAGTTGGACTGCTGCGGCGTCGTGCCCGTCGTGCCCGTGGCATCGGTCGCATAGTCGAGCTCGCGCGGCGCAGATCCCTCGGGCGCGCCCACGATGGAGAACGGCGGGGAGTACTCCCCGAAGTACACCCGCGGCTGGTCGATCGTCAGCAGACCGGTCGGGGGAAGGCCCTGCTCGAAGTACGACGGCTCGCCGGTCGCGGTGTTGATCGTGTTGTCGTAGGCCGCGACCGCACCGAAGCCGTGGGTGTAGATGACGTGGTCGATCGACCAGCTGCGCTGATCGGACTGGAGCCCGCCGAGGTTGACCTCGCGCAGGCCGATGACCGCGCCTCGGGTGGCGCTCTTGCTCGTCGCGGTGTCCTTGAGGACGTAGCGGTCGATGTCGAGCGTGTCGGGGAACTTGTAGTAGGTCTTGTTGGCCTGGTTCTGCTGGAACGTCGGGCCGACGACGTTGGGGTCGAGCAGGCGGATGTTGGCGATCGTGCTCGAGCTCGCAGCCACCGTCGACGACGTCACCGGCGGCACCGTGGTGGCGTACTGCTGGACCGACACCTTGTCCAGGCCGTATGAGGCACGCGTCGCGTCGATGTTGTTCTGGATGTAGGGCGACTCACGCAGCAGCTCGGTCGGCTTGACCTGGAACTGCTGCACGAACGACGGGTAGATCGAGCCGATGACGAGCGCCGACCCCGCGAGCAGCACGAGGCCGGTGATCGCGAAGGTCGCGCTCTTGCGGAACGCGCTCACGAAGAAGAGCACGGCGCAGATGATCGAGATGTACATCAGGATCGTCTGGCCGGGCAGCAGCGCGTTGGCGTCCTTGTACGTCACGCCGGGCACGAAGTCGTCGGTCGAGAGCGTCAGCTCATAGCGGTCGAGCCAGTAGGCGACCGCCTTGAGCAGCACGAAGATGCCAACCAGGATCGACAGGTGTGCCTGGGCGGCACGGCTGAAGCGGTCGTCGGCCGGCTGCAGCCGGATCCCGCCGTAGACGTAGTGCACGACCACCGAGAGCAGGAACGCGAGCACGACTGCCGCGAACAGGAAGCCGACGAGGAAGCGCAGGAAGGGCAGGGTGAAGACGTAGAACGAGAGGTCGACGTTGAACGTCGTGTCGGTGCTGCCGAACGGCGTCGAGTTGCGGAAGAGGAGCCAGTCCTTCCATTCCGCAGTCGCGCTGACACCGGAGAGCAGGCCGAGCAGCAACGGGATGCCGATGATCGCGAGGCGGCGCAGCGGGTCCAGCGCCATGCGATAGCGCTCGAGGCTCGCCTGCTCCGGAGACATGAGTCGGAAGACCGGTCGTACGCGGTAGGCGATCCACATGTTGATGCCGACGACGAGGGCCATGAGCCCGCCGAAGACGAGGAGCAGGCCGAGTCGCGTGTAGAGCTGGGTGCTGAAGACGTTGGAGGCGTCGACCGACTGATACCAGAGCAGGTCGGTGTAGAAGCCCGAGAACAGGGTGAACCCCAGGACCACGACGCCGATCACGACCAGCGTCACGATGAGGGCGCGGTTACGGCGGGCTGGGGCACCTGAGGCGGAGCGACCGCCCCGCCCTCCCCCGGCGGCTGGCGAGGCAAACGTCACGAACGACACCTTACGTGGCGGTCCACTGGCTTGCCCTTCCGGTAGGCGGGGCAGAATCAGATCCGTGACCAGCCACGACGCCGAGCCCCTCTCTCCCGACGATCACGACACCGTCGTCGTTCCCGCCACCGACGCACCCGACGAGGCCGGACTCGCGGCCGCAGCTCGCGCGATGCGGCTCGTCGAGCTGTGTCGCGAGATCGAGAAGCACGTGGCGTCGCAGGGGTGGGACCAGCCCGCACGGATGTTCGCCCTGGCGCGTACGTCCGAGCTCGTCGCGCTCGAGCCCGCGCTCGCCGAGGTTCTCGGCGCCGAGGGGCACGACCCGGAGTCGCTGACGCCGATCGAGCAGGAGGCGCTCGGCACCGAGCGCCCGCTCGACGAGGTGCTGGCGACGACCACGTGGCCCGACGAGGTCGCCGGTGCCGCGCTGGTGCTCGAGCGCATCGTGCTGCCACCGTCGGCGGAGGACGCGTTGCCTGATGACGACCAGGGCGGGCTCGAGGCCACCGTGGCTGCGCACCCGGAACGCCAGGACGTACGCATGGCGGTCGTCGTGCTGCGCGAGGGCGGCCGGATGTGCGCGCTGCGACTGCGTTCGCACGACACCGACGCCGAGGTGCTGGTCGGCCCTGACGTCGTCCCCCGACTGGCCGAGGCCCTGGGCGCGACGTTCAGCTGAGCCGACGCCGCGCGACGCGCTCCGTGCGCGTCGGTCCGACGGGAGCTGCTCACCAAGATCGCGAGAGGCGGTCAGAGGGTCACCCTCACGGGCACTTTCTGGCCTGAGAGGTCAAGAACGTCCCTCAGCGGGTGCAGGGGGTTACTGGTTTGCCGGCGGTGTAGTTCTCTACTGCGGTCACGGCTTCGGTGAGGGTGCTGACGCGTGCGACGGTCAGGCCGTCGGGGAGAGTGGCGCCCAGGACGTCGGTGCAGTTGCTGGCGGGGGCGAGGAACAGCGTCGCGCCGGCGTTGCGGGCGCCGACCATCTTCTGCTCGATGCCACCGATCGGGCCGACGGTGCCGTCAGGGGTGATCGTGCCGGTGCCCGCGACGAAGCCGGCGCCGTTGAGCTCACCGGGCGTGAGCTTGTCGATGATGCCCATGCTCAGCATCATCCCGGCGCTCGGACCGCCGACCCCGCCGAGGGTGATCTCAAGGTGGAAGGGCGCGCGGAACGTCTCACCCACCTCGATGCCGAGGAACGCTCTCGTGGAGTCCTTCGGGTTGGCGCCGGTGACGATCGACTCGTCGTGGGTGTCGGTGTCGCTGCGCTTCACCTTCACCACCACCGTGGCTCCCGGTGTGACCGCCCCCATCGCGACGCCGACGTCGGCCGAGGTCGTGATGGCCTTGCCGTCGATCGCGAGGAACTGGTCGCCCGGCTCGAGGTGGCCGTCGGCGGGTGCGCCGTCGAGCACCGACGAGACGACGACGACGGTGTCGACTGGACGCTTGAGGTAGTTGAGCGCGGCGGCGACGGAGTCCGAGGTGCTGTCGCTGAACTGACGGGAGTTCTGCGCCGCGACGTCGGACTGCGTGACCTGGTCGGGGTAGAACGCCTCGCGCGGCAGGATCCGGATGTGCGGGTCGGCCCAGCCGACCACGACGCGACCGAGGTAGATACCGGTCTCGGGCCCACCACGCTCGTTGACCGTCGTCATGTCGAGGTTGCCGGCGGTCGGGTACGTCGGCGTACCGCTGATGTCGATGATCGGCTTGCCGTCGGCCTCGCCGATCACGTTGAACGTGGGGCCTGGTGCGAGCTCGACGAATGGCAGCGGCATGAGCACACCGATGACCAGTAGCGCGCCGCCCAGGACACCCGCCGCACCCAACCAGATGCTGCGTCGGAGCGCGAGGCTCACAAGCGGGTGCCGCCCTGGGCCGGGTCGACCGGCTCGTCGAGCGGGTTGCGGCGGTGCAACGGCGGCAACGGCTTCTCCATCGCCTGCCGGAACCGGGCCATGTCTTCCATGCCCTGCTCGGCGTCGGCAGGCTTGCGGTCACGGCTGCGCCACGTGACCCAGAGGATCCCCAGCAGGGTGGCTGCGAGCGGGATCAGCAGCCAGCGAAGGACCTCCATGGGGTCAGCCTACGAGTCGCTGGCAACACTGCCGACCATGGAGCCGCTCCGGTACGCCGGACGAGCCGCGACGATGACCCTGCCGGAGGCGCCGGACCCGCGTGATCTTGGTCGTGAGGTCGCTTCCCGCGTCGGGAAACAACCAGTGGACCAAGATCACGCGAGGGTGTGGCGAGACGCACCTGCGGGCGCGACGTCGACATCAGCGACCTCGCGCACGCCGTGCGGCGCGTACGAACGCAGCCGCGCCGAGCACGGCCACGGTGGCACCGGCCGCCGACGCACCGGCGACCGTCGCGTCACGTCGGCCGAGGCGGCGACCCGCGATCGAGTGCTCGCCGCGGACCTCGTCGAGCACGACCTGCAAGCAGGTCCGGTTGTCATACGTCGGCTCCCACCCGATCGCGCGCAGCGCGGCCGACGACACCACCAGCGGGTGCATGACGTAAGCCAGCTCGCTCGCCGGAGCCGGTGTGACACCCACACGGTGCAGCCGCTCGGCCGTCGCGAAGGCAAGGGCCGCAGGCACTTCCACGCGCTTCATCCCCGAGAGATCCTCGACGCATCGCTGCTCGAGATAGCCGTCGGACCCGACCGTGATGGCACCTTCGACGGCCCCGAGCGCCGCTCGCTCCAGCGCCGACGCGAGGTCATCCACATGGCAGAACTGCCACGTGGGTGCAGCGTCCTTGATGCAGAGCAGGCGCGGAGCCGCGAAGTGCCGGGTGACCAGCGTGTCGACGCCTGGCCCGACGAGCGCAGCCGGGCGCACCACCGTGACCGAGAGGCCAGGGTGCACGCGACGCGCGTCCTCACCGACCCGTTCGATCTCGAGGAGGTCCGCCAGGATCCCCTCGGGTGGAGCCTGCAGGGGTGCGTCCTCCGGCAGCGGTGTGGGGTTGTCGGCGAACGCGCCGTAGACGGTCGCGCTCGTCACGAGCACGACCCGCTTGACGCCGGCAGCGGCGGCCGCCGTGACGACCGTCTGCGTACCCCGCACGTTGAGCTCGGAGCGCGCCGCCGGAGCGGCGTCGAGCGACCAGTCGACCGCTAGGTGCACGACCGCGTCGATTCCGGTGAACCGCTGTGCGAGCACCGGGTCGCGCACGTCGGTGATCCGCCAGGTGGCACCGTCGACGCCGCCGCGGCGTACGTCGATCGCGACGACCTTCGCGACCTCGTCCGACTCGAGCAGCCGACGGACGAGCACCTCGCCGATGACGCCCGCGGCACCGGTCACCGCGATGATCGAGCCCGTCCTGCGCGGCGCGCGCGCCTTGCGGGCGCCGGTCTTGGCTGCGGCCTTCCGCGCCGATGGCGTCACCGACTCCCCAGGTGCCGCGTCACGAGGCGGCGGAACGGCTGGGGCGACGGGCTGGTCACCTGCGTCGACGCTGTGCGCCGACTGAGCATCCGCAGACGGCGTACGGCGTCCACGCCTGGCGTTCGCCGCAGGCGTACCCCCCGAGCCGTCCGACGGCATCACGCGCGCTCCTGCGTGCGTACCGTGGACGACGTGTCCGTGCACATGTCGCCATTGTTGCCCACCGCGCCCCTCGCGCGGGCGATGACCGGCGGCCTCCCCCAGCACAGCGGTGAAGGAGTACGTCGATGAGCGGCAACCTGCCCTTCGGCTTCAACCCGGGCGACGACGACGGGACCGGTGACTCGGGCGGCTCCGGCGCGAACCCCTTCGGTGCGGGCGGCTTCGACCCCACCAACATGGACATGGCTCAGTTCGGCGCCGCGCTGCAGCAGCTCGGCCAGATGATGCAGTCCGGCGGCGGGGACGGGTCGGCGGTCAACTGGACGCTGGCGCGCGACACCGCCCGTGGCCTCGTCGCGCAGGCGGGCGACCCGTCGGTCTCCGACGTCGAGCGCCGCGAGGTCGAGCAGGCACTCGACCTCGCCACCCTGTGGCTCGACCCCGTGACGTCGTTCCCCGCGACCTCCTCGGGCGGTGGTGCCTGGAGCCACAGCGAGTGGATCGAGCAGACCCTGCCGTCGTGGAAGCGGATCGTCGAGCCGGTGGCCGAGAAGGTCAACGAGTCGATGTCGGGGGCGATGAACGCCGACGGCGGCCTTCCCGAAGGCATCCCGCCGGAGATGGCACAGATGATGGGCCCGCTGCTCGGGATGGCCCGCCAGATGGGCGCGATGATGTTCGGCGGCCAGCTCGGCCAGGGCCTGGGTGCTCTCGCCGGCGAGGTGCTCGGCGCGGCCGACGTCGGCATCCCGCTGACCGAGGACAACCGCGCGGCCCTCGTGCCGCGCAACGTCGCTGCGTTCGGCAAGGACCTCGGCATCGATCCCGAGCAGGTGCGGCTCTACCTGGCCCTGCGCGAGGCCGCGTCGCAGCGGCTCTTCGCCCACGTGCCATGGCTGCGCTCGCAGCTCACCGCCGCAGTCGAGGCCTACGCCGCCGGCATCCACGTCGACCAGGAGCGCATCCAGGAGGCCGCGCGCGACATCGACCCCAACAACCCCGAGTCGATGCAGGAGATCCTCGCCTCCGGCGTCTTCGTGCCTGATGACACCCCCGAGCAGAAGGCTGCGCTCGCGCGCCTCGAGACGCTGCTCGCGCTCGTCGAGGGCTGGGTCGACGACGTCGTCACCCAGGCGTCCTCGGGTCGGCTCCCGTCGGCCGACGCGCTGCGCGAGACCATGCGCCGCCGTCGAGCGACGGGCGGCCCTGGTGAGCACACCTTCGCCACCCTCGTGGGTCTGGAGATGCGTCCGCGTCGCCTGCGCGAGGCCGCCGCGCTCTGGGAGTCGATCCGCACCGAACGCGGCGCCGAGGCGCGCGACGAGCTCTGGGGTCACCCCGACCTGCTGCCACGGGCCGATGACCTCGACGGTGACGACGCGATCGCCGCCTTCGTACGCCGGTCCGCCCCCTTGGACCTGTCCGCGCTCGACGACCTGCCCGCAGCCCCCGACGAGGACGGCACCGACGCCGCGCCTGACCCTGAGGCGTGACGCCCACGTCCGACGCGGCTGCCCCGTCCGCGACGACCGACGGCTCAGCGACGCTGCACGCCGATGCGCTCGCGGTGCTCTCGTCGTGGGTTGCTGGCGACGACGCGCAGCGCGCGCTGCGTGACTCCTACGTCGAGTTCCTCGGCGTGCACCCCGACGCGATGTGGCGCGAGTGCGTGGAGGGACATCTCACCGGCAGCACGCTGGTGCTCTCGCACGACCGCTCCCACGTGCTGCTCACGCTGCACTCGAAGGTCAAGCTCTGGCTGCAGATGGGCGGGCACTGCGAGCCGGGGGACACCTCGATGCGAGCTGCCGCCGCTCGGGAGGCCCTCGAGGAGAGCGGCATCACGGGGCTGGTCCTGAGCGACGTACCCGCTCGCCTCGACCGGCACCGCGTCGGCTGCCACGGCGGCTCGTGGGACCCGACGGTCGCGCCCCAGCCCTTCGGGACGCCGGGACTCTGCTGGCACCTCGACGTGCAGTACGTCGCCACCGCCGCGCCCGGCGCCGTCGAGACCATCAGCGACGAGTCGCTCGACCTGCGCTGGTGGCCCGTCGACGCCCTCCCTGCCGACACCGACGCAGCCCTCCGAGCCCTCGTAGCCACCGCCCTCGACACCCCCTGACCACACCCAACGCGGTCAAGCGCTTTCCTCGTGAATCTGCCCCAACGTGCCATAGGCGCACGTCAGGGGACCTCCATCTATCGGACACCGGGCTCACTACGCGTCAGTGGGAAGATCCCGTGCGCCGACAGCACGTTGGGGCACATTCATCCGAACCAGGGCTCGCTCGCGCTCGTCGCACGTCAGAACAGCGGCTCGGCGCCGGATCCGGGGTCGAGTCGCTGACGTCGTGCTGCGGAAGGCGTACGCACGGAGTCGCTGAGGTCGACCGCAGTGTCCGGCGCGGTGGCCACAGCCTCGTCGTCCGCGCCCGGGTCGACGTCGTCGTCGCCGGAGCCAGGCTCGGCGTCGAGGCCGTGGCCGGTGGCGTGGTCGACGCCTCCGAGGAACGCGCGGGCCTCAAGCAGGCGTGGGTAGCGCCCCATCCACGCCTCGAAGTCCGGACCGTGACCCGGCACGAGCAGGTGGACGAGCTCGTGGAGCAGGACGTAGTCGACAACGTGCGCCGGCATCGCAGCGAGCCGGTCGGAGAGCCGGATCGTCGCGTCAGCCGGGGTGCACGAGCCCCAGCGACGGCGCTGGTTGCCGACCCAGCGCACCGAGCGCGGCTCGGCGCGCCCGTCGAGGTAGCGGCGGGAGAGCGCGACCGCCCGCTCGTGCAGCTCGTCGTCGGTGCGTCTGGCGCGCTTCTCGCGTGCCCGCAGTCGACCGACGAGCTCATCGACGAACGGCACGATGTCGGCCCGCGCCATCCGGTGCGGCACGACGACGATGGTGCGCCCGCCCTCGCGGAACGCCGTCACGCTGCGTCGACGGCGGGTGCTGCGGCGCACCTCGACGTCGGCGGGGAGGCCGGGGATGTCGACGACGGTCTGACTCATCGGGACGACGGTAACCCCCCGCACTGACAACGCCGTGCACGCACACCGCACCAGACAGCAGGCTCATCCCCGTCGCACCCTGGCCGGCCCCGCAGGCGCATCCCCGTCGCACCTAGGCCGGCCCCTCTGGCGCGGGCCGCTTCCGCACCCACGGGGCACGCCCGACGCGTGCGCCCATGAGCAGGTGCCTGCGATCCGAGACGTCACGCCGATATCCCACACGTTCCCGCCCGGCGTCGGAGGGTGCGTGAGAGGTGACGATGCGCAGTGACGAGAGTGCCTGGGACGACCGGAATCTGGTCGATGTGACGAAGTCGGCACGACGAATGTTCTGTCCACACCTCGCGGACAGGATCGCTGCAGGTCGGAGGCGGTATGACGGCAGGTCCGCGGCTGTCGTCCCCAGGGCTGTCCACCCTGCGTCCACAGGGACGCGCCACGTCGTCCCCATGTCGGTCCACAGGGAGATGCCCCCAGACGTTGACCCACGTTCACCGCGGGCCTAGGTTCCTCCTTCGACGGAGCCCCTGGGAGAACGGGCCGGTGTTCGCAAGGGGAAGGCGAACAGCGGCTGCGAGACCCGGGGGCTCCCGTCATGTCTGGGCACTCGCGAGACACCCCTCAGCGCGGGCGCACCCGCGGGCTCTCGCACCACGTCTCGGCGTCCCGTCGGCGCTGTGCGCACCCGCACTGCGAGACTGCGGCGTGACGTCGACACCGCAACGCCTGCGCGCACTCGTCGACGCGTGCCACCCCGGACCGACCGCCACCGTCACTCTCATCGTCACGGCACTGTCGGCCGCTGCCGGACGGGACGCGCTCGGCGTGGTCCTCATGGGGCTCGCGACGCTGGCGGGCCAGCTCTCCGTCGGCTGGTGCAACGACGCCTACGACGCCGACCGCGACCGCCGAGCCGGTCGTACGGCGAAGCCCACGGTGCGCGGTGACGTCGCCGCGTCGTTCCTCTGGCGCGCGGCATTCGTCGCCGTCGTGTCGACCGTGGTGCTGTCCTACGTCGCCGCGGGCGCTATCGGCGGCAGCGCGCACGTGGTCGCGGTCGCATCGGCCTGGACCTACAACCTCGTCCTCAAGACCACCGTGCTCTCCCCGCTCCCCTATGCCGTCTCCTTCGGGCTCGTGCCGGCGTTCGTGACCTACGGCCTCACTCCCCCTGTCGCACCGGCCGCCTGGGTCACCGCGACGTGCGTTCTCCTCGGGGTCGGGGCGCACCTCGCCAACGCGATCCCCGACATCGAGAGCGACGAGAGCGTCGCTGCAGGCGGGTTCGTGGCACGAGTCGGTGTGCGCGTGTCGACCTGGCTCGCCCTCACCAGCCTCGTCGCGGCGGTGTGCGTGCTCGCGACGCGGCTCGACGCCGCCCCCTGGGTCCGGGTCGTCCTCGTCGCGGTAGCGGCCGGCGGCGCCCTCGGGGTCGCGCTGCTCGGCCGCGGACAGGCGCTCTTCCGCTACGTCATGGTGCTCGCGGTCGTCGCCGTGGTGCTCCTCGTGGTCGCCGCGCGCAGCATCACCGCGTGAGCGCGCGCACCGTCACTACCTGACGCGGCGGCCGGTCAGCGGCCGGTGAACCTCGGTGGGCGCTTCTCGCGCGCCGCGGCCAAGCCCTCCTGCAGGTCATGGCTCGCGAGCGTCACCGACTGCGCCAGCGCCTCCCACTGCAGCGCGTCGTCGAAGGTCGCGAAGCCGGCGCTGAGCGCCACCTTGGTCAGGCGTACGGCGACCGGTGCTCCTGCGGCCACGCTGTGCGCCGCATGAAGCACGCCCTCGACGAAGCCGTCATCACCCGAGACCGACGACACCAGCCCGAGTCGCAGCATCTCGGCGGAATCCGCCACCCGCCCGGTCAGCAGCAAGTCGCGCGCCGCGGGCAGGCCGACGATCTCCGGGAGCAGCCAGGTGGTCGCCATCCCCGGGTGCAGGCCGAGCGCGGCGAACGGGACGGAGAAGCGCGCGGACGCCGCGGCGTAACGCACGTCGCACGCCAGGGCGAGAGCAGCGCCCGCTCCGACAGCAGCGCCGTTCACCGCGGCGATGGTCGGCACCTCGAGCGACCGGATCGAGAGCCACCCGCGATAGAAGCCGAGCATCCGCTCGCGCAGCTCGACGACCGACGCGTCGGGGTCACCCCCGATCCAGCCGTGGTCGCCGCCGGAGCAGAACCCCGCGCCTGCGCCGGTGACCACGACGACGCGCAGGTCCGGGTCGGTCCGCAGCGTCTCGACGAGCACCGGCCAGGCCGCGGTCATGCGGTCGCTCATCGCGTTGCGCCGCTCCGGGTTGTGCAGCGTCACCAGAACCACGCCGTCGTCATAGGCCGCCACCTCCAGGTGGTCGCGCTCCGCGATCCAGTCAGCGGAATAGCTCGAGTCCTCGATCACGGCGGGATGCTGCGGCTCGGTCATGCGCCTGACCGTAGCCAGGGGCACTCCCCGGGCGATCCGGGAGGCCGCGCGGAGCGCCTCGGCGCCGGTCGGACCGGGCCCGAGGTAGCGCCGCGACGGGGGCTGAGCACGGTCTCGACGGCTGCCGAGCACGCGCGGAGCGAACATCGAAGGTGCTCATCATCACCAGATCAGATGCGTTTCCTCCCGGTATGAACCTTTTAACCCTATTCGATACGCCGGAGTCGGGGCGCGCCTGCGCGGTTACCCCCGTGCTCAGGCGTAGGGTCAATCCAGCCCAGGCCACCCCGGTGGCCCGTGCCCGTTCCGCGCCCGGACTCCCCAGTGGGAGGTCGGCGACCGGGGCGGCGCGTATCCACACCAGGAGGAGGACCCCCATGGCGGACGAGAGCTACACCGGCGAGGCGTACTGCGTGAAGTGCAAGGAAAAGCGCGAGTTCACCGGCGTCATCGTCGAGAAGAACAACCGCCGTATGGCGCAGGGCATCTGCCCCACGTGCGGTACGAAGGTCAACCGGATCCTCGGTAACAAGAAGGACTGACCAGTCGCACCTGACTGACCAGCCCGACCTGCACGTCGACGGAGCCTCGACCGCACCTGCGGCCGGGGCTCTGTCACGTCCCGGCACCACCGGACCCGCGAGGCTGCTGCACGTGCTGCTGACGGACTGCGCCCAGCAGCAGCTACGGCAGCAGCGCGGGTCCTAGGGTGACGGCGTGAGCGAGTCGGGTACGCCGCTGCCGCGCGACGCGTCGTCGGCGCAGGTGCACGCGGCTGCGCTCGCCGCGGTCGATGCCGGGCACGGACACGCGATCGACCTGCTCGAGCGGCTCGTCGCGATCCCCAGCGTCGGCGGCAGCGTCGCCGAGGTCGAGATCCAGCACGTGCTCGCCGACGTGCTGCACGCCGACGGGTTCGACGTCGACCTGTGGCGCATCGACCTCGACGAAATCGTCGCCGACCCCGACTTCCCCGGCATGGAGGTCGAGCGCACGGAGGCCTACGGCCTCGTCGCCACCCGCCCCGGTCACGCGCCCGACCTCGGGCGGAGCCTGCTCATCGACGGCCACACCGACGTCGTGCCGCCCGGCCACCGCGATGCGTGGACGGGCGATCCCTTCACCCTGCGCCGCACCGAGCGTGACGGACGAGAGCTGCTCCTAGGACGCGGTGTCTGCGACATGAAGGCCGGGCTCGTCGCCTCCATCGCCGCTGCCCGAGCGCTGCGCGCGGTCGGCGTACGCCTGGCTGGAGACCTCACCATCGCCCCCGTCGTCGGTGAGGAGGACGGTGGGCTGGGCACCTTCGCACTGCTTCGCCGCGGCGTGACGGCCGACGCCTGCGTCGTGCCCGAGCCGACCGATCTCGATGTGATCCCGGCCAACGGCGGCGCCCTGACCTTCCGCCTGCGGGTGCCCGGCCGCGCGATCCACGCCTCTCGCCGTACCGAGGGCGTGAGCGCGATCGAGAAGTTCACCTACCTCAACGCCGCGCTGCACCGGTTCGAGGCGGAGCGCAACGCCGACGTCGACCCTCTGCTGCGCCGCTGGCCGCTGGCCTACCCGCTGTCCATCGGCACGGTCCACGCCGGCGACTGGGCGAGCACCGTGCCCGACCTGCTCGTGGCCGAGGGGCGACTCGGCGTCGCCCTGGACGAGACACCGGCGCAGGCTCGGGCGGCGTTCGAGGACTGCGTCGCCCGCGCGTGCTCCGACGACGACTTCCTGCGTCACAACCCCGTGCAGGTGCAGTGGTGGGGCGGCCAGTTCGCACCGGGGCGCTCGCACGACATCTCCTTCCTCCACGCGGTGCAGCACGCCCACCGCGAGGCCGCGCCCGGCGCCCGCACGCAGGAGGTCTACGGAGCGCCCTACGGCAGCGACCTGCGCCTGCTCGCGCCGCACCTGACGACCCTGCAGTACGGCCCCGGCGACACCCGCGACGCCCACGCCCCGGACGAGTGTGTGCTCTCCGACGACGTCCGCACCGCCACCCGAGCCCTGGCGCTCCTCTACCTCACGCACTGCCTCCTCGTCTGAGCGTCGGCCATCCACAGCCGCCCCCGGGACGCCTAGCGGACCCCCGCTGTGGACCGCTGCGACGCCCCACAGCCGCGTGGGCGCAGGGTGCAGCCATGAGCCGACACCTGCCGCTGACCCGACCCGGTCGGCCCGTCCTGCGCCGAGGCATCGACCAGGTCCAGGTCGGGGTCGACCCCGAGCGCGCCGTCGTCATCGACCACCTCGGCGACGTGGCCAGTGCCGCGCTGCTGCGGCTCGATGGCGTGACCGGGCGCCACGCGGTGCTCAGTGCCGCCCCCGAGCTCGAGGCGGTCCTGGACGCTCTGCAGGACCGAGGTCTGCTCGACGACGATCCCGGTCCCGCAGGAGGGCTCTCGGCCGCGCGCCGCGAACGCCTCGGGCCCGACCTCGCCGGGCTTGCGCTCACCGCGTCGAGCACCCTGGAGGCAGCGCGCACGCTCGGCCGCCGCCACCGCGCCACCGTCGTCGTACGCGGCAACGACCGCGCGGCCGCGCACGTCGCGCTCGGGCTCGCGGCAGCCGGAATCGGCGCGGTGGTGCTCGAGGGGCCGGATCGGGTGACGACGCTGGCCGACATCACGCCGGTCGGGCCGTTCGAGCCGCAGGTGTCCTGGCGCGGCGAGGTCGCCGAGGCGCTCCGCCGACAGGGCGCGCACCCCACCGCCATCGGACGGCGCGGCACCCGACCGGCCGTGGTCGTGCTCTGCTCGGCTGCCGACTCCGACCTGCCCTGGACCGACCCCGAGCTCGCCGACGACCTGCTCGGCGACGGACTGCCGCACCTCCCGGTCGCGGTGTCGGGTGACGCCGCACGGGTGGGTCCGCTGGTGCTGCCCGGACTCACCGCGTGCCTCTGGTGCCTCGACCGTCGATCGTGCGACGCCGATGCGGCGTGGCCGGCCCTCGCCGACCAGCTGCGGCTGCGGCACTCGCGCGCGCAAGCCCAGAGCGGGGTGCTCGCGGCGGCCGCCGGAGCCTTCGCGGTGGCGCAGGTGCTCCAGCTCGTCGATGCACCCGACACCGCGACGCCCGTCTGTGCAGATGCTCAGGTGGAGTTTCGTGCTCCCGACTGCTTGAGCAGGGTGCTCCGTGTCGTTCGCCACCCGGTCTGCGGGTGCGGGTGGGCCGGAGGCACCGTCACAATGGTCGGGTGACCGACCTTCCCCGCCGTGCCGTGACCCGCGGAGCACGCCTAGCTGCCCTTCCGCTGGGCTACGCGGGCCGCACCGCCATCGGCTTCGGCAAGAAGGTCGGGGGCAAGAACGCCGAGCTCGTCGCCGCCGAGATCCAGCAGCGCACCGCCGAGCAGGTCTTCAAGACCCTCGGCGAGCTCAAGGGCGGCGCGATGAAGTTCGGCCAGGCGATGAGCATCTTCGAGGTCGCGCTGCCGGAGGAGTTCCTCGAGCCCTACCGCGCCACCCTTACCAAGCTGCAGGACGCTGCGCCCCCGATGCCTGCCGAGACGGTGCACAAATGTCTCGTCGAGGCACTCGGGGTTGACTGGCGCGACCGGTTCACCGAGTTCAACGACAAGCCCGCGGCCGCCGCCTCGATCGGCCAGGTCCACAAGGCCGTGTGGCACGACGGACGCGACGTCGCCGTCAAGATCCAGTACCCCGGTGCGGGCAAGGCGCTCATGGGCGACCTCAACCAGGTGTCGCGGATGGCCCGGATGTTTGCCTCGATGTCCCCCGGCCTCGACATCAAGCCGCTGCTCGCCGAGCTCAAGGAGCGCGCGGCAGAGGAGCTCGACTACCTCACCGAGTCGCAGTCCCAGCGCCAGTTCGCCGCCGCCTACGAGGGCGACGACGAGTTCGTCATCCCGCACGTGCTGGCCGCCGCGCCGACCGTCGTGGTCTCCGAGTGGCTCGAGGGCTACTCCCTCGCCAAGGTCATCTCCGAGGGCACCCAGGAGGAGCGCGACCACTTCGGCACGCTCTACCTGCGCTTCCTCATGTCGGGGCCGATCCGCGCCGGGCTGCTCCACGCCGACCCGCACCCCGGCAACTACCGCGTCATGCCCGACGGCAAGCTCGGCATCCTCGACTTCGGAGCCGTGGCACGGCTCCCCGACGGCCCGCCGCCGGCGATGGGACAGCTTCTCCGGATCGCCACTCTCGGCGACGCCCACGCGATCGTCGAGGGGCTGCGCGCTGAGGGCTTCATCAAGCCCGACGTCGAGATCGATGCGGAGAGCTTCTTCGAAGCCCTCGCGCCGTTCGCGGAGCCGGCCGAGCACGAGTACTTCCATTTCTCGCGCGAATGGATGCGCGGTCACTTCAACCGGCTCAGCGACCCGCGCAACCCCGACTTCGCCGTCGGCTTCAAGATCAACCTGCCGCCCAACTACATGCTGATCCACCGCGTATGGCTCGGTGGCATCGGCGTCCTGTCGCAGATGGATGCCACCGTGCCGATGCGTGGCGAGCTCGAGCGCTGGCTGCCCTCGTTCGTCGCCGACGACGCCGCCTGACCCGGCGCCCGCGACGCTGCACCGCTCGACCCCTGTGCTCGCGCCACCTGGGCGCGCCCCGACTTGTCCGCCCCTTGACCTCTGCGCTCCTCGACCATCTCTGCGTGCTCGGACTCCTCGGCGGGCTGGCATGCTGCGGCGGTGACGTCGCGTGTGCCCGCCTGGACCCTCGCGGTCGCGGCGATGCTGTCCGTGCAGCTCGGAGCGGCCCTCTCGACCCGGCTCTTCTCCGACGTCGGCCCTGCAGGTACGGCCTGGCTGCGGCTCACCTTCGGGGCACTGGTGTTCCTGCTGGCCGGACGACCCACGATCACCGGGATGACCTGGCGCGACTGGCGTACGCCGATCGCGCTGGGCATCGCCACCGGTGTGCTCACCGTCGCGTTCCTCTCCTCGATCGACCGCATCCCGTTGGGCACGGCGGTGGCCATCGAGTTCCTCGGCCCGCTCGGTGTGGCCGTGGTGCGCAGCAGCGACCGGCGCACGCTGGTCTGGCCCGCGCTCGCCCTCGTCGGGGTGCTGCTGCTCACCGAGCCGTGGCAAGGTGCTGTCGACCCCGTCGGGGTCGCGTTCGCGTGCCTGTCGGGGTTGTCGTGGGCGACGTACATCGTGCTCACGCAGAAGGTGGGAGATCGCTTCGCGGGGCTCGACGGCCTCTCGATCACCATTCCCGTGGCCGCCGTGACTGCGGCCGTTGTCGGCGTGCCGCAGGCGTGGGGCCACCTCTCGTGGACCGTCCTCGCGGCCTCGTTCGGGCTCGCGCTCCTGCTCCCCGTGATCCCGTTCTCACTCGAGCTGCTCGCGCTGCGCCGGCTCACCACGGCGGCCTTCGGCACCCTCATGGCGCTCGAGCCGGGCATCGGCCTAGCGATCGGCCTGGTGCTGCTCAGTCAGGTCCCCGACCCGCTGCAGGTCGTCGGCGTGATCCTGGTGGTGGCCGCCGGAGTCGGCGCCGAACGCACCGGCCATCGCGGCGCCCCCGACACCCACGAGCTCACCGTGCCACCCGGCGCCGCCTGAACGGCCCGGTGACTGCTGCCACCGCCGAGGAGGTTCAGGGTCAGCGGGGGAGGCACTCGACACACCGACACTGCCCCTGACGCGGAGGCCACGACAGGGAGGTGCGGTCGGCTAGCGGGTCGAGAAATAGTCGGTGTCGAGCTTGGCCTCGATGGCCCGGAGGTTGTCCCGCGCGCACTGCGGGCAGAAGCGCAGGTCACGCCCGCGCTCGTGCGACGCGACCCAGGCCAGCGCGAGCATCGCGCTCTCCTCGTCGGCATCGGCGTCGAGAGTCGTCCCGCAGACCGCACAGGTCAGCAGTGTCATCACCGCAGTGCTCCTTGACTACGTGGGCCCCCGCGCAACGTCTCACGATGACACCGGCCCACGGCGACACCCCCGCGACACGCCCACCCGTCACCGCGACCGGAACCGAGTCGTCACCTGGCCGACCCCTCGTCCTCAGCAGCCCGCCGCCAGCCTGAACAGCGAGAGCGGACGGCGGGAACGGACGGCGTCGGGTCAGGCGTCGGGCGCAACGCCGAGGTAGAGGAAGCCGGGGCCCTCGTCGCGCCACGGGACACCCAGCGGGTCGAGGGCGGCGGCGAGAGCTGGGGACCACGATCCGCGTACGGACTCCTCCGCCGTCTCGAACCCGTGGTCGGCGGTCAGCAGGAAGACCGTGTCGTCGAGCACGCCGATGCTCTCGAGGTGGTCGAGGAACGCGCCCAGCCGACGGTCGCAGTCGCGCAGCCCGTCGAGCCCGATCGGCGAGCGCGGGCCGCCGGCGTGGTGGCCCGCGTCGGTCGTGTACTGCGACCACCACGTCACCACTGGCCGGTCGGCGGGATCCGCCGCTGAGAACAGCCCGATCACCGTCGAGAGCCCGAGCAGGTCGATGCCGGAGTAGAACGCGTAGGGGTCGTCAGCGCGGCATCGCTCGTGCGAGACGAGGTCCGAGGCGTACGGATCCGGCAGCAGGGCACGCACCGCCGAGAGGAAGTCGCGCGACTCGGCTGACTCCGCCTGGCCCGGATCCACCGCCTCCCCCGACGACAGTGCAGCGCGCACGAGCGCGAACGTCGAGGCCCACGAGCCACGCTCGGTCATCTCGTTGACGCTCGCCGTCCGCACTCCCGGGCGTGCCCGGTCCACCGCCTCGAACAGGGTCGTGACCCCGTCGCGATAGAGCTCCGAGGTCAGGTGCCACGTGGCAGCGTCGTTGGGCACGACCCGTCGATCCTGCGCGCGGTCCCAGTAGACGTTGCCCACGACGCCGTGCCGCCCGGGGCCGATCCCGGTGAGCATGCTCGTGTGGTTGACGAGGGTGAGGCTCGGGAACTCCGCCACGGCCCCGCCAGCCAGTGCGCACCCACGCTCGAGCAGCCGGGCGACCGCCGGCAGCTCACCGCGAGCCGCGAGGTCGAGCAGCGAGCCAGGGTGACCGCCGTCCCAGAGCAGCCCCACGACGTAGGTCGCCCCACGACCGACGAGGTCGGAGCGCACCACGCCGTCGAGGTCACCGAGCGCCTCGGGCTCGACACCCGCGAGCCACGCGAGGGTCGGCATCACGTCGACGAGCCGCGCGTGGTCGTGGACGATCCCGCGCCGGGCGACGCCCGCGCCCGAGACGAGGAACGGAGCGCGCGACTGGATGACGTCGAGCGAGCCGTGCTCGCCGTGGTGGCCGCCCTGCTCCGGGAACCAGTGCTTCGCGGTGTGCACGATCGCGACGTCGGGACTGCGCGGATCGGTGAAGAACGACGCGAGGCGCGACCACGGGAGCGGGTAGGCGTTGTCGTCGTGATCCGGCGAGGGGTCGGCGGCCTCGTCGGCGTAGGGCAGGAAGGCCATCGGGTCGGTGCTCGGCAGCGGCTGCCGTCCGCTGACCAGCTCGCCGTCGGGGTGGTCGGCGGCGAGCCGCGCGGTGCCGCCGTGGTCGGCGACGAGCACGGCGAGCGGGCGCCCGGATCCATCACGGCCGGCGTCCGGGTCGGGCCAGGCCACCAGGTCGACGACCCGCGCGAGCTCGTGTGCTGTGAGCGCCCGCACCGCGGCTTCGAGGGCGAGCCGGTCGGGCACGACATGAGCGGGTGTCTGCGGCACGACCCGATCCTGCCAGCGTTCGGCGACGTGCGGCGCGGCCCTGTCTCTCCGCCGCGATCGCCCTGTCCCCCGGCGCGTGCGAGCGTGAGGGGAGTTCGCACACCGTGGGGGGAGTTCGCCTGCGCCCAGGTCACTCCAGGGCACCTTCATCGGCGCAGACCTGGCGACGGGCGGGTGACCCGTCGAGGTGGGTCACCCGCCCGTGCGAGGTGCCGTGAGCCCTGCCGACCTCATCGAGGTCTTAGGGGGCGACGGCGAGTGCGGACTCGCGGACGGCCAGGACGGCCGCCTCACGTGCCAACCGAGCGCGACGCTCGGCGGACTCCGCCCGACGTGCTGCGGACTCTGCCCGTCGTGCAGCGAGAGCGACGCGGCGCATGCGCCACAGCTCCGCCTCACGCTGACGGTCGTCCTGCGAGGACTGCGGATGGCTCCGTGCCATCTGCTGAGGTACGAGGTACATGTCTGTCTCCGAACTCGAGGCGGGCGTGGGTGCAGGCCCAGGAACGTGGACCGCCCGGTGGGCGGGGAGGGAGTACGATGGCGGGGCGTCGGACTCGTGACGACGGATCACGCGGCTGCCCCTTCGCGCTGCGCCGAGTGGGCGCGGCTGCTCAGGTCGCCGTCGACGCGGTCGCCCTCCTCGTCGAGCTCACGGGTGAGCTCGGCGAGGCGTGCGGCGAGCGCGATCTCGGCAGCGTGCCGGTCGAGGTGGTCGTCCTTGCGCGGACGACCGGGGCGACGCTTGCGCGCCACCACCTGTCCACGCTCGAACAGCTCGCCACCCCAGACACCCCACGGCTCGTGCCGCTCCAGGGCACCTGCGAGGCAGGCTGTGCGCAGGGCACAGCCTCCGCACAGGGTCTGGGCGAACGCGACCTCAGCAGGGCGCTCGGCAAACCACAGCTCCGGGTCGTTCGACCGGCACGGCGTGCTGGTGTCGATCCAGTCGGTCGACGGGGCCTGGGTTCCGAGGGTGTGGGCCAGGTCGTCAGTCAGGACGCTCATGTGCGGTCACCTCCTTCACGTGCCGCGGGGTTCTCCGCGGATCTCGATGTCGTGCAGGGCAGGGGTCGTGCTGGGTGCTGCTCGATCTTCGTGATCACTACTGACATCCGAATCCCTTGTGGGGCTTGGACTGTGAACCGTGGGCGAGAAACACAAAGGCCGCGGTTCCCGGTGTCGGGATCCGCGGCCTCAAGGCGCCAGTGGGTGAAACCTCACCCGGTGGATCCTCGAGACTGCGGGTCATACGACGTACCGGTGGTGCCACGCTTGGCGATGTCGCGCGACCAGACGGTGCTGGGCGCGAGATCGGTCATGTGGGCGTCGACGGACGGGACTGCGACCACGGCCTCACGACGACCGACGAACGCACCGAAGGCCGCGACGATGGCGGCAGCGGAGACGGCGACAGGCAGCGTGAGCAGAGCCGAAGCGGTCAATGTGGTGTTCATCGCGGGCTCACCTCCTCCTGCCTGATCCCCACCGAGGTGGGGTGCACGTCCTTCGCGCGTGTGATGGAGGTTACGCAACGCATCGCTGACGGCGCAACGAGGTTTTCGTGCAATTCGTCGAAAGTTGTGAGAAATCGCGGGGGGCGTTCCGCGGAGACGGTCGGGGAACGCGCGAAAACGCTTGGCGCGCATGGCCTCGGGCCGCCATCGCGGGTGGGGTCGACTGTGTTGTCAGGCTGGCTCGTCGGCGGCGCTCGACGGCGTGTCGCCGCGGACGATGGCCAGGACGGCCTCGGCATAGGCCTCGAGCTTGCGCGCGCCGATGCCCGGGATCCGCACGAGCGCGGCGTTGTCGGCCGGCAGCTCGGTGGCGATCGTCTCCAGCGTGGCGTCGGTGAGCACGACGTAGGCGGGCACGGAGCGGCGGCTGGCCTCGTCCGTGCGCCAGGCCTTGAGCCGGTCGAGGAGCGCCTCGTCGTAGGACGCCGGACACGTGCGGCACCGACCCCGCGCCGACTCGGCACCCGTGACCAGCGCGTTGCCGCAGACCCGGCAGGTCGCCGGTCCCCGGCGGGTGCGCGGCAATGCGCTAGAGCGCGACCCCGTTCCGCGTACGACACCGGAGTCGGCGCCTCCGGACCACTCCGTGGCCCGGCCGACCGCCGCGTCGAGGAACGGCGAGCGCTCACGGCGCCCGCGACCGGTGCGGCTGCGGGCCCACGAGAGCGTGAGGTGGGTGCGCGCCCGGGTGCAGGCGACGTAGAACAGGCGGCGCTCCTCCTCCAGGCGCGCGGGGGTGTCGGCGTACTGGATCGGGAAGGTGCCGGCGACGAGCCCGGCGACGAACACGGCATCCCACTCGAGGCCCTTTGCCGCGTGCACCGTCGCGAGCGTGACCCCGTCGGCGGTCGGCGCTGACTGCGTGGCAGCACGCTGGTCGAGGTCGTCGACGAGGTCACGCAGAGTCGCGTCGGGGTCGGCCGCACCGAGGTCGTCGGCGAGCGTCACGAGGCGCAGCAGGTTCTCCCAGCGATCGCGCACCGCACCGGTGCCGCTGGGCGGGTCGGCCGACCAGCTCATCGCGGAGAGCACCGAGCGCACGTCCGATCCGAGGTCGCCGGACGCCTGACCGCCCCGTGCCGCTCCCCGGATCCGCGTCACCGCCTCGCGAACCTCGCTGCGTTCGAAGAACGCCGACTCCCCGCGCAGGACGTAGGGGATGCCCGCCTCGCCGAGGGCCCCCTCGAAGACCTCCGACTGCGCGTTGATCCGGTAGAGCACGGCGATCTCGCGAGCCTGGGTGCCCGCCGCGATCAGTGCGGCGATCGCCTCGGCGACCGCCGCCGCCTCGGCGGGCTCGTCGTCGTAGGCAGACACCTGAGGCTCCGGCCCGTCTGTGCGCGTGGCGCGGAGCTCGAGGCGGAGCTTGGCCTCGGGGCCGGTGGCGCTCGAGAGGATCCGGTTGGCCAATGCGACGACCTGCGGGGTCGAGCGGTAGGAGCGGACGAGGCGCACCTCGGTCGCGTGCGGGTAGCGGGTGCGGAAGTCGACCAGGTGCGAGGAGCTGGCGCCGGTGAAGGTGTAGATGGTCTGGCTGGCGTCACCCACGACGCAGAGGTCGTCGCGGTCGCCCAGCCAGAGATCGAGGAGCCGCTGCTGCAGCGGGTTGACGTCCTGGTATTCGTCGACCGTGAACCAGCGATACGCCGAGCGGACCTCGTCGGCGATGTCGGGCCGGGTGTCGAGGATTCCGACGGTGAGGAGCAGGACGTCCTCGAAGTCGATGAGCCCGTCGTCGGCCTTGCGCTCCTCGTAGGCGCGGTAGAGGTCGGCGACGATGTCGCGCGAGAGGCCCGAGGGTGGCTCGCGGCGCGCGGCGAGGGAGACGGCGGGATAGTCGGCCGCGACGACCTGGCTCGACTTGGCCCACTCGATCTCGCTGGCGACGTCACGGGCCAGCGACGGGTCGGAGAAGTGCGCCCGACGCAGCACCGGACCGAGCAGCCGGGTCTTGCTCGGGAGGATCTCCGGGATGGTGCCGCCGACGACCCGCGGCCAGAAGTAGCGCAGCTGGCGCAAGGCGGCGGAGTGGAAGGTGCGGGCCTGGACGCCCTCGACCCCGAGCTCGGCGAGCCGTTGGCGCATCTCGCCCGCCGCCCGGGCGGTGAAGGTCACGGCGAGGCTGCGTCGGGGGTCGTGCTGCCCGGTGAGCACCGAGTAGGCGATGCGGTGCGTGATGGCCCGGGTCTTGCCGGTGCCGGCGCCGGCGAGCACGACGACGGGTCCGGAGACGGCGAGCGCGACCTCGCGCTGCTCCGGGTCGAGCGCGGCCAGGACCTGCTCGGACCCAGGTCGAGCGCTGCGGCGGACGCCCCCTCGCACCTCTCCCAGCTTCAGTCGCGGGTCGTCGGTGGCTGTCACGCGCCCATCTTCGCAGCCTCTTCCGACCCCCCGCACCGCCTGTCCACACCCCCTCTCCGTCCGGCAGACCGGTCCGAGGGTGTCGTGGGCTGGCCGCTGAGTTGGTGCGATCGTGAGGTGGAACAAATCGGGTGGGGTGCTCGGTTGACCAGGCACCGGGTGCTGCCCGGCATGGGCGCGCGATCTGCGGCCCGCGGCGCACGACGAGGCACGACCCGACTGACGAAGGAGCCCGATCCGCGATGGCGGTCACGATGTACAGCACGACCTGGTGCGGCTACTGCTCACGCCTGAAGGCCCAGATGGGCCGCGAGGGGATCGGGTACACCGAGGTCAACATCGAGCTCGATCCTGAGGCAGCGGCCTTCGTCGAGAGCGTCAACGGCGGCAACCAGACCGTCCCGACGCTGCGCTTCGAGGACGGCTCGGCCGCCACCAATCCCAGCATCGGCCAGGTCAAGGCCAGGCTCGCCGAGATCGCCTCTGCCTGAGCGCAGCGCCGTCGTACGCCGTGCGCGCGGTGCCGACCGGTGCGCGTCGCGATCGCGAGCACGTCCCTCGGACGTGACAGGTGGCCCGGGCTGCTCCCCGGGCCACCTGTCGTTCTCCCCCGTGGCGCCGCACCGGGCTGCTCCCCGGCAGGACGCCGTACCCCGGACTCAGCGGCCCGGGAGACTCAGACCTCGGGCAGAGGCGTCGTAGTAGGACCTGCCGCGCAGCCGCTCGGCGGCCGCCTCGTCGAGGACGACGACCGCCTCCGCGTGCCACTGCAGCACCGAGGCAGGGCACGACGCGGTGAGCGGCCCTTCGAGCGCTGCTGCCACGGCGGCGGCCTTGGCCGCGCCGGTGGCGACGAGCACCAGTCGACGTGCCTCGAGGATCGTGCCGAGACCTTGCGTGACGCAGTGAGTAGGCACGTCGTCGATCCGGCCGAAGAACCTCGCGTTGTCCGCACGCGTCCGCTCCGACAATCTCTTCACCCGGGTGCGCGAGGTGAGCGCCGATCCTGGCTCGTTGAAGCCGAGGTGACCGTTGGCGCCGATGCCGAGGACCTGTACGTCGACCCCACCCAGCTCAGAGATGCTCCGGTCGTAGGCGCGAGCCGCCGCGGTCAGCTCGGCGAGCGAGCTCGCCGAGCCGTCGGGCACGTGCAGCCGGGCGCGCGCGAGCCCCACGACGTCGCACGCCTCGCGCTCGAGCACTGCGCGGTAGGACTGCGGGTGCCCGAGCGGGATACCGACGTACTCATCGAGGGCGACTCCCGACAGCTTCTCGACAGACAGGCGTCCGTCAAGCACCTGCGCCCGCAGCCGCCGATAGAGCCCGAGCGGCGACGAGCCGGTCGCGAGCCCGAGCACCGCCGGTCCCCCTGCGGGCAACGACTCCGCGACGATGTCTGCGGCGAGCTCGGCAACGCCGTCGACGTCGCGGGCGATCAGGACCTCCACGTCGCCTCCCCCGGCTCACACCCGGCTGCCGAGCCGGCCATCCGGGCAGCGCCGATGGCTGCCACGGGTACGTCGGACGGCAGGAACGAGACTCGCTCGTCGAGGCGCAGCGTCGCGAGGAACGGCGACACTGCCGCGCGGAGACGCTGCTCGGCGCGCACCGCGTCGAGCAGCGGGACACCGAGCTGTGTCAGGCCTCCCGACATGACCACGCTCTGGGCCCCCGAGGCGAGCACGAGCACCTGGACCGCCAGCGCCACACCTCGGCAGAGCGAGTCGGCGGCGAGCACGGCTGCACCGTCACCTCGCCCGGCCATCCCGAGCAGGTCCCAGCCGTGGTCGCGAGCCTGGGGCCACATGCGCAGCAGCGCAGTGCCCGAGGCGAGCGTCTCCAGGCAACCGGTCTGCCCGCAGGCGCACCTGACATCGCCACCGACCGGAAGGTGCCCGATCTCGCCGGCCACACCGTCGATCCCCCGGACCACCTCTCCGGCATGGACGACCGCGGCCGCGAGCCCGGTGCCGAGGTTGAGGTAGGCCAACGTGCCTCCGACGCCCAGCCCGCTCAGGTGGTGGGCGCCGAGTGCTGCTGCCTTCACGTCGTTCTCCACCGCCACCTCGAGGCCGAGTGCCGCACCGAGGTCGGCGCGAAGGTCGAGCACCTCCACGTCGAGATTGACCGCGTGACGGACAGTGCCGAGACCTCGGTCGACGAGACCAGGGATGCACGCGCCGACCGACGTGATCGCCGGCCGCCCGCCCACGGGTGTCATCGCGAGCCGAGCGACATGGGCAGCCTGCGCGACTACGTCGCAGGCCCCACGGCCCGACGCTGCCGTGGCCGAGCCGAGGACGTCGCCGGTGCTGCCGAGCACGACCGCCTGGGTCTTGGTGCCACCGATGTCGATGCCGAGCCTCATGCCGGCACGACCGCACCGTGGAGAAGGGCGACGAGAGCCCTCGATACGACGGGTGATCCGCCCCAGGTCACGATGTCGGCTCCGCCTCGAGGCCACCCGCACTCGACCACGACGACGTCGTAGCCCTGCGCGCGCAGGTCGTCGGCTGCCGCCCGGGCCGGGTGGTGCCTGCCGACGTCACGACCGACCACGGCGACACGCGCCACCTCGCGAACGCGGTCCGCGCTGGTGGTCGCACCCACCGACGCCGGCCCCCACGGCACGTGCCCCACGGCGAGGTTGCTTGCCGTGTCGACCTGCACGATCGCGACGTCGCCGATTGCCGCCAACCACTCGCGCGCCCGATCCGTCACGGTGAACGCCGCGGCGACGGACGCGTCCTCGACCGCAGTCGGCTTCGACATGTTCTGCGGTGGTCCCGGTCGACGGGATGCGAGCCGGTCGACGGCGGACGCCGCCGAGCGCAGGCGGTCCAGCGGAAGTCGGCCGTCGGAGACGGCGATCACGACGGCAGCGACGATGTCGACGACGAGCTGCTCCTCGGTCTCCGAGCCGAGGCACAGCAGGTCACACCCCGCGACGAGGGCACGCACCGCGGCCTCCGGGATCCCCGTGCCAGCGCTGGCTCCGGCCATGTCGAGCGCATCGGTGACGATGGCACCGCGGAACCCGAGCTCGTGGCGCAGGACGCCCTGGAGCAGCACGGACGAGAACGTCGCCGGGTGGTCGGGGTCGAGGCTCGGCACGACGACGGCAGCGGTCATCACGCACGCCACGCCCGACGCGACCGCCGCGCGGAACGGCACCAGCTCGCGCGAGCGGATGACGGCAGCCGCGGCCGCGACCACGGGCAGGTCGTGGTGGGAGTCGGTGGTGGTGTCGCCGTGCCCCGGGAAGTGCTTGGCGCACGCGGCGACCCCGCCCGACTGCAGGCCTTCGACCCACGCGGTCGTATGACGGGCCGCGACGTGCGCGTCGGAGCCGAAGCTGCGCACGCCGATCACCGGGTTGTCGTCGGAGGAGTTGACGTCGACCACGGGCGCGAGGTCGAGGTCGATCCCGACGTCGCGAAGATCTGCAGCGATCGTGGTGGCTGCGGCTCGGGTGATGTCGGCGTCGTCGAGCCGACCGAGCACGGCGTTGCCGACGTACGGCGAACCAGTCCGGTAGTGCAGGCGCGTGACGTCGCCGCCCTCCTCGTCGACGGCGAGGACGACATCGGGCGAGCGGCGGTGCAGGTCGGTGCACAGCTCGCGCAGCTGGTCGCGGTCGACGACGTTGGGGCCGTAGAGGCAGACCGAGCCGAGGCCGTCGGCGAGCGCGGTAGCGAGCCAGGCCGGCACGGACGTGCCGACGAAACCGGGCATGAGCGTACGCAGGACCAGTCGCCGGACGTCGGTTGAAGCATCCGAAGTGCTTGTCAGTGCTGGCATCTAGCCCTTTACCGCCCCGCCGACGAGGCCGCTGCTCAGCCGGCCCTGGACGATCATGAAGAACACGATGACCGGGATCGCGACGAGCGCCGAGGCGGCCATCACCTGGCCCCAGTCGGTCTCGCGGGTGGCGCTGGCCTGCACGAACCCGCGCAGCCACAGCGGGAGCGTGCGCGACTGCTCCTCGGTCATCACGACGAGCGCGACGGTGAACTCGTTCCACGCCTGGAGAAAGGCGTAGACCGCCGAGGCGACGAGACCCGGCGCGAGCAAGGGGAAGGTGATCTTCAGGAAGGCACGCGTGCGCGAGAGGCCGTCGACCATCGCCGCCTCCTCGAGCTCGATCGGCACGCCGGCGACGAAGCCGCGCAGCATCCAGACGGTGAACGGCACCACGGCAGCGGCGTACAGGACCGAGAGCCCGATGACGCTGTTGAGCTGCCCCAGCGACGACATCATCTTGTACTGCGCGATGAAGAGACCTTCGGCCGGAAGCATCTGGATGAGCAGCAGGGCGAGCACGAACGACAGACGCCCGCGAAACCTGAAGCGGCTCACCGCGAGAGCCCCCAGGAATGCGATGCCGATGGCTGCGACCACCGCGATGAGCGTGACCGCGAGCGACATGGCGAGAGCCCGTCCGAACCCGGGGTCCGACAGCACCGTGCGGAAGTTGTCGAGCGACCCGCCGATGGGGAGGAACGCGGGCGTCGTCGACTGCAGGCGCACGTTGGACAGCAACGATGAGTTGACCATCCAGTAGACGGGGAACGCCCAGACGAGGGCAATGACGATCGCGAGCCCCGACCACAGGGTCGAGCTCAGCCTGCGCGCCCTCACGACGCCTCCTCCTTCATGAGCGACCGGACGTAGTACCAGCTCAGGGCCACGGTGAGCCCGAGCATGACCACGCTGACGGCGCTCGACATCCCGAAGTCGCCCTTGCCGGTCCCGAGCTGGTAGATGAACGTGCCGAGCAGGTTGGTCTCGTTGGCCACGCCGCCGGCGTCCTGCAGCATCTTGATCTGCGTGAACACCCGGAGATCCCAGATCAGCTGCAGCAGAAGGACGATCGAGATCACTGGTGCGATGAGCGGGAGGATCACGAAGCGCAGCCGCTGCCACCATGAGGCACCGTCGAGCTGGGCCGCCTCGAGCACCTCGCCCGAGACCTGGGTGAGGCCGGCGTAGATGCTCAGCGCTACGAACGGAACGCTCATCCAGACCACGATGACGCCGGCGACGACGAAGAACGACAGTGGCTCGGCGAGCCAGTTGTGCCCCTCGGCGCTGTCGACCCCAACGTGCACGAGCAGCCAGTTGAGCAGCCCTCGGCGCCAGTCGACCATCCAGATCCACACGGTCATCGCAGCGACCACCGGCATCGCCCAGGCGAGCAGCAGCGAGACCTGCAGGACGATTCGCGCGAGCCGCCCGACCCGCTGCATGAGCAGCGCGAGCAGCCCTCCGACCGCCACCGTGAAGAACGCCACGACAAAGCAGAAGATGAGGGAGCGTACGACGACGGCCCAGAGCGACGAGTCGGTGAGCAGAGTGCGGTAGTTGTCGAGACCGACCCATTCCGGGGGCTGTCCGAACTGCTGTCGCAGCCCGAACTTCCGGAAGCTGGTGACGAACTGCCACGCCACCGGGTAGCCCAGCGCCACCAGCAGGATCACCACGGACGGGAGCAGGAGCAGCAGGGGGACCCGAGGGCTGCGCCGACGGTTCGTCACGGCTGCACTCGTCTCCTCCTTCGGCGGCGGGGCGGCCGG
>JANMBJ010000135.1:0-2952 GCA_031360335.1 Candidatus Nanopelagicales bacterium
GCCGCCCCGGTCGTTGACGGAGTCGGGCCAGTCGACGCACTTCTCCTGCACCAGCACGGCTTTCAGGCCGAGCTTCGCCGCGACGGCCGCGACCTGCCGAGTGTGGTTGGACTGGTAGCCACCGATCGACACCAGCGTGTCGGCCCCCTCGGCCAGCACGTCGGGGACGATGTACTCGAGTTTGCGGGTCTTGTTGCCGCCGTACGCCAGACCGCTGCTGACGTCCTCGCGCTTGGCCCACACCCGCGCTCCCCCGAGGTGGTCCGAGTCGCGACGCAGCGGAGCCGACGCCGACGCGATCACGCGAAGCGTGATCGCTTGGAGGCGAATCAGCACAGCTCCCGGGGCAGGAATCGAACCTGCGTCGTACCCGCATTCAAAGTGCGGTCGCCCCTGCCAGCAGAGCAACCCGGGAAGGTCAACCACCAGCGTAGGTCCCAGACGCCGCAGCGGCTGCGTCCCAGCATCGGGGCGGGCCCGGTCGAGAACGATGGCGGGCGTTGAGGTGACGGCTCGGTTTGACAAGGTTACTGAAGCGTAGGTTACGGTAGCGTAGCCACTGAACCTACGGTTACGTAACCGCAGGACTGAGACCTTCGAGGAGCCCAGTGACCACCACCCACGATCTCGCGCTGACCGCCACGGAGCAGGCGGAGGAGCAGTCGCTCACCGGGCAGGCGTACGCCGCCGCCCGCGCTGACGGCAGCGCGCCCACCCCGATGTTCACCGGTGCCGAGCACCAGACGTTGGCCGAGCGCATCACCGTCGGCGCGTTCGTCGGCCTGCCCCTGCTCGCTGTCGCGCTCGCCGTGCCGTTCGCCTGGGGATGGGGGCTCGGCTGGACCGACCTCATCATCGGCGCGCTCACCTTCGCGATCGCCGCCCACGGCATCACCATCGGCTTCCACCGCGCCTTCACCCACGGGTCGTTCAAGCCCAACCGTCCGCTGAAGATCGCACTCGCGATCGCCGGCAGCCTGGCCATCGAGGGACCGGTCGCGCGCTGGGTGGCCGACCACCGCAAGCACCATGCGTTCAGCGATGCCGAGGGTGACCCGCACTCCCCCTGGGCCTACGGCGAGTCGACCCGCGGCCTCATCAAGGGCTTCTTCTTCGCGCACACCGGCTGGCTCTTCGACGTCGAGCAGACCCCGATCGAGAAGTACGCACCGGACCTGCTCAAGGACAAGGACATAATCCGGATCTCCCGGCTCTTCCCGCTCTGGGTCGCGATTTCCCTTCTCGCACCTGCTCTTGTGGGCGGTCTCGTGTCGATGTCGTGGCACGGCGCCCTCACCGCGTTCTTCTGGGCCTCGCTCGTCCGCGTCGCGCTCGTGCACCACGTGACCTGGTCGATCAACTCGGTATGCCATGTGTGGGGGAAGCACCCGTTCAAGACCCGCGACCGGTCCGGCAACGTCGCCTGGCTCGCTCTGCTCTCGGGCGGCGAGTCGTGGCACAACCTGCACCACAGCGACCCGACAGCAGCACGGCACGGCGTGCTTCGCGGCCAGGTCGACACGAGCGCACGCATCATCGAGCTCTTCGAGTGGCGCGGCTGGGCGAGCGACGTGCGCTGGCCCAGGGCCGACCGGCTCCGCTCGCGGATGGTCGACCCGGAGCACACGCGCCTCTCGCGCAAGGTGTCGTGACCACCCGGTCGCAGGACAGCGATGCCTTCGGCCGCGGCGATGCGGCGTACGTCGGAAGCCTCGATCACGGCATCATGACCACTGTGACCGAGGATCCGAGCGACGGAGAGACCACCGAGCCGACTGCACCGACAGCGCCCCCGCGGCGCGCTCGCGCCGAGCGCGTGCGCCCCGAAAGGGTGCGGATGAGCGGACGCGAGCGTCGGGAGCAGCTCGTCGACGTCGGTCGAAAACTGTTCGCCGAGAAGGGCTTCGAGGCTGTAACCATCGAGGAGATCGCCGCCAAGGCCAGCGTCTCCAAGCCGGTCGTCTACGAGCACTTCGGCAGCAAGGACGGCCTCTACGCCGTCATCGTCGATCGTGAGATGAACATCCTGCTCGGGATGGTGAGCGACTCGCTGACCGCCGACAACCCGCGTGCGTTGCTCGAGCAGGCGGCTCGAGCGCTCTTCGACTACATCGAGGGTCGCAGCGACGGCTTCCGCGTGCTCGTGCGCGACTCCCCGGTCGCGCAGAACACCGGCAACTTCGCCTCGCTGCTCCGCGACGTCGCCAACCAGGTCGAGCTGCGGCTCGCGAAGGAGTTCGACGGCAAGGACTTCCCGTCGAAGTTCGCCCCGATGTATGCCCACATGCTCGTCGGCATGGTGGCACTCACCGGTCAGTGGTGGCTCGACGTACGCAAGCCGAAGAAGGACGAGGTCGTCGCACACGTGGTCAACCTCGCCTGGAACGGCATCGTCGGGTTGGAGAAGAAGCCGCGACTCGTGACCGAGCGATCGTCCTGACTCGGCCGCTGCTGCGTACGCTCCGACTCGACCTCGAGCCGCTCACCGTGGCGCACGCCGACGAGATGGTCGACCTGCTGGCCGACCGCAGGCTGTATGCCTTCTACGACGACGAGGCCTCGCCGACCCTCGACGACCTGCGCACGCGCTATGCCCGGCAGAGCGCGGGCAGGTCGCCCGACGGGCGCTCGATCTGGCATAACTGGATCGTGCGCGTGCGCGAGTCGGGTGATGCTGCCGGCTTCGTGCAGGCCACGGTCGCCGCAACCGCCGCGACGGCGACTGCCGTAGCCACCGACCACCTCGATGGTCCGTCGAGCGCCGAGCTCGCCTGGGTCATCGGGACGGCGTACCAGAGGCGCGGGTATGCCACCGAAGCAGTGGCGGCGGGCGCCGCCACGCGTCCGGGGGCGGACTCCCACACCGGTGCCGACGTGGGCCTTGTGGGCGCCCCCCGCGCACCGGGACCCACCGCGGCACAAGGGGTGGCGCGGCGCCGCGGGGGCGTGGCC
>JANMBJ010000140.1:0-11237 GCA_031360335.1 Candidatus Nanopelagicales bacterium
GTCGGCATCGATCACGGCGGCGGTGTTGTAGAGGAACCCGGGCTGCTCCTGCTCGTAGACCGGCAGCACGACGACCATCCGGTGCTCCTTGGCGAGCGCCTGGAACCGCTCGACCGTCGGGCCGGGCACCGACTCGGCGTAGTCGTAGTACTGCGCGTCCTGCACCTGGCAGAAGTACGGACCGTAGAACAGCTCCTGGAAGCAGATGACCTGGGCGCCCTGGGCGGCCGCCTCGCGCAGGTAGTTCTCGTGCGCGACGATCATCGACTCCTTGTCGCCGGTCCACGATGTCTGCACCAGTGCCGCACGTACGACCGTCACGTCTACCTCCGAAGATGTCCCGCTGTGGATGTACCGCTGAAGCCGTTGTGCTGGTGAGCGCCTCAGGAAGGTGGGAGTGCTGCCTCTCGCTGCCGCGACCGGTGTGTCACCGGCCACCCCTCGATACAACCCCCTCGGATCACCTGCCGGGGCCGAATTCACCCACTTGTCACGCAACCCGCAGCCACCCCCCAGCCAGGGCCAGACCCCGCGTGATCTTGGTCCAGTGCTCGTTTCCCGGGTGCGGTAGCAACCACACGACCAAGATCACGCGAGGTGTGGGGGGTATGGCGAGGCGGGAGGAGGGTCAGCCGGGTGGGCCGTGGGCGAGGTGGCCGAGCTGGCGCCGGACGAGGGCGAGGGTGATGCCGGTGCCGACGAACGCGAACCAGAACGGAGCTGTCAGCCCCCAGGTCTCCCCGATCGCGCCACCAAGGCCCTGCCCGATCACGAGGCCGCCGACGAGCGTGACTAGGTAGACGCTGCCCACGCGGCCCTGGAGCTCTGTGGGCACCATGCGTTGAGGCACGGTCTGGGAGACCGGGCCCCAGCTGAACGCGTAGACGCCGAACACGAACATGATCGCGATCGCGACCGTGCCCGAGGTCGTGAGCGCGAGGCCGAGGTGCATGAGCACCTCGAGCAGCAGGCAGACCCGCATGATCGTCGCGAGCGCCGCATGGCGTTCGACCCCGCCGTACGACGCCGAGACGGCGGCGAAGAGGAACGCACCGACCGGCGCCCCCACGATCTGGTTGGCGACGATGAAGCTGGCCTGGAACCGCGCGTTGCCGATCCCGAGGTCGGGCTTCTCGACGAGCATGGGCAGCAGGGTCGCCGACGTCGTGTCGGCGAATACCTCAGCAGTGCCCAGCAGGAACATCGCGACGAGCAGCACCGTGATGTCGATGTCGCCCGGGGCGATGACGACGCAGAGCATCGCGACGACGACCGCGCGCGACTCGTCGGCGACCATCACGAGCACCCGGCGGTCGACCCGGTCGGCGACGGCACCGGCACAGAGCCAGAAGGGCAACCACGGCGCGCTGCAGCAGGCCGGCGAGGGCGACGAGCACGGGGTTGTGCGTCTGCGACGCGACGAGCAGCGGGCCGGCCGCGAGCGCGATGCCGTCGCCGATGTTGCGCACCTACGACGACGCCAGCAGCCACCGGATGCTGGTCCCCATCCGCGGTGGTGCGAGGCGATCCACGACCCGGCTGATGACCGGCCGAGACTACCGGCGACCGCGCCGTGAGCCATGTCGCGTTTCCATGTGCGCCGTGTTCCGATGCACTGACGTAGCCTCGTGGGGAGCAGATCTCGAGGGGGACGGGTGCGACACGGCTGGGCGGTCGGCGTGGCGGTCTCGGTCGCGGTGGCCGTCAGCGGCTGCGCGTCATCCACGGTGCCGCAGCCGACGGCGACCACGTCGGCCGGTGCTCCCGCGGGCGAGGTGGTCACGAAGGCGGTCGCGTCGTCCTTGCGGTCGCAGGTGCGCGTCGCGGCGACCCACGCGATCACGACCGGAGGTGTGACGACGACCGTCACCATCGCCGGTGTCTACGACATGAGCAGCAACTCCGGCACTCTCACGGCTGACCTTCCCGGCGGCGCGATAGACAGCAGCGACATCGTGCTGACACCCGACGTCGTCTACGTCTCGCCCGTCGCGGGGCAGGCGAACGGCACCTGGGCCAGGTCGCCGCGCCGCGAGGTGCGGGCGCACTTCCTGCTGCGTACGCCCGCGAACGACCCGGCAGCACTGCTGCACCAGATCGAGCACATCCAGGATGTCGAGCTGGTGGGGGAGGAGTCGCTCGGCGACGTCGCGACCACGCACTTTCGCGGCACCCTCGGTCAGTCGACTCTCACGACCTACCTCGCCGCCGACAGGAAGAAGCTCGCGGACACCGTGCTGGGGCTGATGGGAGTCGACCGCCTGCCGGTCGACGTATGGGTCACCGCCGACGGACTCGTCTCGCGGGTCGCCATCGCCTACCTGGTCGGCGACCCGGACGCGCAAGGGCTCAGCGCAGGGTTCATCCTGGACCTGCGCGTGACGACCGATCCGATCCGAGTCGTCGTCCCCGCATGGCCCTCGACCGTGGCGACCTCGGACCTGGGCGGCATCCTCGCCGGCTGACGGCGAGCAGCGGAGTGGCCGGTCGCCTCGCAGCTGCTGCTCGGGGTCTCGACACTTTTCTGGTGGATTGTGGCGCGAAGAGACGCGCAACGGGGCCGCAGAGGTGGATCCTGGCCCTGCCGACCTGATCGGGACGGTGCGGACTCACGGGGCGAGGCAGCCATGAGCGGATCGACGGAGCACCAGCTGGGCAAGGGCACGCTCGGCTACAAGGGCGAGACCGCGCAGTACTACGCGTCCAAGCGTGGCCTCTGGGACCGCTTCCGTTGGGTGCTCGCCGCCGCCTGTCTCGTCATCGGTGCGGCGTTCCTGATCGCGTCCTTCTCGCCGTCGGTCACGGTGCGGGTCGTGTCGGTCACCGCGAACGTGCCGTCCGAGAACGATTTCAGCTCTGCCCCGACCAACAGCGTCGTGCTGGTGGCACCGGACGGGTCGACGACCACGCTGTCGGTGCCCTCGATCAGCACGCCGGCGGTGGGCTCGACCCAGCAGGCGATGCGGCTCCCCGGCGGACGCCGCGTCCTCGGCGACTACACGAACGAGGGCCGTGGCGCGGCGCTGATCTTCCTCGCCACCGGAGCCGGCATCGTGCTGATGGCCGTCTGGCGCATCCGGCGCCCTACGCCGCTGACGACCACGGTGCTCGTGCCCGACGACACCTACGCGCTGCCCCCGCGCATGTCCTGACGCCACACCCGAAGGTCGCACGCACCGCGCCCGCGAGCGCGTCGGGCACGCCACTCGTCAGCAGTGATCGCGTGGACGACCGCGTCGAACTCCTCGCCGTCGTCGACCACGCGTGCCTCGTGGTCGAACGTCAGCCCGAGGCGCGCCATCACGGCCAGGCTCGCGACGTTGGGCCGGTCGGTCATGGAGATGACCCGGGTCAGCCCGAGCGGCCCGAACGCGTGGTCGAGCCACGCTGTCGCCGCCTCGGTCGCGTAGCCCTGGTGCCAGTGCTGCGACGCCAGCCGCCACGCGACCTCCACGTCGTCGGCATAGGTCTCCTGGTGGTGCAGGCCGCACATCCCGAGAAACGCGGCGTCAGCGCGTCGTTCCACCGCGAGCAGTCCGATGCCTTCGTCATCGTTGACCCGGTTGTGCCACGCGGCGATCGCGTCGGACTCTGCCCGGGGAAGCGGTGCGCCGCCGAGATGGCGGACGACCTCGGGGTCGGTGTTGAGCGCCGCCCACGGGTCGAGGTCGTCACTACGCCAGCGGCGCAGCACGAGGCGCTCGGTGGTGAGCACGGTTGCGCCGTCCCACTCCGCCATGCCGCCTCCCGGCAGTCGATCGCTCAGTCGATGCGGACGATGTCGCCGTTCGCGGTACGGAAGTGCACGGCCACCAGGCCGGGCTCCTCGGCGTCGACCCACGCGATGTCGGTGCTGTCGATCGGCGATGCGATCTCGCCGCCGAGCCACTCCTTGATGTGCTCCTTGTCGCCTGCGAGCTCGCAGGCGACAGCGGAGACATGCACCGGGCCGGCGAGCGACGGGTGCTGCGACGGGTCGCTCGTCCACTGCAGGAAGAACGGCAGCGACGGGTCGGCGATGAGGTCGGTCACGCCGATCTGCTTCCAGGTGAGGTCGAAGCCGTCGGGGCGCACCCGGTGGCCGTCGGTCGACGGGCGGCCAAGCCGGTCCTCGAGCGGAGCGATGTCGGACACGGCCACGGCCCAGCCCAACCACCCGCCACCGTCGGCTGCGCGAGCCTTCACCGCCTGACCGAACGGCGCCTTGTCCGACGCCGGGTGGTCGAGCGCGGCGACGACCTCGACATAGGTGCCGCCGTCGATCGGGAGGACGAAGTTGCGGGTGCCGAAGCGCGGGTGTCGACCACCGTCGACGAAGGAGCCCCCGAGCTGCTGGCCGAGCCGCTGCACCGTGTCGACGAGCTCACTGCTGCTCACGGCGTACGAGACGTGGTCCAAGCGCATGCCGGTATCGTTACTCACGCCTGGATGCGCGCCGCGAGGGGGGTCCCCCTGAGCCGCGAGGGCACTAGAGGTGGATCTCGCGAAGTGCCGAGATCCGTTACGGCTCAAGCGGTCTTGCGTTTCGCGCGCTCCAGGGCCTCGAGCCGGTCCATGCGTGTGGCCTCCTGCAGCGTGGGCGCCGTACCCCCGTGGGTGGCCGGGACCCACCAGGTGTCGTCGGGTCCGGTCGGCCGCTGCGGGTAGGTGGTGATCGCCTCCTGCAGCATCGCGGCCATCACCTTGTGGAGATGGACGTTCATGGCGTCGAGGTCAGAGCCCGGTGGCACCTCGATCGGGGTGCCCACCAGGATCGTCACGGCCTTGCCGCGCGAGAAGTCGCGCGGGCGCCCCTTCGTCATCATCCGCTGGGTGCCCCACAGCACCGTGGGGATGAGCGGGACCCCGCCATCCATCGCCAGTCGCGGTGCGCCGCTCTTGAAGTCCTTGAGCTCGAAGGACCTCGAGATGGTCGCCTCGGGGAAGATCCCGACGACCTCACCTTGGCGGACCGCGTCGAGGGCCACGCGGAATGACTCGGCGCCGGCATCCCGGTCGACCGGGATGTGCTTCATGCCGCGCATGAGCGGTCCGGCGACGGGGTTGCGCCAGATCGCGTCCTTGGCCATGAACCGCACATAGCGGCCGGACGGATGAGCACCGAGCCCAGCAAAGATGAAGTCGAGATAGCTCACGTGGTTGCTCGCGAGCACCGCACCACCGGTACGCGGCACGTTCTCCGAGCCACGTACCTCGAGGCGCAGATCCAGTGCCTTGAACAGGCCCTTCGCCGCGACGACCACAGGTGCATAGACCGGTTCTGCCATGCGCCGAACCGTACGTGCTGGCCCCACGCAGGCACCAGGGCGGGCGCGGCGCCGGCTCCGGCGCGAGGCCAGGTGCGACCGGTCCCGAGGCCGGGACGGAGAGCTGCCCAGATGAATTCTCTGTTTCATGTGATTTTTCTGTGTGCAGTGTCCTCGGACCATCAGTGCTCTCCGCACCATCGACTCACCCAGGGGGGTGGCCGTGACAACTACTCACGGTGACAGGAGATTTGACGACGGTGACGGGGGCGCGCGGATCGCGTTCCCTGCGGGTTCAGCACCCGCAAGAACCGGGCTGCCCGTGACGCCTACCTCGGCTTCATGGGTCCGATCCTGCGAGGTGAGGTCGGCGACACGATCAGGGTGGTGTTCCGCAACACCTGCGCGATCCCGGCCAGCGTGCACCCGCACGGCGTCTTCTACGCGAAGTCGTCGGAGGGCGCACCGTACGCCGACAACACCTCGGGCAAGGACGGCCTCGACGACGCCGTGCCGAGGAACGGTCGCCACACCTACACCTGGCTCGTGCCCGAGAGGGCGGGGCCGGGTCCGTCTGACGGCAGCTCGGTGATGTGGATGTACCACTCGCACACCGACGAGATCGGCGACACCTACGCCGGCCTCCAGGGGTTCATGGAGATCACCGCCCGCGGCATGGCACGCGCGGACGGCAGCCCCAAGGACGTCGACCGTGAGGTTTTCGAGCTGTTCTCCGTCATGAACGAGAACAAGAGCCCGTATCTCGACGACAACGTTCACCGGTTCGCGCAGGAGCCGTACTCAGCACCAGGGGATGAGGACTTCGAGGAGTCCAACCTCATGCACTCCATCAACGGCTACGTGTTCGGCAACCAGCCGAGGCTCACGCTGCACAAGGGCGAACGGGTGCGGTGGTATCTCATGAGCATGGGCACCGAGGTCGATCTGCACACGCCCCACTGGCACGGCAACGACGTGCTCTCGATGGGGATGCGCATGGACGTGGTCAACCTGCTGCCCGCGTCGATGGTGACCGCGGACATGGTGCCGGACAACCCCGGAGTCTGGTTGCTCCACTGCCACGTCAACGACCACATCGCTGCGGGCATGATCACGCGCTACCGCGTCACCGACGCATGAGCGCAGTCGTCGCTCATGACCGGAGCGGGGTCGACCCCCGTAGTCTCCGGTCATGAGCGACGACGACATCCACGTGACCCTGTTCGCCGACGACAGCCGCATCGAGGCTCTGGCGGCCTACAGCGACCGTCTCGACGAGCTGGCGGCAGTCTTCGCCGACGCTGGCGCTGGCGACGGTGAGCTGCTCGACCGTCGCCCGGCTCCGGACGCCTGGTCGGTCGCCGAGGTCATGCATCACCTCGCCGATGCCGAGCTGCACCAGTCGGTGCGCCTGCGCAGCATGCTGAGCGAGGACAACCCGGCGTGGCAGCCGTGGGACGCGGAGGTCTACGCCGACTCGCTCGGCTACGACGCGCGCCCTGCCGCTGACGCACTGACCCTGGTGCTCGCGATCCGCAACATCAACATCCGGCTCCTGGCGTCGATGCCGTTCGACCAGTGGCGTCGTACGGCGACCCACCCGACCGAGGGCGAGCTCGACGTGGCCGCCTGGGTCCGCATCGCCAACGACCACCTCGCCGCCCATGTCCTGCAGGCCCGCCGAGCCGTGATCGGCATGACCTGACGTCTGCTTCACCCGCAGTGCCGAGAGGGTCGCAGCTCGCGGCGAACCGGCTGGTGTGATGGGCCAGACCGGTGGACTCGCCGGTCGGGCGGCGAGCGTCGATGCTCCCCGTCATACTTCGTGCATGCAGAAGGAAGAGGCAGAGCTTGTCGTTGCGGCTCTCCAGCAACGTCGGGTGTTCGCCCATCTGTATCGCGGCGGCGTCAACCGCTTCGGTGTCCGGATCGTTCTCTCGGACGGTCGAGAGGCCCTCTGGGACGTCGACGGAGCGGCGGGCCTCGAGGCGCAGGTGATGGCTGACGGTGTGCTGGTCGGATTCGTCCCCAAGATCGAGGGCTCCGAGGGCTGGTCGGTCGAGCAGACCGTCGAGGCGATCGCAGCCGCGACCTACACCTGACCCACGACGCAGCGCAGGTTGTCCCCAGGCAGACGTCGTCGGCGCGCCGTCCCCAGCTGCGCAGCACCGGTGGGCTCCTGAGGGGGTGGTGACGACGAGCGTCACAGCATGACCTCAGCGCCCTCTGCCAGCCAGCCGCGAGCACCTCGCCTCGTCGTCCGTGGTCCCGACATGATGCCGGCGATCGTGCCGCACCTCGTCGGGTTCCACCCCGAGCGTTCCGTCGTGGCCGTGGGACTCGGCCCGGACGGTCGCACGGTGGGTGTCACCATGCGCGTCGACATCCCCGTGCCGGGGGATCGCACCTCGCAGCTCACGCGCGAGATGTGGACTCCGTGCATCGGCGCGCTGACGTCGGTCGCCGCGCACGACGTGATCCTGCTGCTCTATCCGCATGCGGCGGATGACCCGTGGCGCGACGACGACCTCGCGCGCGATCTCCCGGACCGAGACCTGCTGGCCGAGATCGCGGCGTTTCTCGAGGACGCCGGGATGAACCCGCTCGACGCCCTGTGCGTCGTGGGGGAGCGCTGGCGCTCCTACTGGTGCGCCGACCCTCGGTGCTGTCCGACCACGGGTCGCACCGTCGACCCGGAGGAGGCGATGAGGGCGCGGTTGATGTTCGTCCAGCACGGCAGCGCGCCGCTCGCCTCGCGCCGCGACCTCGTCGCCAGCCTGGAGCCGCGGCCCGACGACGACCCGCTCCGCATGCGCGTCCTCGCGCTGCGAGCCTCGTCGGTGCCGGCAGCGTCCGCGGTCGGTGACCTCGTCTCCGACACTGTCCCCGACCTCGTCTCCGACATCGACGAGTTCGTCGCGGTGATCGGTCGATGGGGCGATGACCCCAGCGATGCCGCCGGGCTGGAGGCGCTGGCCGCGCGTGCGTTCGGCTTCTGCGAGATGATCCCGTCGCGCGACCTGCTCCTGCGGGCGCTGACCGTCGGCGGTGATCGCGACCTGCTGGTCCCGACCCGGGCGGTGCTCAGCGAGGCGGTCCGCTGTGCGGATCGCGCGTCCGTGGCTCCGCTCGCCACGGTTCTCGCCGTCTGCGCCTGGGTGAGCGGAGCGGGCGCCGCTGCGCGCGTGGCCCTCGATCGCGCCGTCGAGGTCGCGCCGGCCTACTCCCTCGCCGGGCTGGTGACCGCCGCCCTCGACGCGGGCACCCCGCCGTGGACGTGGTCGGCGATGATGGCCGACCTCTCGGTCGAGGAGATCCTCGAGGCGGGCCGGGTCAGGACCCCGCAGCCGGGGTCGCCGCAGGTCGCCGCAGCCCTCGTCGAGCTCGGGGTTGCGAGTCTCGACGAGCTCGCTGAGCTCGTCGTGGACGACGCCGACTCCGCCGAGCGGCAGGAGGACTGGGACGACGACTGGGACGACGAATCCGACGACGACACTGACGACGACACTGACGACGAATCCGACGACGGTGAGGGCGCCGTCGAGCCTGGCGCACTGTGACGTCGGGGTCGGAGGTGCCCGGCGAGGGCGGAGAGGCGCGTGTGGGTGACGCTCCCTCCACGCACGCTCAAGGTTTCTGGCGGCGCGCCGAAACCCGTGCTTACCGTCGAGACATGCCTCGTCGTCCTCCCACCGTCGCCACGTTGGCGGCCCTTGTGTTCCTGACCCTGCTCGCCCCTGCCGCGTCCGCGTCGGTCACCGCGTCGTCCCACGTCGCGACCGTTGCCGTCGGAGCGACCGGCACGTCCGGCACCTCCGCCACGTCCGGCTCGGCCTCGCCAGCCGCGGCGTTCGCCCCGAGCGCGACGTTCGCCACCTCGGTGCTGGGATCCCCAGCAGCCACCGTGCTGACCACCGGTGTCGTCGTCTCCCCGGACCCTGCCCACGACCTCTACACCGGCGCCGGTGGGCTCGTGATCCCCGCGCGGCACTGGAACGGTGCACCGGGTGACCGCTCGCGGGTCGCGTCGTGCACCGACTGTCAGTGGCGGGTGTCGCGGCTGTGCACGAAGGCCGACCTGTCAGCCGGCAAGTGCAAGATCCTGCACGTCGGCTGCCCGGTCGACACCATCCCCGTCCGCATCTGGCTCTCGCACGGCGACGGAGTCTGGGAGGTGGTCGGCGAGACCTGTCAGGGGCCGCGTCCGCCGCAGACGATCGATCAGGTCGGCGCTCAGGTGCACGACCTGGCCCTGGCGGCGTTGCCCGCGCTGCGTGCCGCAGCCCAACCAGCAGACGGTGCGCTCGTCGGTCTCCCCGCCGTCTTCCGCACCGGTCAGCCGGAGTCGGGCATCATCGGTGCCGACCTCTCGGTGATCGGCCTCGACGTCTCCCTCGACTCGCGGGTCCGCTGGCACTGGGTCTACGGCGATGGTGCGAGCGTCTGGACCGTGAAGGCGGGCGGTGCCTGGCCCGACACCTCCGTGAGTCACGTCTATCGGCGTGCGGGGACCGCCCACGCGAGCGTCGAGGCGGTGTGGCGGGCGCAGTATGTGGTCGAGGGACTGGGCCCCTTCGCCGTGCCTGGACCGCTGCTGTCGCAGTCGCAGCAGCTGACCGTCGTCGTCCGCGCCGCGCACGCGCACCTCGTGAAGTGACCGGGCGGTCTGGTCACCGGGGTGCGGGACCAGGCTGTCCGAGCAGGCTGCCTCGACCGTACGTCGCACCCAGGGCCAGGGCCGTGTCGCGGTCCGCGGCCGAGTCGACACCGATCGCGAGCACCACGGCTCCCACGTCACGAGTGGTCTCGAGCAGTCGCGCGGTCGCCGGGTCGGTGATCGCGCCGGGGGCACTGACGTCGACGTGCACATAGGCTGGGCGCACCCGTGCCGCCAGACGTTCGGCCTTGGCGGCAGACCGCGTACCGATCACGTCGGCGTAGACGATGTGCCATCCCCAGCCCTGCATCTCCTCGACGGCTGCCAGCAGTCGGGGCTCGTCGTCGAAGGCGTCGGCATGCAGCTCGGCGCAGACGCTGAGGGCACGTCGGCCCCGCAGCACCGAGACGGCCAGGCGGGGAGGGCACGGGGTCCCGAAGGTCTCGGGCTCCGGCGTGAGGTGCAGCTCGCCGATGACGCCCGAGTGCAGCGCGAGGTCGAAGGTGTGGGCCCGGAAGGCCCAGTCGAGGCGTTCGACGAGACCGAGCTCGGCCGCCTGGGCGAGCAGGGTGAGCGTGTCGGCGATCACCGTGCCGGGTGCTCCGCGACCGGTCGCCTTCCAGCCCAGCAGGCTCGAAGGATCGGTCGGTTCGGTGTCGAGCCGGCGGATCGGGCTGAAGTCCGGACCGAGCAGCGCGGGCTCGGCGATGAGTCGCTCGACGAGTGAACGGGTGCGCCGGGTCCGGTCAAGATCGGCGGAGAGTGCGTCACTGGGTCGAGACACGGTGGCACTCACCTCCGAGGTGTCGGCATCTGGGTCCGCGTCTTGAGCCGCCACAGGGCTCTGGAGGCGCTAGGTTCGCGCTGCCGACGGTCGAGGGACCGCCGACCAGAGCTCGAGGAGGAGCGATGGGTGAGATCGGTAGCCCGATTGTCGTCGGGTACGTCGAGACCGCAGAGGGTCGAGCTGCTCTCGACCGAGCCATCGCCGAGGCGTCGCAGCGCGGCGCCCGCCTCATCGTGATCAACAGCCACAAGGGCGGCACGAGCCTCGACCGCGACACGGCGATGGAGCTCGACGAGAACATGGACGGGGTCCACACGATCCTGCACGACGCGGGGATCGAGCACGAGGTACGCCAGCTCGTCCGTGGCGTCGACCCGGCCGAGGACCTCGTGGCGGTCGCCGACGAGGTCGACGCCGACCTCATCGTGATCGGCCTGCGTCGGCGCAGCCCCGTCGGCAAGCTCATCCTCGGCAGCAACGCCCAGCAGGTGCTGCTGGAGGCGTCCTGCCCCGTTCTCGCGGTCAAGGCCTGACAGCCGCACGCGGC
>JANMBJ010000146.1:0-3366 GCA_031360335.1 Candidatus Nanopelagicales bacterium
CCGGCACCCTCGTCGCCACCACCACCCGCACTACCCCCAACCCCGCGTGATCTTGGTCGTATTGCTGTTTGTGGGGTGGAGAAGCAGCCGCACGACCAAGATAACCCGAGGTACTGGTGATGGGCGTCCGGGGCCGCGTCAGGTTGCCGGGTGCAGGCTCATCGGGCCGTAGACGACCCGCTCGTCCTCGAGCAACAAGACGGCGTCGACCCCGGCCTCGAGGAGAGCGGCCCACTCCTCGCCGATCCAGCTTTCGGCGTCGGCCTGCGCGGGGAAGCCGTCCGGCGTGCCCACCGGCACGTCCGTGACGACAGAACCGTCGGTGCGCTCGTAGCGCCAGGTCCAGGTGGTCACGCGCGAGGATCGGGGGAGACGGTGAGTCGCGGGTCGCGGACGACGACGTCGCCGAGCACGCCGTCGATCGCTGACATCAGGTCGGCCTCGAGAGTCACACCGGACGCGGCGACGTTGCCCGTCACCTGCTCGGGGCGGGTCGCGCCGATGATCGCCGACGAGATGAAGTCGTGCTGCAGGACCCACGCGACGGCGAGCTGCGCCATCGTCAGCCCGGCCTGCTCGGCGAGCGGCTTGAGGCCCTGCACCCGGGTGAGGATGTCGTCGGTGCGCAGCCGCTCCGTGAAGTGACCGTTGATCGGGTCGGTGGCCCGTGACCCCGCGGGCGGCGGCTGGCCCGGAAGGTATTTCCCGGTGAGGATGCCCTGCGCGATCGGGCTCCACACGATCTGTCCGAGCCCGAGCTCGACGCTCGTGGGCACGACCTCGGCCTCGATGACGCGGTAGAGCATGGAGTACTGCGGCTGGTTGGAGATGAGCCGGTCGAAGCCCATCCGGTCGGCGATCTCGACGGCCGCGCGGATCTGCTCGGCATCCCATTCCGAGACACCGACGTAGAGCACCTTGCCGGCGCGGACGAGGTCGTCGAACGCCCGGATGGTCTCCTCGAGAGGCGTCTCGTGGTCATAGCGGTGCGCCTGGTAGAGGTCGACATAGTCGGTGCCGAGGCGCTTCAGCGAGCCGTTGATGCTCTCGTGGATGTGCTTGCGCGAGAGGCCACGGTCGTTGGGACCCGCGCCGGTAGGCCAGTAGACCTTGGTGAAGATCTCGAGGCCCTCACGCCGCTGGCCCTTGAGGCCACGGCCGAGGATGGCCTCCGCGCGGGTCTCGGCGTAGACGTCGGCGGTGTCGAAGGTGGTGATGCCGACGTCCAGTGCGGCGTTGATGCACGCGATGGCGGCGTCCTCCTCGACCTGGGACCCGTGGGTCACCCAGTTGCCGTAGGAGATCTCGCTGACCTTGAGGCCGCTGCGGCCGAGGAGTCGATGCTTCATGCGCCGAGCCTATGCGCCGGAGCCGACGCACGCCGGTGGAGCCGTCAGACCTTGGCAGCCTTCGGGGCCTTCGGCTTGCCGTTCCACCGGACCTTGGGCGGGGGCAGTCGCAGCTTGCGGATCTGCAGGCTGCGGATGACGCCGTAGAGCATCGCGCCCTTGGTGCCGTAGACGTCCTGACCGCGCTCGTCGCGACCGATGCTGATCTTCGGGTCGGCGCCGGGGAACGCTGTCGGCAACGTCGAGCGGAGCCGCCAGGTGATGAACAGGGAGTCGATGACGACGCCGATGAGCATGAACAGCCAGACCCACAGCAGGATCACCTGCACGATCTCGACCCGTACGAAGCCGAGCACCAGCACGAGCACGGCGACGGGGATGAAGAGCTCGCCGAGGCTGATCCGGCCGTCGACGGCGTCTCGCACGAACGCCTTGATCGGTCCGCGGTCGCGAGCGGGGAGGCGCTTCTCGTCACCGGCGCGCAGGGCCGACTGGGCGTCCATCCGGGCTTTGCGGTCGGCGTCGCGCGAGGCGCGCTTGGCTGCCTTGGGATCGGCCGTCCCCGTGAGGACCGCCTTGCGTGCCGCCTCGGCCTCCTTGCGGGTGGGCGTCGGCCGACCCTTGCCCGGTGTGACGGACTCGGGGATGTCGGTGGGGGAGGCCTCGGAGGGCTTACGGCGGAACACAGCGTCAGCCTACGGCCCCACCACCGCGTCGCAGTCTCCGTGCTGCCCTCAGCGAACGCTCAAGCCCCGTGGTGGTCGAGCCGGGCGACAGGTGCCGAGACGGCGGCTAGGTTGGACCGGTGCGACGTGCGACGTCGCCGTATCACCTGACTCCACGATCGAAGGGGAGCCCGCGATGGGTCTCTGGCAACGCTTCACCCTCATCTTCAAGTCCAAGGCCAACAAGGCGCTGGACAAGGCCGAGGACCCGCGCGAGACGCTGGACTACTCCTATGAGAAGCAGCTCGAGCTGCTGCAGAAGGTCCGCCGGGGCGTCGCCGACGTCGCGACCAGCCGCAAGCGCCTCGAGCTCCAGCTCACCGCGCTCCAGCAGCAGAGCGACAAGCTCGAGGGCCAGGCGAAAGCGGCGCTGGCCGGTGGCCGCGAGGACCTGGCTCGCGAAGCGCTCACCCGCCGATCGGGTCTCGCGACCCAGATCGCCGACCTCCAGACGCAGCACGCACAGCTCGCCGACCAGGCGGAGAAGCTGGTCGCGGCCAGCCAGCGACTTCAGGCCAAGGTCGAGGCCTTCAGGACCAAGAAGGAGACCATCAAGGCGACCTACTCCGCGGCGGAGGCTCAGACCAAGATCAACGAGGCCTTCTCCGGCATCTCCGAGGAGCTCGGCGACGTCGGCATGGCCATGCAGCGCGCCGAGGACAAGACGGCGCAGATGCAGGCACGCGGCCAGGCGATCGACGAGCTGCTCGCCTCGGGTGCGCTCGAGGACTCCACCGGGACCTCGAAGGACAACATCACCCTCGAGCTCGAGCGGATGGCGAGCGGCAGCGACGTCGAGAGCCAGCTCGCGGCCCTCAAGGCCGAGGTGTCCGGCGCCCCCGTGGCACCGGCCATCGAAGCTCCGGCAGCCGCTCCGGTGGCTGACGAGAAGCAGGCCTAGGAGGGATGGCGCGATGCTGATCCGGATCCTCGGCGAGGGACAGTTCGTCGTCCCCGACACGGAGCTCGACGCGATCAACCGGCTCGACGCCGAGCTCGAAGCGGCGCTGCGCACGTCGGAGGACAACTTCCGTCAGGCGCTCGACGCCCTGCTCGACAAGGTCCGATCTGTCGGAGTGCGACCTCCGGCCGACCACCTCGAGGAGTCGTCGGTGATCCTGCCGTTCGCCGACGCGAGCGAGGACGACATCCGCGACATGCTCAACGACGACGGCCTGATCCCGGGCTGACGCCTGCTGAGGCGAACCTGTGTTCGCACTGAGTGAACGTAGGACGGTGGGCCGGGCGGAACGATCTCCTGGCCCACCGTCGTTGACGGGGGAGAGGGTCGG
>JANMBJ010000006.1:0-2962 GCA_031360335.1 Candidatus Nanopelagicales bacterium
CATTGGGGCGCCTCGGATGCGCCTATGGCGTCCTGGGGCACATTCATCCGAAAGGGGGGTCCGATATGCGGGGGATGGTGGGGTTAGGGGAGGTGGAGGTGGGTGGTTTCGGTGAGGTGGCGGACGGTGAGGAGGGCTCCGGGGAGGACGTCGTCGGGGTCGAGGTGGTAGGCCGCTGCGGCTGAGTCGACGGCGTCGCTGAGCGTCGTGGCGCCGTCGAAGGCTCGGAGCAGGTGCAGGGTCACCGAGTCGGTGAGGGAGTCGCCGCGCCAACCGTCGGCGAGACCCACGAGCGGCGGCAGGGCTCTGAGGTGACCGCTGTCGTCGGCGCGCTCCTGCTCGATGATGCGAAGGCCGGGAGCGCGTCGCGGGCAGGCGTCCAGCAAGGCGAGGGCGTCGTACGTCGCCCATCCCGCGCGGGCCGCGACCAGGGCCGCGACCTCGTCTCCGCGAGGCTGGCGCGGAGCCTGTGCAACGTCCTCGATACGAGGTCCCTGGGCGCCGTACGTACCGCCTCGGTGCAGCACGATCCAGCCGAACCCGATGCCGTCAGCGTCCATGTGCCGGAAGGCATCGAGCCATTCGGCATAGCGCCGGTCGTGCTCCGCCCTCGCCTCCGGCTCCTCGCTGAGACCACCGGCATCGCGCAGCCAGAGCCCGACGTACTCAGCCGGGTCCTGCACCTCGCGCTGGGCCACCCACGCGTCGCAGCCGGTGCCAGCGACCCAGCCCGCCACGCGATCACGCCAGTCCTCGCCGTGCACGTGCAGCCAGTTGGCGAGGATCACCGCGGTGCCGCCGTCGGCGAGACGCGGGGGCGACTGCTGGACGAGGAGACGGCCGAGGTCATCGGCGTGGAACCCACCGTCGCGGTAGGTGTAGCTCAGGCCGGGTGAGATGACGAAGGGCGGGTTGCTCACGACGAGGTCGAACGTCTCGGCACCGACCGGCTCGAAGAGCGAGCCCTCACGCAGGTCCCAGTCCTGCCCCGAGAGCGCCGCGGTGATAGCGGCGAGGCGCAGCGCGCGACGGTTGCGGTCCGTCGCGACCACCTGCCGTGCGTGCCGACCGAGGTGGAGTGCCTGCACCCCGCACCCGGTGCCAAGGTCGAGCGCGCGCTCGACGGGATCGCGCGGCGTGATGCGCGCGAGGGTCAGCGACGCACCACCGACTCCGAGCACATGGTCGGCTGACACCTCGGCCTCCCCGTGACCGGCGGAGTCCGGGCCGTGGTCGCTCACGACGTACCAGTCGGTGTCGCTCTCGCCATAGGGCCGGACGTCGACGAGCGCTCGCATCTCGCTCGCGCCCCCGACCAGCCCTAGCGCGACGAGGTCGTCGAGCGGCAACCGACGTACGGCGTCCTGCCTCGGCACGGTGTCACCGAGGACGAAAAGGCGTACGAGCTCAGCGGTCGCGTCGTGGCGGTCCTGCAGGGCGCGCCGGGCCGGCACCGGCTCCCCGCGGCCGAGCCCGGCGTACGCGGAAGCACCGAGCACGGACAGCAGTCCGTCAGCGGTGAAGCCGGCGTCGAGGAAGACCTCGCGCACCCGTGCCGCTGCGGCCCGGTCGCCCTGGTCGCTCATCGCCTGAACCGCATGGTCCGATCATGTCGGACGTCGTGACGCGATGCGGGCCCGGAGGGAATCCCTCCGGGCCCGCATCGTGCGCCGAGGTGAATCCCTGGCGGGCTTCACCTCGGCAAGGTCAGTGCTGGTGACCGTCGCCCTCGGTGTGGACGTGGTCGGAGACGATCGTCTCGGAGTCCGCGTGCACCGGGTGCTCCTCGGTGATCTCGTCCATGTCGGGATCGTCTCCGACGGTGATCGGACGTCCTCGCGCGATGACGACCGACGTCACGACGATTGCCAGCGCGACACCCGCGATGACGAAGCGCCAGTTGTCGGCCTTGAGGGTCATCGTGACGACCGCGGGCGCGACGAGCAGGGCGACGAGGTTCATCACCTTGATCAGCGGGTTGATCGACGGGCCGGCGGTGTCCTTGAACGGGTCGCCGACGGTGTCACCGATGACGGTGGCGGCGTGCGCCTCGGATCCCTTGCCACCGAAGTGGCCGTCCTCGACGAACTTCTTCGCGTTGTCCCAGGCGCCGCCGGAGTTCGAGAGGAACACCGCCATGAGGGCACCGGTCGCGATGGTGCCGGCGAGGTAGGAGCCCAGAGCACCGACGCCGAGGGCGAAGCCCACTGCGATCGGGGTGAGCACCGCGAGCAGACCCGGCGTGATGAGCTCACGGAGCGAGTCGCGCGTGACGATGTCGACGACCTTGCCGTACTCCGGCTTCTCGGTGTAGTCCATGATCCCCGGGTGCTCGCGGAACTGGCGACGCACCTCGAAGATCACGGCGCCGGCAGCGCGGGACACGGCGTTGATCGCCAGACCCGAGAAGAGGAACACCACCGAGGCGCCGATGATCAGGCCGACCAGGTTGCGCGGGTCGGCGATGTTGAGGATGCCGAAGTACTGCAGCTGGTCGTACTGGCTCGGGCGGTCGGCGATGTCAGCGTTGGTGAGGGTGCTGATCGCAGTCTGGACGGCGTCACGGAACGACCCGAACAGCGCGGTCGCGGCGAGCACGGCCGTCGCGATCGCGATGCCCTTGGTGATGGCCTTCGTGGTGTTGCCGACGGCGTCGAGGCTGGTGAGCACACGCGAACCCTCCTCGCTGATGTCGCCGGACATCTCCGCGATGCCCTGGGCGTTGTCCGACACCGGGCCGAAGGTGTCCATCGAGACGATGACGCCGACCGTGGTGAGCAGGCCGCAGCCCGCGAGCGCGACAGCAAACAGGCCGAGGACCACCGAACCACCGCCGAGCATCGACGCTGCGAACACCGCGGCGGCGATGAGGATGGCGGAGTAGACCGCCGACTCGAGGCCGACCGAGATGCCGGCCAGGATGACGGTCGCCGGACCAGTCAGGGACGATCGGCCGATCTCG
>JANMBJ010000117.1:0-4789 GCA_031360335.1 Candidatus Nanopelagicales bacterium
CGGTGACCGGCTGGGCCAACGCCGCACTCAACCGGTCAGCCCACACCTGCGACAGGCGAGCAAGACCATGACGGGTGTCGACCGCCGCCAGGACGACGACGGGCACGCGGGTGGGCGCCGTCTCCGCCCATCGCTGCTCGATCATGTATGAATCGTACACCTGTATGAGCGAGGGTCAACCCCGAAACACGTTGTGGTGCTTGCTGTTACGCGATCGTTGTATCCCCAGGCTGTCCCCAGGATTGGCGTCCGCGCCGACACGACGGGCACACCTCACCGTCGCCGGGAGGCCCGCGCGATCTGCCCGCCAGCGTTGCCGATGGGACCACCCGATGGTCCCCCGGTAGATCGGCGTGTGACAGTCCGGTGAACGGCCGACCGTTCTCGGCCCAGACTCGCCGTGGATCCCTAGGGTGGGCGGCGGGAGGCTGGCATGGTGCTGACGGCGGAAGAGGTACGGCTGCGCGAGGCGCGCGAGGGTGTGCCGTGGCGGCAGTGGGGGCCTTACCTCAGCGAGCGCCAGTGGGGCACGGTGCGCGAGGACTACAGCGCCGACGGTGATGCCTGGTCCTACTTCACGCACGACCAGGCGAGGTCACGTGCCTACCGCTGGGGAGAGGACGGCCTGGCCGGCGTCAGCGACGACAAGGGTCTGCTGTGCCTGTCGCTCGCGCTCTGGAACGGCGCGGATCCCATCATCAAGGAGCGACTGTTCGGCCTCACGAACTCCGAGGGCAACCATGGCGAGGACGTGAAGGAGTACTACTTCTACACCGACAACACCCCCACGCACGCGTGGATGCGCTGGCGCTACAAGTATCCGCAGGCGGCATTCCCCTATGAAGACCTCATCGCGACGAACGCGTCGCGCGGCTACGCCGACAGTGAGTACGAGCTCATCGACACCGGGATCTTCGACGACGACCGCTACTTCGACATCGAGGTCGACTACGCGAAAGCCGGACCGACCGACCTGGTCATGCGTGTCACTGCGCGCAACCGTGGCGACGCGGATGCAGCGATCGACCTGGTGCCCACGCTGTGGTTCCGCAACACCTGGTCGTGGGGCTACGACGACGCCAAGCCATCGTTGCGGCGGTCGGGTGCGGAGCAGCCGGGCACGGGCCAGCGGGCCACCGCGGTCCACGCCCACCACGCATCGCTGGGTGACTACTACCTTCACGTGCCTGACGAAGCCGAACTGATGTTCACCGAGAACGAGACCGACAACGAGCGCATCTTCAACACCCCCAACGCTTCTGCCTTCGTCAAGTCAGGTGTCGACTCTGCCGTGGTGCATGGTCTCGCCGGGGCGGTCACCAGCGACTCGGGCACCAAGGTCGGGGTGCGGTGGCACGGCGTCGTCCGGGCCCAGCGCGAAGTGTCCATCGTCGTACGCCTGAACCAGGTGGCGCCGCTGCCAGGCGTCGATGCGTTCGCTGACGTAGTCGAGGTGCTCGACGCCCGGCTGACCGACGCCGACGAGTTCTACTCCGCGATCACCCCGCCGTCGCTCGACGCGGACACGGCGTCGGTGATGCGGCAGGCGCTGGCCGGGATGCTGTGGACCAAGCAGCACTACTACTTCGACCTCGACCTATGGCTGCGCGAGCACCAGGCACACCCGCTGCGCCCGCCGGTGCGAGGGGGAGTCCGCAACGCGTCGTGGTTCCACATGCTCAACGACGACATCATCTCGATGCCCGACACGTGGGAATACCCGTGGTACGCAGCGTGGGACCTCGCTTTCCACACGGTCGCGCTCGCGATGGTCGACCCCGACTTCGCCAAGGGGCAGCTCGACCTGATGCTGTCCTCGCCCTATCTGCACCCGACCGGCCAGATCCCGGCCTACGAGTGGAACTTCAGCGATGTCAACCCTCCGGTGCACGCCTGGGCGCTCTCGCTGGTCTACGGCCTCGAGCGTGAGATGTCCGGTGTCGGTGACGTGAAGGACGCCGACGACGTGGAGTTCCTCTCCGCCGCGTTCAACAAGCTGCTGCTCAACTTCACGTGGTGGGTCAACCGTAAGGATCCCAGCGGCAAGAACGTGTTTCAGGGTGGCTTCCTCGGTCTCGACAACATCGGCGTCTTCGACCGCAGCCAGGGGATCCCGTCGGGCGGCACGCTCGAGCAGAGCGACGGCACCGCGTGGATGGCGTTCTTCAGCCAGAACATGCTCGAGATCGCGATCGCCCTGGCCGAGCACGACCCTGCCTATGAGGGCTTCATCGTGAAGTTCGTGCACCACTACTTCCAGATCGCGATGGCGATGGACCCCCTCGGCGACCACCCGGACGAGATGTGGGACGAGGAGGACGGTTTCTTCTACGACGTGCTGCGTCTGCCCGACGGCAGCGGCCGCCGGATCGAGGTGCGGTCTCTCGTCGGCCTGCTGCCGCTCTGTGCCACCTCGGTGCTCCCCCAGGAGACCCTCGAGCGCTTTCCGCATGTCGCCGAGCAGATCCGGACCTACCTCGACCGCAACGGTGACCTCCTCGCCGGAACGGCGGACCCGTTGGTGCCCGGGGTGCACGGCCGGCGCCTGCTGTCGCTGGTCAATGAGGACAAGCTGCGTCGCATCCTGTCGAAGATGCTCGACGAGGACCGTTTCTTCGGGGCCCACGGCATCCGTTCGGTGTCGAAGTGGCACCAGGAGCACCCGTATGTCTTCGAGCTCGACGGCCAGACCTACACCGTCGCCTACGAGCCGGCGGAGTCGACCACAGGCATGTTCGGCGGCAACTCCAACTGGCGCGGCCCGGTGTGGTTCCCGGTCAACGTGCTGCTCGTCCGCGCACTGCTGCAGTTCTACCTCTACTACGGCGACGACTTCCGCATCGAGTGCCCCACCGGGTCGGGCAACGAGATGACGTTGTACGAGGTCGCCCAGGAGCTGAGTGACCGGCTCGTGTCCACGTTCACCCGCGACGCCGACGGCCGCCGCCCGGTCTTCGGCGACACCGAGAAGTTCCAGACCGACCCGACCTGGAACGCGAACATCCTTTTCTACGAGTACTTCCACGGAGACAACGGAGCCGGCATCGGTGCCTCGCACCAGACGGGATGGACCGGCGTCGTCGCCCGTCTCGCGCAGCTGTTCGCGAGCACCGATGCGCAGACCGTCCTCGACGGCTCGGTGCGCCCGCTGACCGTGCCGTATCGCCGGATCATGGACCAGCCTCTGGTCCAGGGCGACGAGGTCCGCGAGGTGCACTGACCTCGACCCGCGACGGGCATCCGTGCGGGGCTCGTGCGAGGGTGAGGGACGGCGTACGACGGACGATCTCGTGGAGGCAGCGGCATGGCACGCATCGCGGTGACCGGTGGCAGCGGCAAGCTCGGTCGGGCGGTGGTCGCCGACTTGCACGAGCACGGCTACGACGTGGTCGTGCTCGACGCCGTGGTGCCGCCGGGGTGGACCGAGGGCGTCACGCGCATCGACATGACCGACTACGGCCAGGTGCTCGGAGCGTTCACCCGCCTCGACGACCGCTATGACTCCCTCGACGGCGTCGTGCACCTCGCGGCCATCCCCGCACCGGGGATGGCGCCCAACGCCGCGACCTTCGCCAACAACGTCGTCTCGACCTACAACGTGTTCGAAGCAGCACGCGTCGCCGGCATCACCAACGTCGTATGGGCCTCGAGCGAGACGGTCCTCGGGCTGCCTCTCGACACCCCGCCGCCGTATCTCCCGATCGACGAGGACTACCGCGTACGACCGGAGTCGTCATACGCCCTCGGCAAGGCGGTCGAGGAGGAGATGGCGCACCACTTCTGCCGGTGGAACCCGGCCGCGAAGATCGTGGGCCTGCGCTTCTCCAACGTGATGGAACCGGCGGAGTATGCGGCCTTCCCGTCCTTCGAGGACGACCCGATGACCCGCAAGTGGAACGCGTGGGGCTACATCGACGCCCGCGACGGCGCCCAGGCCGTGCGCAAGGCGCTCGAGGCGGACCTCACGGGATACGCCGTCTTCATCATCGCCAACGCCGACACCTGCATGACCACGCCGAGCGCTGACCTCGCCGCGGCCGTGTTCCCCGGCGTACCCCTCAAGCGCCCGGTGACCGGCACCGAGACGCTGCTGAGCATCGACAAGGCACGTCGCGTGCTTGGCTACGAGCCCACGCACTCCTGGCGCGACCAGTTCAGCGCCACGACCTGAGAACCCTCGTACGTCGTCGCGGCCGGAGGTGTGCGCGTACTGTCGTGAGTCACGGGGCCGTTCAGGCCCTCGGCTCGTGAGGAGCCACCACCATGGCCGACAAGTCTCCGCGACAGCACCTGCAGAAGAAGACGGCCGGAAAGTCCATCAAGGAGAAGCGCGCCGACAAGAAGGCAAAGGCCGGCAGCGGCGCCATCGAGATCGTCCCCGCCAAGAAGCACTGACCGCTGGGGGTCCGCGAGTCCGTTCGTCAGCCTGGCCGCCGGCCGGAGATGCGAGCTGTCAGGGCGTCGGCCGTGGCGACCGCTGCACGTGCAAGTCGGTTCCGTCGGCCTACGTCGGCGTGTCCCGCGAATGTCACGGCGACGGCGGCTGTCGGGCGGCCGCCGTGGTCGAAGACGCAGGCGGCCACCGACGCGTAGCCGGACGTGACGAGACCGTCCTCCTCGGCGTACCCGCGTCCGCGTTCGACCCGGATCAGCTCGCGCAGCTCGCGCAACGAGGTCGGTCCGTGACCGGTGCGCGAGGTGAAGGCATCCGCGTCGGGAAGAGCGCCCGCACCTGGGCCGCGGGCAGGTGCGCGAGCAGCGAGCGACCGCTGGCGGTGAGGTGAGCGGG
>JANMBJ010000119.1:0-8198 GCA_031360335.1 Candidatus Nanopelagicales bacterium
CGGTGACCGGCTGGGCCAACGCCGCACTCAACCGGTCAGCCCACACCTGCGACAGGCGAGCAAGACCATGACGGGTGTCGACCGCCGCCAGGACGACGACGGGCACGCGGGTGGGCGCCGTCTCCGCCCATCGCTGCTCGACCATGTGTGAATCGTACACCTGTATGAGCGAGGGTCAACCCCGAAACACGTTGTGGTGCTTGCTGTTACGCGATCGTTGTATCCACAGGCTGTCCCCAGGAACAACCTGGCCGGCACACCGCGGGGCTCGTGTCGGCGAAGACTGATGCCTGTCGCCGTCGCCAACATCTGCGAGGATCACACCCTCGACCGCTGGTCGATCACGCCTCACCACCACCTCGGAGACGACGATGACGCACGGGTCTGACATGACGGTGTCTCTGCTGTCGGTGACGCCGGTGAAGGGCCTCGCGCTGCACCACCCGAGCCACATCGACGTCACTGCTGACGGCATCGTCGGCGATCGCGCGCTCTTCCTCGTCGACGACAAGGACGAGCCGATCAGCTGCACCGACCTCGGCGGGATCATGCGGCTCAGCGCCGACTACGACGCCACCACCGGCGTGCTGTCGGTCCACGGGCCCGACGGGCTGATGCGCTCCGACGTCGTCGAGCGCGGAGAGCCGGTGACCGCAGACTTCTATGGCCTCCGCGACGTCGCCGGCCACATCGCGACCGGCTGGGGCTCGCTGTTCACGCGCGTCGCGGGCACACCGGTACGCCTCGTCATCGGAGACTCGGGCGCCTTCGACGTGGCCGGTCTCACGCTGCTCGGATCCGCCTCGACGGCCGAGCTCGCGGCGCGCAACCATGGCGAGCAGGTCGACGGTCGACGATTCCGGATGAACGTCGAGATCTCGGGATCGGCGCCGCTCGCCGAGGACGGCTGGGACGGCCGCACGCTGCAGCTCGGTGACGTCGTCGTACGCGCCGGCGGTCCTGTGAAGCGCTGTGCCGCGACGACGAGGCACCCCGACACGGGTGACATCGACGTGCGGACGCTCAAGCTCATCGGCGCCTTCAAGGGGCGCCAGGAGACGCCGGAGTTCGGTGCCGGCTTCTACTTCGGCGTCTACGCCGACGCCGTCACCCCCGGTCGCATCCACATCGGGGACGCGGTCACCCTCGTCGACTGACCGACCGTAGGAGCCGCGGGCGCGCACCGACCGGATCGACCGGCCTCGGTGGTCACGATGCGGTGACTGCTCGGGGAGACCGGTCGCGGCGCCACGGCGGCGGGGTGAGACTGGGGTGTGCGCGCAGCCGTGGTCGTCGTCGCCTCGGTGACGCTCGCTGCCTGTTCGAGCACGGGCGTCGCACCGACGGCCTCGACTCCACCCACGACCTCGAGCACGACCAGCGCGTCCGCACCGACCGGGACCGTCCAGCCTGCGGCAGGCGACGACTGGCCGACCTACCACGGTGACCTGCGGCGCACGGGCGTCTCCGCATCGATGCCGGTGGCCGCTGGTGTTCCGACCGTCGTCGCTGCTCTTGACCTCGGCGCAGCCGTCTACGCCTCGCCCCTCGTCATCGGCGGGACCGCGGTCGTGGCGACCGAGCGCAACGTCGTCGTCGGGCTGGACAGCACGGGCCGTCAGCTCTGGCGCACGTCGCTCGGCACACCCGCAACACGGTCCGAGCTGCCGTGCGGCAACATCGACCCGCTCGGCATCACGGGCACACCGGTCTACGACGCGACGACGAAGCTCCTCTACCTCGTGGCGGAGCACGGCGGCCCTCCGAGCCACGAGCTCGTCGCCCTCAGCCCGCTCGACGGCACGGTGTCCTGGCGCACCAGCGTGGACCTCCCCGGCGTCGACGCGAAGGCCATGCAGCAGCGCGGTGCGCTCTCTCTCGCGGGCGGCAAGGTGTGGGTGCCGTTCGGTGGCCTCGCTGGCGACTGCGGCGACTACAAGGGTCGGCTCGTCGGCGTACCGCTGGCGGGGCCGCACACCCCCACGGCCTACACAGTCCCGACGCCGCGCGAGGCCGGGATCTGGACTCCCCCAGGCCCGACGCTCACCGACGACGGGCACCTGCTCGTCGCCGTCGGCAACGGAGCATCGGGGCCAGGCGATCCCTACGACACGAGCGACTCGGTGCTCGAGCTCGACGGCACGACACTCGTCGACTCGTTCTCGCCGTCGTCGTGGGCGAGCGACAACGCCGACGACCTCGACCTCGGCTCCCAAGGCCCGGCGCTGGTCGGTGACCGGTGGGTCTTCATCGCCGGCAAGTCAGGTACGGCGTACGTGCTGCGGCAGGGTCACCTCGGCGGCATCGGCGGCGAGGTATCGCAGGCATCGGTGTGCACCTCCTTCGGCGGCACGGCCGTCGTCGACGACGTGGTCTACGTGCCCTGCACCGACGGCCTTCGCGCCGTACGCATCTCATCGACCGGCGCGATGGACGTGCTGTGGCAGAGCGACTCGGCGGTCACCGGATCACCGGTCGTCGGAGGCGGTCGCGTGTGGTCGCTCGATCCCGGTGCGGGCGTGCTGCACACGATCGACCCGACCAACGGCCAGTCGCTGGGTCAGGTCACCGTCGGAGTCACCTCGCGCTTCGCCACCCCCGCGATCTCGGGCAGCGACGTGTACGTGCCGACCATGGCCGGCCTCACCATCGTGCGTACGTCGTGACGCATCGCCGCACCGAATTGCACGGGCGCGAGACCGGGCGTCGTCCCTAGTCTGGGGCTCCGACCGAAGGAGAACCTGTGACCGACACCGCCGACCCGCGACTCGTGCTGCGGCCGATGACTGCCGCCGACGAGGTCGAGGTGATGGCGGCGCAGCGCGAGCTCGCCGAGGACGCGTTCGGCTTCGTCTTCCTCGACGACGGCGACACCTTCGCCGACCTCCTGGCCCGCACCGAGCGCGCTGCGGCCGGCGACGTCGATGCGGGCAAGGTGCCGGCATCGTTCTTCCTCGCTGAGGTCGACGGGTCGCTCGTCGGCCGGGTGTCGGTCAGGCACGAGCTCAACGAGTGGCTGCTCGGCTTCGGCGGGCACGTGGGCTACGGCGTACGCCCCGCCCACCGTCGACGCGGCTATGCCGCGGAGATCCTGCGGCAGGCGCTCGAGGTCACCGACTCCCTCGGCGTCGAGCGCGTGCTCGTCACGTGCGACGACGACAACGTCGGGTCGGCGCGCACCATCGAGGGCGCCGGAGGCGTGCTCGAGAACGTCGTGCCCGACGGTGACAACGAACCCAAGCGCCGCTACTGGATCGACCGGACCGCCGAGGTCGCCCGGCTGGCTGCCACCTCATAGCACCGGCAGCCAGACCAGCTCACCCGCGTGATCGCTCCGACCGAGCGGCACGTTGAACTCGCGGACCTGGGGAAACACATACAGATCTCTCAGCGTCGCCTGGCAGATTCCTGGGAACTTTCGTCGCCCCTCGGACGTGGTGGCCCTGGACAGCATCGACGAGGTGGGGCTGCATGTCGTTTCGACGGATCGAGACCCGGCACGTGGCCGGGGCGCTGGTGCTGCTGATCGGGCTCAGCAACGTGCTGTCGGTCATGCGCCCTGGGCTGTTCCACCGTGTCGAGTTCCTCACCGACGTGCTGCCCGGCACCGTGGTCTCGGCGTCGGCGGCCGTCAGCGTCGCGGTCGGGGTGCTGCTCGTCGGGCTGGCGCTCAACCTGAGCCGGGGCAAGCGACGCGCGTGGCGCATCACCGTCGCTCTGCTCACGCTCGAGCTCCTCCTCCAGGCCACCCAGGCCCGCTACGTGATCGTGGTCGTCACCGCCGTGCTGCTCGCCCTGCTCGTCGGTCATCGCGGCAGGTTCATCGGCCGTTCCGAGCCGATCGGCCGTAGCCGTGCGCTCGCTGTCGGTGGCCTGATGCTCGTCTCGAGCACGCTGCTCGGCTGGCTCGCCGTCACCGCCCTCGACCAGCACCTCGGCACCGGACTCTCACCGAAGGACCGGCTGCTCGCGACCGTGCAGGGTTTCGTCGGCATCGAGTCACCCGTGACGTCTGGTCCCACGCGCGACGCCGACGCCGTCTACTACCTCCTCGTCGCACTCGCGGCCATGACCGTGCTCGTCACGGGTGCCCTCGTGCTGCGCGCGCCCCGGCTGCTCGAGCCCAAGTCTGACGACGACGACCGCGACGTGCGCGCCCTTGTCGCGACGTACGGCGGGGGCGACTCGCTGGCCTACTTCGCGCTGCGCGACGACCGCGCCGTCGTGTGGGGTGCGGGACGCCGCGCCGGCATCTCCTACCGGATGGTCAACGGCACGCTCCTCGCTGCCGGCGACCCGCTCGGCCCTCAGGCAGCCTGGCCGGAGGCCATCACCGCGTTCGTCGACCACGCGCGGGCCAACTCAGCCGTGCCCGCGGTCGCCGCCGCCACCGAGGCCGGTGCACGTGCCTGGACGAAGCACGCGGGCCTCGTCGCCCTCGAGTTCGGCGACGAGGCGGTGCTGTGCACGTCGACATACACCCTCGACGGACGCGCGATGCGCAACACCCGGCAGGCGGTTACGCGCGCCCAGCGGGCCGGCTGCACCGTGCGCATCGCCAGGTTCTGTGCTCTGCCCCCTGACGAGCTCGAGCACCTGGCTGACCTCGCCGACCTGTGGCGGGGCGCGGCCATCGAACGAGGCTTCTCCATGGCGCTGGGGCGACTCGACCTCGCGCGGGACCCGGACGCCGTGATCGTGACGGCCGACCTCGACGGGACGACGCAGGCCCTGCTGTCGCTCGTGCCATGGGGTGGCTCCGACCGGCTCTCGCTCGATGTGATGCGACGGGCTTCGTACGCCGTGCCGGGAGTCAACGAGCTCATGATCTCCGAGCTCATGGCACGCGCGGGAGACCTCGGTGTCTGCGAGGTGTCGTTGAACTTCGCCGTGTTCCGCGAAGCGATCGAGCGCTCCCAGCGAATCGGCGCCGGCCCGGTGGCACGCATCTGGGGTGCTGTGCTGCGGGGTGCCTCGCGCCTCACTCAGGTCGACACCCTCTACCGCTTCAACGCCAAGTTCTGCCCGCAGTGGCGCAGTCGCTACCTGCTCTACCCCCGCGCGGGTGGGCTCGCGCGCGTCACGTGGGCCTACCTTCGCGCCGAGTCGTTTCTCCCTCGACCGTTCCACCGTCCCGTTCCGACCTCGGCCGAGGCGCCCGCACAGGCACCGGCCAGCCCGGCGATGTCGACAGGGGTGCTCGCACGTCGAGCCCAGGCCCGTCGAGGCACAACACGCAGGCGGCTCGATCCCGTTGCGCCCACGACGATCTCGAGCACGAGGAGCCCTCGGTGAATCTACTGGGAGTCAAGCTGCTCATGCTGCTCGCTGTGCTCGCGGTCGCAGCCATCGTGGTGACGGTGCTGCTGTGGCCGCGACTGGCACGCACCGCCTTCTGGACCGTCCTGGGCCGGTTGGGCCTCATCACCTTGGTCAACGCTCTTGCGCTGCTCCTCGCGCTCGCAGTGGTCAACCACCAGTTCCAGTTCTTCGGCGACTGGTCCGACCTCATCGGTGCGACGACGGCTCAGGGCACGACAGCTCCTGCGGTCGCCACGGTCACGGGCGGCTCCCCGCACAAGGCCATCGTCGCCACCGTGATCCCCCAGCAGCCACCGCCACCACCCTCGACGGCCGTGGTGGTGGCGCAGGACTCGATCAGCACGACCTACGCGGTGACCGGCGGCGCGTCAAGGGTCACGAGCGACGTGCAGGTCATCCTTCCGACCGGATACTCCGACCCGGCCGACGCGACGCACCGCTATCCCGTGCTCGAGGGGTTCGGCGGCTACCCCAGCGTCGTGACCTCCACCTCCAAGGCCTACGACCTCGCGGCGCAGCTCGGCTCGCTGGCCGACCAGCACGCGCTCGCCCCGACCATCGCCGTGATGGCGCAGCCCTGGACCCCGGCCGGTCGCGACACCGAGTGCGCCAACGGCCCTGGAGGCGCCTCGGCCGGCGACCAGGTGGAGACCTGGATCAGCGTCGACATCCCCGCGTGGGTGCGCAGCACCTTCCGCACGCGGACCGACCGCGGGTCGTGGGCGACGTGGGGACCGTCCGCAGGTGCCTGGTGCGCTGCGGTGGCAGCGATGCTCCACCCCGACACGTTCGGCGCGTTCATCTCCATCGGCGGCTACTTCCGGGTCGAGTGGGGCAACTGGCAGCCCTACGCTCCCACCGACGTGCGGGCCGCGAGGTATGACCTCGTCGCCCGTGCCGGCACAGACCCGCCGCCGGTCGCCGCGTGGATCTACGCCTCGAAGCAGGACTCGCAATCGGCACCGACGACGCTGCCCTTCATCGCTTCGGCCCGCGCTCCCCTGGCCGTGAGCGCGCACGTCGTCGCGACCGGAGGACACCGAACTCCTCTGTGGAAGCCGTGGCTCCCCGTGGCGCTCACCTGGCTCGGGACCGTCTCGCCCGGCTTCGCCCCGGCCCACTCGTGAAGCACGCGAGTGCGGAGGTGCCGTCGTGGACCTCGGACTGACCAGCGGCTTCCTCGCGACCGTCGTGGTCGCCCTCGCGATCCTGGCGCCGGCGCTCGTGGTCATCGTGTGGCGACGCGTCCGCGGGCGCAGCGCCGCCCTGCGCAGCGCGCAGAGATGGGTGCTGGTGCTGCTCTCGCAGGCTGTCGCCGTCGTCGCCGTGCTCGTCCTCATCAACAACGCGTTCGGGCTCTACTCCAGCTGGGACGACCTCCTCGGACGTATGTCGACCGCGAGCGCGACCGACGTGCTCGTGCCACCCACCACGGCAGCACGCGGCACGCAGGCGTCGGCCTCAGGCGCCGCCACAGTCCTCCCCTGGAAGGACGGTGTGCCGCAGGGCTTCTCGACGTACGACGCCGCCGGCACCTTCGTGGCTCAGGTGCAGGTGCCTGGCACGAGCGCACCGCTCAAGGTCTACGTGTCGGTGCCCCCGGAGTACGGCCGGCCGGAGTTCGCTCATGTCGAGTTCCCGGTCGTGGAGCTCTTTCACGGCTACCCCGGTTCGCCGACGACGTGGTTCCACGCGATGGACGTGCGGGCCAAGCTCGCCGACGCGGTGACGGCCGGAGCAACACCGTTCGTGCTGGTCGTCCCGCAGATCTCCGTCGCTGGGGCACCCGACCTCGAGTGCACCGACCTCCCCGGTCAGCCGCAGGTAGCGACCTTCCTCACCACGGAGGTGCGTTCGGTCGTGAGCACGCACTTCCGGGTGCGCGCCGACCGCGCGGGGTGGGCGGCGATGGGCTACTCCGAGGGCGGTTACTGCGCAGCACAGCTCGTCCTGCGCCATCCGGAGCTGTTCGCCGCGGGCGTCGACCTCTCGGGCTACGACGCACCGGAGTCGAGCGCGTTCGACACGTTGCCGCTGCTGAAGAAAGCGGGGAGCCTGGCGACCTTGCTGCGTTCCTCCCCCGCCGTCGCCATCTTCGCCAGCGCGAGCCGGCAGGACCCGCAGAGCAGCGGGAGCCTCACGTCACTGAGGAGGGGCGCACGCCCACCGACCTCGGTGACGACCCAGCTCTTCGCCCAAGGAGGTCACAACACCGCCGACTGGTCCGCCGGGCTCCCCGCCAGCTTCGCCTGGCTCTCCCACCTGCTCCCGCACCTCGGCCCATGACGGCGCTTCGCCGCAGGCGGGTCAGGTCGGGATGCGACGAGCCAACGTGCGGGCAATCGCAACGGCGATGACCTGGTGCCCTCGTGCGTTGGGGTGGTCGCCGTCGGCCGCGAGCAGCGCCGTGTCGTCCCTGGTGGTCGTGCCGCGGAACGGGACCCAGAGGTCCACGTACGTCACGCCGTTCCGCAATGAGGATGCTGCGATCTGGGCGTTCACGGCCTTCGTCAGTGCGACCGACGCAGCCACGTAGGCGCCGCCCCTCGCGCGGGCGACGGCACCGTCGCGCCAGATGTTCCAGTAGCCGGTCAGCACGATCGCCGTCGCCCTGCGCCCGCGCAGGGCCTTTATCTGGTGCACGACGGCGTCGAGGAGCGTCCCGACCCGTCGCACGCTGGCCGAGTAGCACGACACGGTGAGCCCGCAGGTGCGCGACGAGAAGTCGTTGGCGCCGACAGTCACGAGGACGACCGAGGCCCACGCGACGTCGCTGCGGATGCCGCGGTCGTGGCGGGGCGGCGCGAGCCGCCCCCGCGGCGGGAGGCCGCCGACAGCGGCGGTGGGGGTGGTCTCCCCCAGGGCCGCGCGGGCGG
>JANMBJ010000188.1:0-11691 GCA_031360335.1 Candidatus Nanopelagicales bacterium
GTTGCGGGGGGAGATCTCGTCACGCAGCTGCGAGGTGACCGACTGCGTCTTGGAGATCTTCTTGGACTCGAGGCGCGTGCGCTCGAGCATGTTCATGAAGTCCATGTTGCCGCCGACGTTGAGCTGGTAGGTCCGGTCGACGGTGACGCCGCGGTCCTCGAAGAGCTTCGCGAGCACGCGGTGCGTGATGGTCGCGCCGACCTGCGACTTGATGTCGTCGCCGACGATCGCGACACCCGCGTCGGTGAACTTCTGCGCCCACTCCGGCGTGCCGGCGATGAAGACGGGAAGCGCATTGACGAAGGCGACCTTGGCGTCGATGGCGCACTGCGCGTAGAAGCGAGCAGCGGCCTCCGAACCCACGGGGAGGTAGCAGATGAGGACGTCGACCTGGGCCTCGCGGAGCGCGGCAACCACGTCGACCGGGGTCTCGTCGGACTCCGAGATCATCTCGCGGTAGTACTTGCCGAGACCGTCGAGGGTGTGACCGCGCTGCACGGTGACGCCGCTCGGCGGTACGTCGCAGATCTTGATCGTGTTGTTCTCGCTGGCGCCGATGGCGTCGGCGAGATCGAGGCCGACCTTCTTGCCGTCGACGTCGAACGCGGCGACGAACTCGATGTCGCGGATGTGGTAGTCGCCGAACGTGACGTGCATGAGGCCGGGGACTGCCTGCGACGCGTCAGCGTTCTTGTAGTACTCGACGCCCTGGACCAGCGACGCGGCGCAGTTGCCGACGCCGACGATGGCTACTCGTACCGAACCCATGGGATTCCTCTCTCAAACACCGTGGGCGGACGGCAGGATGCCGGCCCCGGACGTGGTGGTCACCGGATGCCCCGACGGGGCTCCGGAGTTCTGGTGGGTCGTGCGGGTGGTGCTGCTTGTGCCAGCAGGGGCGTCGCGCTCGCTCGCGATGAGCTCGTCGAGCCATCGGACCTCGCGCTCGACGCTCTCGAGCCCGTGCTGTTGCAGTTCGAGGGTGTAGCTGTCGAGTCGCTCGCGGGTGCGTGAGAGCGATGAGCGCAGCGCGTCGAGACGCTCCTCGAGCCGCGACCGGCGCCCCTCGAGGATCCGCATCCGCACCGAGGCCTCGGTGCGACCGAAGAAGGCGAGGCGTACGCCGAAGCGCTCGTCCTCCCAGGTGTCGGGACCGGCCTCGCCGATGAGGGCCTGGAAGTGCTCCTTGCCCTCCGCAGTGAGGCGGTAGACGATCCGGGCGCGCTTGCCCGACATGGCTGAGGGAGCCTCGCCCGGCTCGCCGTCCTCGACGAGCCAGCCGCGGGCCACGAGCTCCTTGAGGCACGGGTAGAGCGAGCCGTAGGAGATGGCGTGGAAGGTGCCGAGCACACCCGAGAGCCGCTTGCGCAGCTCATAGCCGTGCATCGGCGACTCCTGGAGCAGGCCGAGGATGGCGAGCTCGAGCAGCTCGGTGCGCTTGCTCGCGCGCGGTGCCACTCCCACTCCCCTCGCTCGGACCTGGTGTATCCCGGGTGGCCCTGTGCTCGGCGCCGATGTATCGACCCGATATAGCGGCGACACTAGGCCCCCGATGAACGCAGAGCAAACTCGATCCTTCGCGATGCCCCGCTCAGGCCGCTGACCTGCACCGGGACCCGGTCGAGCCGGTGTCCGTGCTGCCGCAACGGCTGCTGAGCGGGTCCCGTCAGGCGCAGATCCGCCGACGGGGCGGGTCTGGTTCGCCGAGGCGCCCGGCAGGCCTGGCCCGTACGCTCGACGGTGTGCCCGCGCCTCGCCACTCCAGCCACCGCGCATCGCGGATCCGCGGGCCGAGACCGGCGGAGCCGTCGCACACGCCGCTCCCTGCGGGGGAGGACGTCGCCGACCCGGCGCGACCACGCTCGGTGGTCGACCACGGCCTGACCCGCCGCGCGGTGCTGGAGCGCATCGCAGCAGGTGACGCGTTCGCGCGCGACGAGCACTGCGACGCCGATCCCTACCTGATCCGTGCGGCGAGGCACCACGGTGAGGCGACCGAGCGGCCCTGCCCGCTGTGCCGGGTCAGGCACGACCTGGTGCACGTGACCTACGTCTTCGGTGACGAGCTCGGCCCCTATTCCGGCCGGATCAAGTCCTCGCCGGAGCTGCCCGTGATGGCCTACGAGCACGGGTCGTTCCGCGTCTATGTCGTCGAGGTGTGCGCCGAGTGCGGCTGGAACCACCTCACGATGTCCTACGTGCTCGGCGACGGCGTGCCGCGCCGTCCCCTGCGCAAGCCCGCCGACCTCCTCGACTGACGGCGCTCCTCGACTCAGCGTCGGGCCGGCCACGTCGACCACATCGAGCACGTCGGCGCCCGGAGACGGCGGTCACGTCCGGCGGCGCGGTTGAGATCGCCGAGGGCGGGGCATGAGATGAGGGCCACAACGCACGGATTCTCAGGTGGCGCAGGAAACCTGGGACTGTCGTCGTACGTCGCACCACTGATCGAGGTGTCCGCCTGGACCCTCGGCGCTGCACTGCTGCCGCTCAGCGGCGAGATGCCCGGAGGATGACCGCGTGAGGATCGACTACCCCCGCTCGGGGCGCACGGGTGTGCGCCACTGGCTGCCCTCGTGGCGCCAGCTGCTCTCCCTCGCGGTGCTCGGCGTCGTCTCGCTCGTCGGCATCTTCTTCATCCTCGTCGCACGCACCGACGTGCCCGCGCCCAACGACGTGGCCACCGCGCAGACCACGATCGTCTACTGGAACGACGGCACGACCGAGCTCGGTCGCCTCGGCGACGCCAACCGCATCAGCGTCCCGCTCGAGCAGGTGCCGCTCCTCACCCAGCACGCGGTGCTCGCAGCGGAGGACCGCGAGTTCTACGACGAGGGCGGCTTCTCGCCCAAGGGCGTCGGTCGCGCGATCTGGAACAACGTCTCTGGCGGTGACCTGCAGGGCGGGTCGACCATCACCCAGCAGTACGCCAAGAACGCGTTCCTCACCCAGGAGCGCACGCTGAGCCGCAAGTTCAACGAGCTGATCCTCGCGGTGAAGCTCGACACGAGCGTGTCGAAGGACGAGATCCTCGGCGACTACCTCAACACCATCTACTTCGGCCGCGGTGCCTACGGCATCCAGACCGCGTCGCAGCAGTACTTCGGCGTACCTGTCGAGAAGCTCACACTCGGACAGTCCGCGGCGCTCGCCTCGATCATCCGGTCGCCCGGCGGCTACAACCCCGACACCCACCTCGACAAGCTCAAGGGTCGCTGGACCTACGTGCTCGACGGCATGGTCGAGAAGGGCTGGATCACACCGGCCGAGCGGGCCGCAGCGAGGTTCCCGACATTCGCGCCGAAGAAGCCGGTCAACCGATACGCCGGCACCAACGGCTATCTCCTCGATGCAGTCCGCAATGCGTTGCTCCAGAAGGGGATCAGCGAGGACGACATCGGCAGCGGTGGTCTTCGCGTCATCTCAACGTTCGACAAGAAGGCGCAGCAGTCAGCTGTCGACGCGGTCAAGAACGAGGGCCCGGTCAAGGGTGCGAAGGGCTTGCGCGTCGGTCTCGCGGCCGTACGCCCCGGCACCGGCGAAGTCATCGCGATGTACGGCGGCCCCGACTTCCTCACCAACTCGATCAACAACGCGACGCAGGCGCTCGGCCAGGCCGGCTCCACGTTCAAGCCGTTCGCCCTCGCGGCCGGCATCGAGAAGGGCATCAGCCTCGACTCGATGTGGAACGGCAACAACGGCGTCTCCATCGACGGCTACAAGGTGACCAACTACGGCGACGAGTCGCTCGGTCAGATCTCGCTGCTCAAGGGCACCGAGAAGTCGGTCAACTCCGTCTACGTCGCCCTGTCGAAGGAGGTCGGCTACGACACCGTGGTCGACTCCGCGATCCGGGCCGGAATCCCGGCCGACACCCCGGCGCTCACCCCGGTCGTGCGTACGGTCGCGCTCGGTGTCTCCTCGCCGCACGTGATCGACCTCGCCGATGCCTACGCGACGTTCGCCGCGCGCGGTCAGCAGGTCAACCCGACCGTGCTCAAGGAGGTGCGCGGTGGCAACGGCGGGATCCTGTTCGCTCTCGACCCGACGCCGAAGCAGGCCTATTCGGTCGACACCGCCGACACCGTCAACTACGCCCTGCGCAAGGTCGTCACCGACGGCACCGGAAAGGCGGCGCTCAGCCTCGGCCGACCGGCCGCGGGAAAGACCGGCACCACCAACGACAACAAGTCGGCGCTCTTCGCCGGCTACACCCCCGACCTGGCGGCCGCGGTCATGCTCGTCAAGGACGGCGCCGACGGTCTGCCCATGACGCTGTCGGGTGTCGGCGGCCTGTCAACCGTCACCGGCGGGTCGTTCCCCGCGCGGATCTGGACGGCGTTCATGAAGGGCGCGCTCAAGGGCTCGCCGGTCCAGCAGTTCGTCGAGCCGAGCAACCTCCCGACCGCGTCACCGAGCCCGAGCCTGTCGCCGACGGTCAGCCCGACGCCCACGCCGACGGTCTCTCCCACGGTCTCGCCCTCGACCTCTCCGACCCCGACGCCCAGCGACACCCCGACACCCACCGCCACCCCCACGCCGAGCGTCACCCCGACCCCAACGGCCACCCCGACCTCCGCGGCGACCCCCTAACGCGTTCGGCACAGCCCTGCCCCGAGGCACCGAGTAACAGGTCGAATGGTCGCTCACGACGCCCGCTCAACGACCATTCGACCTGTGACTCGCGGACCGGGGGAACCGTGCGCGGGGTGCCGTGCGTCGTACGGCACGATGACCTCCATGTCCGAGAACGACGTCGTGCTGCCGGCCGACAGCGACCCCGTCGTCTATGCCGTGACCGAGCGGATCGGCGGGCCCTCGGGGGCGCACCGTGGCCGCTTCGTGGGCTTCTGGACGCCGCTTCGGGTGCTCGTGCTGCTGGCAACTCTGGCTTTCGTGCTCGGCTATCTCCTCAAGATGCCGTGCCACGCGGAGGGCTTCGGCGGCGACGCCCGCTATACGAAGCTCTGCTACTCCGACATCCCCTACCTCTACGACCTGCGCGGCTTCGCCGACGGCTGGCTGCCGTACTTCCAGACCGGTGACGGCCAGGGGCCGGCGCTGGAGTATCCGGTGCTCACCGGCGCGTTCATGCAGATCGCGTCGATGCTGACCGGGCACACCGGCTCGGCCTCGGACCGCTCGCTGCTGTTCTTCGACTGGAACGCTCTGCTGCTCTTCGGGTGCCTGCTCGCCACCGTGGTCGCCACCGCGCTCACCGTGCGTCGTCGCCCGTGGGACGCCGCGATGGTGGCGCTCGCACCTGGCGTGATCCTCTGCTCGCTCATCAACTGGGACCTCCTCGCGGTCGCGCTGACGGCCGGCTCGATGCTCGCGTGGTCGCGCTCCAAGCTCGGGTGGAGCGGTGTGCTGCTCGGCCTCGCGATCGCCGCGAAGTTTTATCCAGTGCTGCTGCTCGGCCCGCTGCTGATTCTGTGCCTGCGCAGCGGTCGCCTCCGTGCGTTCGCGATCACGACCGGCGCGGCGGTGGGTGCATGGCTGCTCGTCAACGTGCCGGTCTACCTCGGCAACCACGCCGGGTGGACGGAGTTCTACACGTTCTCCTCCACCCGCGGCGCCGACTGGGGCTCGATCTGGTACGTCCTGCAGGTCGTCGACCGGCCGATCCCCGCCGCCTCGCTCAACGTGGTCGCGACCGGTCTGCTGCTCGTCCTCTGCGTCGGGATCGCCCTGCTCGCGCTGACGGCCGAGCAGCGACCGCGCTATGCGCAGCTCGCCTTCCTCGTCGTCGCGGCCTTCTGCATCACCAACAAGGTCTATTCACCGCAGTACGTCCTGTGGCTGATTCCGCTCGCCGCGATGGCCCGGCCGCGCTGGCGCGACTTCCTCATCTGGCAGACCGGCGAGGTCATCTACTTCGCCGCGATCTGGTGGTTCCTCCAGCAGTACGGCAACGACAACAAGGGCCTCCCCGAGGGCTGGTACGTCGCGGCGGTGCTCGTTCACGTGGCGGCCACCGCGTACTTCGCCGGCACGGTCGTGCGCGACATCCTCCGCCCCTGGTACGACCCCGTACGCAGTGACGGCCACCCCGAGAACACCGACGATCCGGGCGGCGGCGTGCTCGACGGGGCTACCGACCGGTTCGCCCTGCGCTGGCCACGACGAGTCGACGACGGCTACGACGGCGACGACCTCCTGCGCGGCGAAGGCCCCGATCAGCCGCCCTACGACAACGCCCCGCTCGAACCCGCCCCCACCGCATGACCCCGTCTGAGCAGAGCGGTCGGACCGTGCGCTCCCCGCTAGCGCGCGGATAAACCGGTCGGGCGCACGGCGACCGAGGAGCCGGCCGGGCCGAGGTCGACGGGCGGGTTGGTCTCGACGATGAGGCGACCCGCGTTGTCGGCCGCGACACCGTCGGTGGTCAGTCGCTCGAGGCGCAGGGTTGGCGCGCCGGTGGTGAAGAAGCGCGTGACCACACCGGGTGTCGTCGAGTGCGTCCAGGCACCGCCGGACAGCGTCCACGCGTCGGTGGTTTGCGCGGTGGCAGTGCCAGGGTTCGTCGTGGCGTGCAGATGTCCGTCAGGGCTCCACCAGAGGCCGAGGAGAGTGCCCGGGTCTGTGACCTCCGGGATGTCGGGGAGGCGGGTGCCCTTGAGGGTGGCGAGGTCGATGAGCTCGGCGTGGGCATTGCTGCACCCGAGGGCGACGACCCCGGCGTCCGGGCTCACAGAGACGGCGCGCAGCGAACCGCAGACCGGGACGAGAGTGCCGACGGTGTCGGCGGGGGACCGTGAGACGTACAGCTGACTGTCTCCCGTGACCCTGCCGATCGCGGTCGCGGTCGCGAAGGCCGCACCGCCCGGGCCGACCCGCCACGGCGCCGAGGCTCCGTCGAGGCTGTCGTTGATCGTGATCACGCTCGCCGGTGAGGTCGCCGACCCAATCGTGTCGGGCATCCAGAGCCGCAGCAAACCGTCGGCGCCGACGAACGACCTGCCCGGAGTGAGCGCCTGCCCGCGCAGCTGAAGCGGAGCCACCGGGCTCAGCGTGCTGCCGTCGGCCGAGACCGTGACCGTGTAGAAAAGTTGCTCGAGATAGGGCGTCTGACCCTCGCCCCACACCAGGGTCCGGTGGTCGGGGCCGTACCAGCCGAGGACCGTGACGAGGCTGCTCCCGCGCGGCACGGTGCGCACCGTGCGGTCGTTGCCGTTGATCCGCAGCTGGATCCGGTCTGCGCCCGAGGGCTGGGCGTTGGCGTCGAAGTTGGTGTAGGCGATCCAGGGCAGCGCGGCGGGGCCGGCGGTCGCCGTCGGGGGGTTCACCGGCGGCGGGAGGGTCTGGTTGCTGCTGATGCCGTGGACGAGCACGCCGACACCGAGGGCGACGACGACTGTGGCGGCGACGGCGAGAGTTGTGTCGAGCAGCCTCCGGCGCCGGATGGCCGAGGCGCGGTCGCGCACTCCGTCGAGGTCGACGGTGGTCGGGGCTGCTTCGGCGTTGCGGCGCAGCGACGCGCGGATCGCGTCGTCGAGATCGTGGGTCATGACATCGCTCCTGACACGTCGGTGCCGGCCAGCTGCTCGCGCAGGGTCGTGATGCCGCGCGAGGCGTGGGCGCGTACGGCGGAGGCGCTGATCCCGAGGATCTCGGCGATCTGGGCGTCGGACTGGTCGTCGTAGAACCGCAGCGCGAGGATCGCGCGCTGACGGCGGGGCAGGGTGGCGAGCTGGCGCCACACGGCGTCATCACCGGCGAAGGTGTCGCTCAAGTCTCCGTGTGCTGCGCGGGGTTCCGGCACAGCATCCGTGGGTCGTTCCGCAGACGACCGGCGCCTGCGCCAGGAGAGGAACTGGCGCGTCACGCTGGTCTTGACGTAGGCCTCGGGGGAGGTCGACGCGGCGACCTTGTCCCATCGGCGGTAGAGGTGCGCGAGCACCTCCTGCACGAGGTCCTCGGCGAGATGGCGGTCACCGGTGAGGACGTAGGCGTGACGCAGCAGCGCCGACCCGCGGGCGGCCACGAACGCGTCGAACGACGGCTGCGACGAGCTCACGCACCCACCTCCCCCGACGGATCGGCACCTGTGCCGACCTCTACCACCAAGACGCGCTGACCCCACGGATCTGCTGCGCCAGGCGCTCGAGGGTCATTCCAGCGCGCGGGCCGCGCGCGACGCGAGGCGACACGACCACGACCGGCAGACCAGCTCGTGCGGGTGTCACTCGTCGGTGTCAGTCGAGGCCGAGAACCCGGTCAGGGTGAACGGTGGTCATGCGTACGTCGACGTCGACCTCGTCCCCGACGACAGGGAGCGGCACCCCGGACGGGACGCGTACGAGCGACACCTGCATGTGCGGCGGCTCGGCGAACCAGCGCTGCGCCCCGCCGATGTGGAACGGCGACAGCGCGCGACCCGCAGCGTCGAGCACCCCGGTGCCCGCGACGACGGCACGCTGGCGCAGCGATGACGCGGGTGAGGGCGCCTCGAGCGCGACGCCGTGCGCGGTGCCCCCGCCGACCACCACGACGGCGCTCGCGCGCCCGGCCCGGCGCTGGCGATAGCCGCTCGCCTCGCCCTTGGCGACCTCGTGCACCGCGAGCACCGTGCCGCGGGTCTGCAGCGCGCTGCGGTCACCGAGCCAGAGCCGGGTGCCGATGCGGGAGTAGAGCGGGATCTCGGGCAGGGCAGCCCTCAGGGCGCGGAGCTCGGCGTCGTCGAGGTGGCTTACCCAGAGCGCTGCCGCGGAGGTGAGCTCGGTGACCGCGTCGTCGTTCTCGCGCCGGGTGAGCCGGGTGGTGAGGTCGGCGGCGGCACGCACCCAGCCGAGCGCCCACGCGTGCGCCTCGATCACGCGACCGGTCGCACCGGCGGGGGGCGCGGGTGCGACGCCGGCGTCGTGCCAGCGGGCGCCGGGCACGGCGCGGTGGTCGGCGTGCGGCTGCTCGAGGGGGAGGTGCAGCGCGAGTCCCTCGAGGCGTACTCGTCCGGTGGTGAGCGCCTCGACGGCGGTGTCGTCGGCGAGGAGGTCGACGAGCTCGGTGTCGGAGAGGCCGAAGCGTCCCATCGAGGTGAGCGCCTCGAGCACCACCCGCACCGGGCCGGGTCCGGCCGCGAGGACGTCCCACGCGCTGCGCGAGGAGATCGTGCGGATGATGCGGTCGTCGTAGGCCGAGTGCGCGAGCTCGACCCACGCGCGCGCGGCGACGGTGTCGCGAGGGTCGAACGGCGTGAGCACGAGGATGTCCCCGTCATACGCCGCCGCCACCTCGGCCACCTCGAACACGGTGCCGACGGCGAGGCGGGTGAGCCCGAGCCGCCCAGCCTCGGCGGCGAGCCGCACGTTGCCCAGGCCGTAGCCGTTGCCCTTCGCGACCGGCACGAGGTCCCCGAGATGCACGTGCGCATCGTGGGAGTCGGCGTGAGCCCGCGACCCGATCGCCGCGCGCACGGCATCACGAACCTGCTCCGTGTGCGCACGCCACCGGTCACGGTCGACGTACAGCGAGAACGTCATGCCCCCAACCTAGAGCCGCGTCACCACCCACCCCGGAAGCGCCCTGGAGTTACTGCCCCAATCCTCGGTTTCGGCCCGCCCACAACTATGGATTCGGGCAGTAGCTCGAGGAGCTTGGACGGTCAGCGGCGGCTGAGGTAGGCGTCGACGGCTCGGGCCATGAGGGGGCGCAGGCGCAGGTCCCACTCGCCGAGGTATTCCTGGGCATAGCCGCCGGTGCCGAGCTTGAACTGGATCAGCCCGAAGAGGTGGTCGTCGGGGTCGAGGGTGTCGCTGATGCCGCGCATGTCGTAGACGTCGCACCCAGCCGCGAGCGAGTCGCAGATCATCGCCCACTGGATCGCGTTCGACGGGCGTACGTCGCGACCCGCGTTGGACGAGGCGCCGTAGGAGTACCACGAGTGGGTGCCGACGCGGACGAGCGTGGTCGCGGCGAGCACCCGGCCCTCGTGCTTGGCCAGGTAGAGCGTGATGCGCCCCGCGTCCTCGGTCTCCATCGCGCGCCACATGCGCTGGAAGTACGCCAGCCCTCGCGCCGTGAAGCGATCGCGCTCGGCGGTCTCGACATAGACCTCGTGGAACGCGGGCAGGTCGTCATAGCCACCGTGCACGACCTTGACGCCGGCCTTCTCGGCCTTCTTGATGTTGCGGCGCCACAGCTGGTTGAACCCGCTCAGCAGGTCGGCCTCGGTGCGACCGGTCAGAGGCACCTGGAAGACATAGCGCGGCTGCACGTCGCCGAACCCTGCGCCCGTGTCGGCCTTCTGGGTCCACCCGAGCTCGCGCAGCCGCTCGCCCACCGCGAGCGCCTCGGGCCACCCCTCGTCGGGCTCGACGTCGCGCAGGCGCATCGCGGTGCCCTCGGCGATCGCCGCCTTGAGAGTCTCGGAGTGCCACCGTCGGACGCCGACCAACGGGCCCATCTTGACTGCGAACGCACCGATGGCGCGCAGGTGCAGCACCATCGGGTCGAGCCAGTCGGCGAGGTCGCGACCCGGGCCGGACTCCCCGCCCGCGCCGGTCCAGTCGATGTCGGGACCCTCGGGCAGATAGGCGAGGAAGCGCTTGACGCGGGGCACCTGGCGCAGCAGCACGGGACCGGCGCCGACGAGCACGTCACCGTCGAACCACCCGAGGGAGGCGTGCGACCACTCGGCCTTGGCACCCGCCCAGCTCGGCACCTGGAGGAACGAGATCGCGGAGCCGTGCGACCGTGCCCGGACATAGGCGAGGTGCTCGTCGGGGGTGATCCGACGGACGACGAGAGGCGAGGACGGCACGATCCCCGAGCCTACGTCGCTCGCGGCTCCCCTCGCGCCCGGCCACCGGCCCGGAGCACGGCCGAGCTCGGAGCGTCTCAGCTGAAGTCAGAGGGTCAGAGGGTGACGTCGACGACCACGGGGGCGTGGTCGCTCGGGGGCGGCGTGCCCTTCTTGCCGGGCTTACGGGCCTCGCGGTCGACGTAGGAGTCGGTCACCGCGGCGGCGAAGGCGGGGGAGGCGTAGACGAGGTCGATGCGCATGCCGGAGTTCTTCGGGAACGCCAGCTGGCGGTAGTCCCAGAAGGTGAAGGGCTTGTCGTACTTCAGCGCCCGCGGGATCACCTCGACGAGGCCGACCTCCTCGAGCGCCGTCAATGCTGCACGCTCGGGCGCGGTCACGTGGGTGCTCTTCTCGAACAGCGCGATGTCCCACACGTCGGCATCGGTCGGCGCGACGTTGAAGTCGCCGAGGATCACCAACGGCTCGGGCCGCGCGAGCTCGGTGACGGCGGTGTCGCGCAGCGCAGCAAGCCACTCGAGCTTGTAGGCGTAGTGCGGGTCGTCGATCGTGCGGCCGTTGGGGACATAGAGCGACCACACGCGTACGCCGCCGCACGTCGCCGCGATCGCGCGCGGCTCGACGATGCCCTCCCACGCCGGCTGCGCCGGCAGGTCGAAGGCCGGGTCCTCGATCCCGACGCGGGAGAGGATCGCGACGCCGTTCCAGCGGCCGTCGCCGCGGGCCGCGACTGCGTAGCCGGCCGACTCGACCTCGGCGTACGGGAACTGCTCGGTCGGCACCTTGAGCTCCTGCAGGCACAGCACGTCGGGCTCCACCGTCGTGAGGAACGCCACGAGCCGCTCCGTGCGGGTGACGACATTGTTGACACGCCCTTGATGTGCGCGACCGACATGGTGAGGTAGCCGGGCTTTTTCTTGAGGAAAGCC
>JANMBJ010000205.1:0-9786 GCA_031360335.1 Candidatus Nanopelagicales bacterium
CCAGCCGGGAGTGTGAGGTGGGGAGGGCGACCGGGCCGAGTCGAGAGTGGGTGGACGAGGCGGTGGCGGAGACCGTCGTCACAGACGCCTCGGCGTCAGTCGTGACGATGCCTGCGCCCGCCACGAGAGGGAAGAGCAGCAGCGACAGCACGGCGGCCACGGCCGCCACGACAGCGGCGACGGCGAGGCCGCGACCGGTCTCGTAGGCGGTGGTGTCGTGCTGGCTGCGGTGCATGGCGTGACCTCTCGGGCGTCGGACCGGGTCCGGGAGATCGGAGGTGCTGGACGCCTGAGCGTCGGGGGCACCCGAGCGATCTCGAGCGTCCAGCCACCGAATCCGGGCCGCTGGTCCGCGTGGGCGGGCGACCTGACAGCAACCAGAGCAGCGAGCGCCGTCCCTGATACATCGCAGCCGTGATGCGTTCAGACAGTTCTGTCGCAGCGTCACAGACTGCGGTCCCGGCCGGGTTCGGTGCCTTCTCCGTGCGTTCAGCAGGCGCAGTAGACGCGTACCCAGTCGACGAGCAGTGTCGCCGGGAAGTGCGTCGCCGAGGTCGGGCTGCCCGGCCAGCTGCCGCCGACGGCGAGGTCGAGCAGCAGGAAGAACGGGTGCCCGAAGACCCAGGGGTTTCCCCGGGTCTGGCTCGAGGTGGCGGTGGAGTAGGTGCGGCCGTCGACCGAGAAGGTAATGCTCATAGGCGTCCAGGTCGCGGAGAAGACGTGGAAGCCGTCGCACAGGCGCGCGGCGGTGGTTGTTGTCGCACTGATCGCGTCGCTGCCGGAGTAGCCCGGCCCGTGCACGGTGCCGTGGACCGTGTACGGCTCCGTGCCGATGATCTCCATCACGTCGATCTCGCCGCTGCCCGGCCACCCCACCGTGTCGATGGTGGTGCCGAGCGCCCAGAACGCTGGCCACAGGCCGGCGCCGCAGGGGATCATCATCGCGGCCTCGAGCCGGCCGTACTCCTGGCTGAACCGACCCTTCGTCGTGATGCGACCCGAGGTGTAGCGGCATGTGCCGTACCAGCAGGTGCGTCCGTCCGTGACGGTCGTCGCGGTGATGGCGAGACGGCCGCGGCCATCGACGGAGACGTTGCGGGTGTCTGCGGTGTCGTACTCCAGCTGCTGGTTGCCCCAGCCTCGCCCGCCGACGTCGGAAACCCACCGGGTGGGATCGGGCTTCGTGCCGGCGGCACCGGTGAACTCGTCGGCCCACGTGAGCACCCACGGCTGTGACGCGTTGGCACGCTGCTTCGCAACGACCGGCCCGGATGGCAGCCGCATCGGCGCGGGGGTGAGGGACGCCGATGCGGAAGCCGATGTCGGTGCACGAGCCGCGGCAGGCTCCGCGACGGCGACGGGTGTGAGTCCCGCGACGACAGCGACCAGTGCGAGCACGGCGAGCAGGCGGGCCAGGCGGCGCGCCGGGCGCGCGACCGCCGCGCGGCTGAGCCGGTCATGGGCGGGACGGGTCGGGCGGGCCGGGAGGGGCCAGGTCACGAGCGGGTCACCACCGGGAGGTCAGGACGGGTAGGTCTCCTCGGTGATCGGCAGCGAGGGCGCCGGTCTGTTGCTCCGTGCCGGTCTGGTGACGATCGCGTGACGGGCTCAGGGTGGCGTGACTGCAGGCTCGTCATGGCATCGCACCGTCGACCCTGAGCGCCGCTGGATTTCGGGGGGTCCCTCGCCCGCTGATAAGGTCACCCCACTCCTGGCCCCCGTAGCTCAGGGGATAGAGCGGTGCCCTCCGGAGGCATGCGCGCAGGTTCGAATCCTGCCGGGGGCACGCAGTCGCTCAGGGCCCACGCATCGTGTGGGCCCTCGCTCATCCGACCGGCCCGCGCAAAGAACGGTCCGCAGGAACCAGTACCCGAGTTCCTGCCCGAATCCTCAGTTTGAGGTCGCTGAACCCAACGATTCGGGCAGTTACTCAAGGACTGACTGCTGCGAGCTAGTCGGCGTCGGTCGGGGCGAGGTCGACGGTGCGCGTGGCCCAGAGGTGGCGCGAGGCTTCTTCGGGGTAGGGCTGCACAGCCGGCTCGGCGTCGATGACCCAGGTGAGGCGCTCCGGTGGCGCGAAGGCTGGCCACCCGGGGTCGGCGGTCGCGGCGAAGGCGGTCCAGGCACGTCGTACGCGCCCGGACGCGGCTCCGTCGGCGAGCGCCTCCCACGGCAGGTCGGGCAGCACGTCGCCGTCGACGACGGGGGCGAACGGCGACCTCAGATACGAGCCTCACCCCAGCGCGAGGTGGTCGCCATCGTGCGGGCGACCTCGTCGGCGTCGTTCAGCCGTGACGGTGCGAGACGGGCGAGCTCGCTCGCGGAGGGCTGCACGCCCACGACCCCAGCGACGGCTGCGGCGATGTCGGTGGCGAGCGCCGGAGCGAAGCAGAGGCCTGGCACGCTCTGCGCGATCGCGCGGTGAAACAGACCGCTCGCACGGGGCATGGTCATGAGCGCGGCGATGCAGCCGGCACCTGCCGACTCCCCGAACACGGTGACGCGAACGGGATCTCCGCCGAAGGCGGCGATGTTGTCCTGCACCCACCGGAGCAGGGCCACCTGGTCGAGGAGGCCCCGGTTGGCCGGCGCTCCATCGAAGTGTCCGAACCCCTCGGCGCTGAGGCGGTAGTTGAAGGTCACCACGACGACGCCGTCGCGGGTCAGCGTGGCGCCGTCGAACAGCGGGTCTCCGGACCAGCCGTAGACGTGCCTCCGCCGTGGATCCACACCATCACCGGCAGACGGGCGGATCCGAGGTCGGGTGACCAGACGTTGACCGTCAGCCAGTCGTCGTCGCCGTCACGCGCGTCGGGCGCACCCATCACTCTCGACTGCGGCGGAGGCGGGCCGAAGGCGAGAGCATCGCGTACGCCGTCCCATGCGGGCACGGGTGCCGGAGCAGCGAGGCGAAGCGCCCCGACCGGGGAGCGGGCGAACGGCATCCCTCGAAACACAGCGACGTCGTCCTCGAGCCGCCCGCGCACGATGCCTGTGGTCAGTCCGACCATCGGGCCCTGCGAACCAATCGTGTCCATGCGGGTGGTCCTCGGTGTGGCAGGAGCGAGCGGGTGACCCCATGCTGCGCGTGCAGCGTGGCCCTGCCGCACCCGCGTTGAGCCTCAGACCCGCGTGATCTTGGTCGTGTGGTCGCTACCGGGGTCGGGAAGCAGCCGCACGACCAAGATCACGCGAGATGTGTTCTGCCCGTCTCCTGGCCGTCGCGGCGGCGATACGAGGGGGAGGGGTTCTCACCTGCGCCGATAGGCTGCACCGCATGACGCCCGACCAGCTCGCCGCCGCGATCCGTCACGCTGTCGTGACGTCGATCGCCGAAGGCGACCTCGCCCTCGAGCCCGCCCAGGTCCCCGACGAGGTCACGGTCGAGCGCCCCCGCAACCCCGACCACGGCGACTACGCCACCAACGTCGCGCTGCAGCTCGCGAAGGCAGCGGGCAGCAACCCTCGCGCGGTCGCGGAGCTTGTCGCGACCCGGCTGCGCGACGTACGCGGGATCGCTGCCGTCGACATCGCTGGCCCCGGGTTCCTCAACATCACCCTCGACGCCGCAACGCTCGGCCAGGTGGCGCGCTCGGTCGTCGTCGCGGGCGACACCTATGGGCAGATCGACCGCTATGCCGGCATCAAGGTCAACGTCGAGTTCATCTCCGCCAACCCGACCGGGCCGCTGCACCTCGGCCACACCCGCTGGGCAGCGGTCGGCGACGCGATCGCGAGGGTCCTCGAGGCCGCGGGCGCGGAGGCCGACCGTGAGTTCTACATCAACGACCGCGGCGTGCAGATGGACAAGTTCGGCCAGTCCATCGAGGCGCGCGCGCTCGGCACGAACGTTCCCGAGGGTGGCTACCAGGGTGGCTACATCGACGAGATCGCGCAGCAGGTGGTCGCGGCCGACCCCGGCATCCTCGAGCTCTCCGGCGACGCGCGATGGGAGGCGTTCCGCGAGGCGGGCTACTCCCTGCAGCTGCAGCAGCAGAAGGACACCCTCGACGCATTCAACACCCACTTCGACGTCTGGTACTCCGAGCGCTCGCTGCACTCCAGCGGGGCTGTCGAGCGCGGCTTCGCCCAGCTCCGCGAGCAGGGTCACATGTTCGAGCTCGACGGCGCGGTCTGGCTGCGCACCAGCGACTTCGACGACGACAAGGACCGGGTGCTCGTCAAGGCCGACGGCGACCTCACCTACTTCGCGAGCGACACGGCCTACTACCTCGACAAGCGGGCGCGCGGGTTCGACGTCTGCATCTACCTGCTCGGCGCAGACCACCACGGCTACGTCAACCGGCTGCGCGCCGTCGCGGCGTGCGCCGGTGACGACCCCGACGTCAACATCGAGGTGCTGATCGGGCAGCTGGTGAAGATGGTGAAGGGTGGCGAGGAGGTACGCCTGTCCAAGCGCGCCGGCAACATGATCACCCTCGAGGACCTCGTCGACGAGGTCGGTGTCGACGCCGCGCGCTACTCGCTCATCCGCTATCCAGTCGACAGCCCGCTGGTGCTCGACCTCGACCTGCTCGTGTCGCGCAGCAACGACAACCCGGTCTACTACGTGCAGTACGCCCACGCGCGTATCGCGTCGGTCCTGCGCAACGCTGCCGAGCTCGGCATCGACTGGCGCGCCACCGAGGTCGACCTCGCGCTGCTGACGCACGACCGCGAGACCGCACTCCTCGGTCTCATCGGCGAGCTGCCGCGCGTGGTCGGCACTGCCGCGGAGCTCCGCGAGCCGCACCGGATCGCCCGCTACCTCGAAGAGCTCGCCAACGGCTATCACAAGTTCTACGACCTCTGCCGGGTGCTCCCGATGGCCGACGCCGAGCTGGAGCCGATCACCATCTCCCGGCTCTGGCTCTGTGCTGCCGCCCGCCAGACCCTCGCCAACGGTCTCGCGATGCTCGGAGTCACCGCCCCCGACCGCATGTAGCAGCCCACGAGGACCCGCGATGCTGGCGCACGTGCTGGTGAACTTGCGCCTTCAGCAACACTTTCGCCAGCATCGGGTCCGGGGGTGGTGTCCAGGGCGTGATGCGGGGAGGGCGCCGGGAGCTGCCTCGGTAGGCTTGCGACATGCGCGCACATCCCGCTGGTCCTCGGCACGGCGAGATCCTGGCGCCGTCCGGAGCGCCGCCGCTCCCGGCCGACACCGAGTCCCTGCACCGCCTGTCTCCGGTCGTGTGGCCATCGACCGCCGCGCGGTCCGACGGCGCCGACCTGACCGCCCGGTCGGTGAGCATCGCCGGGGTCGACGTACGCGACCTGGCCGCGGAGTTCGGCACCCCGCTTTTCGTCCTGGACGAGGCTGACTTCCGCATGCGAGCAGCGGCCTTCCGCGAGGCCTACGACGACCCGCAGGCACCGGCCGACGTGTTCTACGCCGGCAAGGCGTTCCTCTCGGCAACCGTCGCGCGCTGGGTGGCGGAGGAGGGTCTTGGGCTCGACGTCTGCAGCGGTGGTGAGCTGCTGACCGCCGTGCGCGCCGGGTTCCCCCCTGACCGGATCGCCCTGCACGGCAACAACAAGAGCACCGACGAGCTCGAGCTCGCGCTCTCGTCCGGCGTCGGTCGTTACGTCGTCGACTCATTCGAGGAGATCGTCCGGCTGGCCGACGCAGCAACCCGGCACGGTGTCGTCGCCGACGTTCTCGTACGCGTCACCGTCGGCGTCGAGGCGCACACCCACGAGTTCATCGCGACCGCGCACGAGGACCAGAAGTTCGGCCTCTCGCTGGCCGGCGGAGCCGCCGAGGAAGCCGTACGCCGCGTCGTCAAGCTGCCCTCGCTGCGCCTCCTGGGGCTGCACTCGCACATCGGGTCGCAGATCTTCGACACCGCCGGCTTCGAGGTCTCGGCGCACCGCCTCGTCGGGCTCGCAGCGAACATCCGCGACGAGCACGGGCTCGAGGTCGCCGAGCTCGATCTCGGTGGCGGCATGGGCATCGCCTACCTCGACGGCGAAGACCCGATGACCCCCGGCGACATGGCCGATCTGCTCCGCAGCATCGTGGTCCGCGAGTGCGCGGCGTACGGCCTCACACTGCCTCGCCTCGCGGTCGAGCCGGGTCGCGCGATCGTGGGTCCGTCGATGGTGACGCTCTACGAGGTCGGCACGGTGAAGGAGGTCGACCTCGGGTCCGGGCATGCCCGGCACTACGTGAGCGTCGATGGCGGCATGAGCGACAACATCCGCACGGCGCTCTACGACGCCGACTACACCGTGCGACTCGTCTCGCGGGTGTCCGAGGCAGCGCCGGTGCTCTCCCGCGTCGTGGGCAAGCACTGCGAGAGCGGCGACGTCGTCGTCCGGGACTGCTGGCTGCCCGGTGACCTCGAGGCGGGCGATCTGCTCGCGGTCGCGGCGACAGGGGCCTACTGCCGGGCCATGGCCTCGAACTACAACCACGTCCCGCGCCCCGCGGTCGTGTCGGTGAAGGACGGTGCCGCACAGGTCGTCCTGCGCCGTGAGACGCCTGACGACCTCCTCGCGCTCGACGCGGGGCTCACGTCCTGACCCGCCCCTTGATCTCACCTGGCGGGCCGGTGTCCCGCATCGCGGACCCCGCGTGACACGCTAGGCAATGCGTACGAGCCCCTTGGGAGGGACCCGCGATGACCACGCCGGACCAGGCGAACCGCGAGCTGACCGTCGTCCTGCTCGGTGGGGGCACGGTGGGCAGCCAGGTCGCCCGTCTGTTGCGCGAGACCGGCAACGACCTCGCTGCGCGCGCGGGCGCTCCGCTGCGTCTGACCGGGGTCGGTGTCCGAGACACGGGAAAGCCGCGCGAGGGCATCGACCCGTCGCTGGTGACCGACGACCTCATGGGTCTCGCGACGAGCGGTGCAGACATCGTCGTCGAGGTGCTCGGCGGCATCGAGCCGGCCCGCACCCTCATCCTCGCGGCGATCGCCGCCGGCTCGTCCGTCGTCACCGCCAACAAGGCGCTGCTCGCCGAGGACGGCGCGACCCTGCACGCCGCCGCCGAGGCCGCGGGCGTCGACCTCTACTACGAGGCCTCGGTGGCGGGTGCGATCCCGCTGCTGCGTCCGCTGCGCGAGAGCCTCGCCGGCGACAAGGTCCGACGGGTGCTCGGCATCGTCAACGGCACCACCAACTTCATCCTGTCGAAGATGGACGAGCAGGGCGCTGACTATGCCGACGTGCTCGCTGAGGCGCAGGCACTGGGTTACGCCGAGGCCGATCCCACCGCCGACGTGGAGGGCTACGACGCGGCAGCCAAGGCCGCCATCCTCGCGGGCCTCGCGTTCCACACGCGGGTGCGGCTCGAGGACGTCCACCGCGAGGGCATCACCGGGGTCTCCGCCCAGGACGTCGCCGCGGCCCGCGACATGGGCTTCGTCATCAAGCTGCTCGCGGTGGCCGAGCTCGCCGGCGACGAGAAGGGCCTCGTCGTGCGCGTGCACCCGTCGATGGTCCCTCGCACGCATCCGCTGGCTGGGGTGCGCGGCGCCTTCAATGCCGTCTTCGTCGAGGCCGAGGCTGCCGGCCAGGTCATGTTCTACGGTCGCGGCGCCGGCGGTGCCCCGACCGCGTCGGCCGTACTCGGCGATATCGTCGCCGTGGGTCGTCACCGGCTCTCCGGCGCCCGGGGCCCGGGGGAGTCGACCTATGCCGGGCTCGAGGTGCGCCCGGTCGGCGACGCTGTGACCCGCTACTACGTCAACCTCGACGTCGCCGACCGCCCCGGCGTGCTGGCGACCGTCGCGCAGACCTTCGCCGATCACGGCGTGAGCATCCAGAACGTCCGTCAGGACGGGCACGGCGACGATGCCGGTCTCGTCGTGCGTACGCACACCGCACGTGACGCCGATCTCGCGGCGACCATCGATCGGCTCCGATCGACCGATGCCGTTCGCCGGGTCGTCGGAGTGATGCGGGTCGAGGGCGAGGACGGGTCATGAACGAGAGCACGACAGCCGTGGGCACCTCGGCGCAGTGGCGTGGCGTCATCGAGGAGTATCGCTCGCGCCTCCCCGTCACCGACGCGACGCCCGTGGTCACGTTGCGCGAAGGCGGCACCCCGCTCGTCTACGCCTGCGTGCTGTCGGAGATGACCGGCTGCGAGGTGTGGATCAAGGTCGAGGGCCAGAACCCCACCGGGTCGTTCAAGGACCGCGGCATGACGATGGCCATCTCCAAGGCGGCCGAGGACGGCGCCAAGGCAGTCATCTGCGCGTCGACCGGCAACACCTCGGCGAGCGCTGCGGCCTACGCCGTCAAGGCCGGCATGGTCTGCGCAGTCCTTGTGCCGCAAGGGAAGATCGCGCTCGGCAAGATGGCTCAGGCACTTGTGCACGGTGCCAAGCTCCTGCAGGTCGACGGCAACTTCGACGACTGCCTCACCCTTGCCCGCAAGCTCTCCGAGCACTACCCCGTCGCGCTGGTCAACTCGGTGAACCCCGCGCGCATCGAGGGCCAGAAGACGGCGGCGTTCGAGATCGTCGACTTCCTCCGCGACGCCCCGGACATCCACTGCCTCCCGGTCGGCAACGCCGGAAACATCACGGCCTACTGGAAGGGCTTCACGGAGTACGCCGCCGACGGCATCTCCTCGAAGCGCCCGCGCGAGTGGGGATTCCAGGCGGCAGGCTCCGCCCCCATCGTCAACGGCGCACCCGTGACGCACCCCTCGACCATCGCGACGGCGATCCGCATCGGCAACCCGGCGTCGTGGGACCAGGCGCTGGCGGCTCGCGACGAGTCCGGCGGCCGCATCGACGCGGTCACCGATCGCCAGATCCTGTCGGCCTACCGCTTCCTGGCAACGAAGGAGGGTATCTTCGTGGAGCCCTCGTCTGCCGCGTCGGTCGCCGGTCTCCTCCAGGTGCACCGTGCTGGTGAGCTCGATCCCGGGCAGACGGTCGTCTGCACGGTGACCGGGCACGGCCTCAAGGATCCCGAGTGGGCCATCGCCGGGGCGCCCAAGCCCACGAGCGTGCCGGTCGACGCGCACCTCGCAGCTGTCGAGCTGGGTCTCGCGTGAGTGCTGCTCCGGGCCCGCGCCCGATGTTCCGCGCGGCAGCGACCCGAGTCAGGGTGCCGGCGACGTCCGCCAACATCGGCCCCGGCTTCGATACCTTCGGTGTCGCTCTCGCGCTCTACGACGACGTCGTCGCCCAGGTGTCGGACGACGCGGGGATCCGAGTCGATGTCCACGGGGAGGGCGCCGACGACGTGCCCCGAGACCAGCGGCACCTCGTGGCGAAGTCGATGCTGCGCGCGTTCGATGCGATGGGCGGGCGACCGCGCGGCTTGGATCTGGTGTGCGCCAACAGGATCCCGCACGGACGCGGTCTCGGCTCGTCCGCCGCTGCCATCGTGTCGGGCCTCGTCCTGGCCCGAGCTCTCGTCGTCGGCGGCGAGGACCGCCTACCCGACGCTGCCCTGCTCGAGCTCGCGGTCGTGCTGGAAGGTCACCCCGACAACGTCGCGGCCTGCATCCATGGCGGCGTGGTCGTCGCCTGGACCCGGTCGAGCGGAGCCCCGGTGACCGAGGTGCTCGACGTCGTTCCGATGCAGACCATCGTGCCGGTCGTATGTGTGCCGTCGACTGCGGTGGCAACCAAGAAGGCGCGAGCGCTCCTCCCGGAGACCGTGCCGCACGGAGACGCCGCCTACAACGCGGCACGTGCTGCGCTGCTGGTCACCGCGCTCACCTCGCGCCCCGATCTCCTGCTGGAGGCGACCGATGACCGCCTCCACCAGCCCTATCGCCGGCCGGCCTACCCACGTACGTCGGACCTCGTCGCC
>JANMBJ010000283.1:0-5389 GCA_031360335.1 Candidatus Nanopelagicales bacterium
CGGACGTGCGCGTCGACCGGCACCCGAGGTGACCCGTCGGCGTTCTTCACGGAGAAGTCGAGGGTGTCGGTCTCCTGCGCGGCACCCAGCGGCGCGCCCGACGACTTGTGCCGCCCGATCGTGCCCTCCTGCTCCTCGAGAGCAGAGCGGTCCCACGCCTCGATGTGCATCCGGATCCGGCGGCTCACCAGGTAGGTGCCGCCCGCCATCCAAGTCGCGCCGTCGTCGGCGCTCGCCCAGACGTGCTGGTCGAGGAGTTCTGGTTGCGTGACATCGAGGTTGAGCGTGCCGTCCTTGAGCCCCAGCAGGTTGCGCGGCGTGGCTCGCGGATCGCCCACCCCGGTAGTGCGCAGGAATCCCAGCTGCGCCCATCTCGGGGTCACGACGCCCGCACCGATCCGGGTGAGCTGTCGCATGGCGTGCAGGGCTATCTGAGGATCGTTGGCACAGGCCTGGATGCACAGGTCGCCGTCACTGATCGCCGCATCGATGGCGTCTCCCGCGAAGAAGGGCAGATCCGCGAGCGCCGGCGGCCGCCGCGTCCTGAGCCCGAGACGGTCGTCGAACATCGAGGGGCCGAAACCGATCGTCAGCGTCAGCCCGGCAGCGGGCAGGTCCAGCGTCTCTCCCGTGTCGCTGGGCGGATCCTCGGCGACCACGTCTGCGGCGGCCAAGGATCCGGATGGGAGTCCGAGAGTCAGCTTGCGCGCCGCTAGCGTCCACTCCTTGAGCAGAGCGACGAGCTCGAAGCGGTCAGCGACCGTGAGGTCGAATGCGGTGAACTGGATCCGGTCCTGTGCTGGGGTGGCGATTCCGGCCTGGTGGACGCCCTCGAAATCAACGGGCGCCTGCATCGCGGCATGGGTGGCGCTGGCCGCGTGCGACCTCACTGCGGACACGCCGATTCCCGCGGTGGCCCCGAGCGCGGCGCCGCCGGCTGCGATCCCGAGGAAGCGTCGTCGGGACAGGTTCCCGTCTGTCACATCGACACGGTAGCGGGGTCACGTCTCGGACCACACCTCCGACTCGGGCAACGATCAGGCCGCCCTCGCCACCGAGTCGACGAGATGGGCGTATGCCGCGCAGCCGGGACGGGTGAGGTGGATGCCATCGCCCCCGACGAGCCCTCGGTGCACCTCGGTGTAGGCGTTCCAGTCCGCGACGCGCACGTTGGGGAATCGCAGGAGCACCTGACGAATCGCGAGGTTGCTGCTGTCCTCGTAGCGATAGCGCGTGTGGTCGTTGCGCAGCTGCAGGGTGACCCATACAACCGTGCGGCTCGGGCCGATGATCTTCATGATCGTATCGATGCCGGTATCGTCGATGCCGGCATTGGTGCCCAGATGGACGATCACGACGTGCGGCAGCCGCGCGCGCATCCGCATGAGCACTGCGGCACCTTGATACGCCTGCCGGTTGCCCAGGGGATCGGCCGTGATCCCCAGCGGAGGCATGCACTTCCGCGCTCCGAGCATCACTGAGTCCCCGATCGCGAAGATGCGTCCGGTGTAGCGGGTGGCGAGCCGATGGTGCGCAGGACCAGCCGGAGCAGGTGCCCCCGACCGCGGGATCGCCGGATCAAGAGACGCTGGGCGATCACCCCGCAGGATGGGCTGAGGGCGGGAATCGAGGACAGCGGCACTCGACGTAGCCGGCAGTGCGACACCGGTTGCGGCGAGCACCACGACGAGACCCACGAGACCTCGTCTGTTCACGCGCGTACCCCTTCCGACGTCGGGCCAAGGCCAGGTTAGGCCCGGCCAGGGAGGAGATGCCGGTCGACTCAGGACCTGAAGGACGCTCACGTCGCCACGGACTGCGGGTCTCGTCCTCACTGCCCCACCGCAGGGGCCAGTCCGGCAGGATGTTCCTACGCCGACCCCCGGTGGATCGTCGAGGCCTGGTGGTGACTGATGCGCTCGTTCGAGCCTCGACTCACGGAGGCGCGTCGTGCCGGACTGCTGGCGGCGGTCGCGGTATACCCGCTCAGTCGTCTCGCGGGCACCATCCCCCGACCAGCCCTCGATCGCGCCCTGGTGTCGGGCACGAGCATGGCGCTCGCGTTCCAGTCCGCGCGAGCCGCGACGGCCGCGTTGCGCACGAGCCAGGGCTACTCCTCGCCCACGACGCTCGCCCAGGCCCTGCGAACCGCGGGTGCGGCCGGCGTGGTGACGGCCGCCGCCGTCGTGGTGAGCCGCCGGAGTCGTGCGCGGGCGCGACGCGCGGCCGCACAGGGACACCGCATCCCGCACGCTGCGGCAGCGCTCGGCGCGGGGGCCGAGGTCACGGCCGTAGCTTCTGCATCCACCGCGGCCGTGTCGTTCGGCGACACGCTGCTGCTCGTGCTGCCCGGTCCCCTGAAGAACACTCATCCCGCGGTTCGCGGGGTGGCCGTCGTGATTGCGGGTGGCCTGATCGGTGCAGCGACACGGGACCTTCGGCTCCTCGACTACCTCGGTCTTCCGGCGCCAGACGGCGCAGTGACCGATGCGCCGTCGTTCCAGCAGGGGGCCGCCATACCGATCGCCGTGGCTCGATCAGCGGCGGTCGCTGGCGTGACGATCGCGATCCTCGCCACCGACCGTGCCGCCGCGCACTGGCTGGCTCGGACACTGACCGATGATCCCGAGCCGAGCACCGCCGCCCGGGTCGCGGGTCACGCGGTCCTCATCGGCTGCGCGCTGCTGGCCGGGTCGGCAGGTTTCGCGTTCTACTCCTCGCGGGTGGCTGTGCAGGAGCGGCTGCTCGAGGCCGCCTACGCCGCCGTCCCGTCACGCCCTGGGGTCACCGGCGGCATCGACTCGGCGTACGACTTCGCCGACCTCGGCCGCGAGGGCCGCCGATTCGTGTCGCAGGCGCACACGGGTGACGAGCTCGCAGCCGTGCTCGGTGGTGACGCAGTCGATCCCGTACGCGTGTGGGTGCCCTATCAGTCCGTGAGCAGCGACGCCGATTCCACAGCTCAGGCTCTCGTCGCCGAGATCGAGCGGCTCGGAGGGTTCGCGAAGAACACGATTGTGCTCGCGGCACCGACCGGCGACGGATACGTCTCCTACGTGCAGACGGAGTCCGTCGAGCTGCTGACCCGAGGCGACTGCGCGACAGCCGCGGTGCCCTACGCCAACGTGCCCTCCGCGGTCGCGATGCCACGTCGCTCGGCAGCGGCGGCCGCCTTCTCCGTCTATGCCAGGGCAGTCGCAGCTCGAGCGCGCGAGCTCAACCCGGACGCACGGCTGTTCACCTTCGGTGAGTCGCTCGGCTCGATCATCGCGTTGGATGCGTTCGGCCCCGACATCGCTTCGGCTCTGCGCGAGATCGGCTTCCACGGCGGTCTTTACTGCGGGGTCCCGGTCTACAGCCGCACCGACCGCGAGCTGCGACCGCACCATCCCCTGGTGCGAGAGCAGCGGGGGCTGCAGTACGCGACCGGCCGCGACGTCGCGATCACAGCCACGCCAGGGCACCTGAACCTCACCCACCCCACGGACCCGGTCGCCGTCGCCGACCCAAGCACGCTCCTGCGTCACGGCGTCGACTACTGGGGTCGGCCCCACGGCGTCTACGTCCCGGTCGTGTCGTTCCTGGTGCACGTGTTCGACGTGAAGAACGCGATGAACCTGCGCCCCGGCGACTTTGCACCGTCGCCCGGTCACGACTATCGCTACGACACGGCGGCCGGCGTCGCGCGCGCCTACGGACTCGCCTTCGACAACGAGGACATCATCGAGGCCGCCCTCCGCGAGCGCGAGCTCTCATGGTCGGTGCGACGGCTGCTGTCGCAGCGTCTCGATACTGCCCGCGACACTGCGCTGACCAAACTGTCGTCGTGGGGAGTCGATCCCGCGACCTTGTCGACGCGCTTCCGCATGGACCCGACCTCACTACCTGACTGGCTGACTCCGTCATCAGTGGATGACGACATGTCAGCGGCCTGACAAATCATCTGGCGTTGCGACGCGCCGCGAGCGGCAGCGTGATGGTGGTCCCGGCCACGACCCTGTCCCCCCGCAGCTGGCCCTGTCGTCGGCTCAGTTTCGACCTGCGAGGTGAATCCCCGTGTGGCAGCGTCGGAATGTCAGACCCCCCTGTCATGATGGTGGTCGGACGGTGAGTGACAACGCCGTAACCCTATGTGCACCAGACACTGTGACGAATAGTGCTATCGACACGTTAGAACTGGTGTCCTAGACTGAGACCACACGAGGAGGTGCCATGACTGACCCGTCCCACGACGACCCAGCAGAGTCTGGCGACGATGCGTCGGCGGTGTCTGGGTCGTGGTCTGACCTGCGTGCAGACGGTCACATGCGTGTCTGCGGGTGCCGGTGCGAGGTCCTCGGGTTCGAGGGTGACGGCGATGAGGGGTGGGGTCCGTCGCCGTTCGAGGACACCCCGGTGATGGACGCCGAGGGTGCTGTGCAGCTGCGTGCGGAGGCGATCGCTGCGTTCGACGAGCAGGTCGCGGCAGAGACGTTCGGGTTCTTCGAAGCCCAGTTCCAGACCGATGACGAGGTTGTGTTGGGTCTTCCCGCGCAGGTGTCCCCGGCGGACCTTCATGTTCTCGAGTCGATCGATCCGGCGGGCCTTGCCTCTCCGCTCGCGGTGCTGGCCTACATCTCGCGGGTGGATGCGGTGACGGCGATGCTCGCGGGCAAGCGCCTGGCCGCGGTCGTGGAGCTCGCGGGTGTGGTCCCGAAGCTGGTGTATCTGGAGAACGTTCACGTCGAGGAGGAGCTCGCGTGTGTGCGGCGGACCTCGACGACGTCAGCGGCGTTGGAGATCGAGCGGGCTCGGGCGTTGCGGCAGCTGTTCACCGGGTTCCAGACCGCGCTCCTCGCCGGTGAGATCAGTCCCGCGCACGTCTCGATCCTGGTCGAGAAGTGCCGCATCGTGGATGACCCGGAGATCTTGTCCCGGATCGAGGCACTGGTGCTGCCGAAGGCGAAGCGACTCCCGCCGGGGGAGTTCGGCCGTCATGTCTCCAGAGCGATCGCGAAGCTCGACCCCGACGCTGCCGGTCGGCGGGTCAAGGCGCGCAAGAGTCGTGGGGTCTGGTTCCGGGCTGAGGACGACGGGATGGCCAGCCTCACCGTCTACGGCCCCGTGGAATGGGTGAAGCCCGCCTACGACCGGATCACCGAAGACGGCCGAGCGTTGCAGCTCGCCCGTGGTGGTGCCACCGAGGCGCGCGACGACGAGGATGCGAGAGCGGATGCCTGCCGCGCGGACGCGGCACTAGCCCGCCTCACCGGTGAAACCCACCCCGACGGATCCGTGACCTTCGACCCGTCCCACGCGAACATCACCATCGACGTCGTGATGACCGAGGCCAGCTTCGCGTCAGTCGCGGCCGGTGCCGGCGGTGCGGCACGTGTTGACGGTGCGAACG
>JANMBJ010000290.1:0-1817 GCA_031360335.1 Candidatus Nanopelagicales bacterium
AGATCACGCGGGCTTGGCGCGTGCTGCGCGAAACCTGACGGGTGTCTTCTTACCTATCAGCGACAGCGCGCCTGCCGTTCGGTGCTGCTGGCAGGAGGGACGGTCCGGTTTCGGTGCGGATGTCGATGAGCTACTCCGGCGGCGGTGGGAGCGCGATGACGCGCCGAGGTCGGTCTCGCATCCGCGGGCCTGGCGGAACATCCGGCAGAGCATGCAGGAAGTCTTGGAGTCTTAGCTCCGCATCGTCGTATCCGAGCGAGACGGCCTCAATAAGAGTCACTCGTCCCTCGGCGTAGAACAGCTCTACGTCGAAGAGATTGAACTCGAAGTGGTCGTAGCCCGACCCTTCAGCAGCGGCGACCTCTGCACGGAGCCGACCGGCCAGTTCGTCGGTGCACTCCAGCTCCAAAAAGCCTTCCAGGGCACTGGGCACGACGCGAGCATAGCCATCACCGAGACCCTGCTGTTGAGCCGAGCGAGACATGAGGACGCGAACCTATGTGCCGTTCGGTGCACCCGCAGGGAGGCACGATCCGGCAGCAAGGTGCGGATCTTGAAGGCGTGATGCTGCACCGATGGCCCTTGCCCAACTCCAGTCGGATCGGCTCAGCGGATCTATGCTCAGTGGGTGGAACGACTGGGCGACGCGCCGCGTCCAAGCGGGGTGAAGCGCCTCGGCTTGCTCACTGTCATCGGCGCCAGTCTTCTGATCATGAGCGCTTGCACCGGTCCGGCCGCGACGGCCCACTCAACCCAATCGGCTTCGTCGTCGCTTGTGGCCCCGAGCAAAACAACGCCGCCGCCCCGTGCGGTTGCCTACACGCGATGTGTCATCACGGTCACCGTGTCCGGGAGCCACGGCCCCCGAACGCAGTACGCGCTCGGCTCCGTGATCGACGTGACTGTCGGCCAACGCTTGACGGTGGGATCTGTCCGAAACTGTGCCCCGAGTTTGCAGACAACGGCTCGCCCGAACGGCGTCTTGATACCGGTTACCGGGTCGCCAGACGCGTTCCTTGCCGCGTCCACAGGCGTCGTCGAACTGAGCCTCGTGCACGCAATGTGCGACGGCAACCCGGATCCGGCCTGCCAGGGAGGGATTGCCCTCAGCCGAGAGGTGGTTCAGGTGCATCCGTCGGTCTCGTAGTCGGGTAGTCCCCGCCCCGCAGTGCGCCGTTCGCGGGCGGGGGTCGCTCTCAGATGTAGGGGTTGCTCCTGTCCATGCATGCAGCCAGGGAAGACGGGTGTGCCTCGCTCAACCGAAAGACGTCGGTACCGAACTGCGGCACGTAGAGACAGACCCCTTCCCCCAGATGCCCAACAGAGTCGACGGTGGCGAAGTAGCAGCCGGCCCCGTCGTCGTCTTGAATCGGCCACCCATCCGGAACCCATTTGCTGCGCGGGGCCAAGTGGATGCTGTCGGGATAGAAGTCGCTCGTGCAGGCCACAGCCTGCCAGTGCAGGACCGTGTCATTGACGACGGTGATCGTCGGACCATTGGCACTCGACAACAGCCCGGAAGCCACCGCCGCTGTGGCTGCGGCCGTCACGGTGACCGCAGCGACGACCACCACGGCACACACGGAGCACACGGCGGCGAGGCGGATGCGCCCCGCGCGGGTTCGACTCCACCATTTCCAGTGCGCGGGGGGCTCTGGCCAGTCTGTGAGAGGCTCCCACCCTGGCGGAGGCGACCACCCGTCGGGTGGGTCCGGCCAGCCAGGTGGGGCTTGCCAGATCTTGCCCGGCCTCGTCGGCACCTGCGGATCCCCCTCGCGGAACGCCTTCTCGGGGCCAGGGTACCTGCCCGTCGACGC
>JANMBJ010000294.1:0-6004 GCA_031360335.1 Candidatus Nanopelagicales bacterium
GTCAGGACGGTGACCGCGGCCGAGTCCGGCACGGCGATGTCCTGGTTGGTGTACTCGAGGTCGCCCACGAGCGTGAGCCAGGCGGTGCCGCTCGGCTGACCCTCGCTGAAGAACGAGCCGTCGATGCTCGAGCCGAGGACATAGCTGCCGTCAGCGCGGAAGCCACCAGGACCGACGCCCTGGACCTTGACGCCCGAGTGGATGACGAGGTTCTCCTGGTAGGCACCAGTCGGGTTGGGGATGGTGGTGTCGGTGGAGATCGCCGAGGGATCGGGCGTGGGGACCGGAGTCTCCGGGAGGGCGACGATCAGTGTGGAGGCATCGGCACCGAGAGCTGCCGCTGCTTCCAGCGCCTGCTGCAGCGGGCCGAGGTCGCCCGGAGCCACAGGGGTGTCGGTGTTGAAGGTGTTCGGGCCGGTCAGCGCCGGTCCGACACGGAACACGGTCGGGTTGTAGCTGCCCCCGATGACGTGCAGCGTGATGCCGGTGGTCGAGACCTTGCCGTTCTCACCGTTGCGCACCAGGAGCTGGTGCGTGCCACCGGCGAAGCCGGCACTGGCGGCCGGGATCCCGACCTTGATCTCGGTGTCGCTCCAGCTGATGACCGTCGCGGCGGTCGCGGTGGTCGGGTCGACCGAGCTGTCACCCGCGGCGCCGACGAGCACGGCACTGCCGGGCCCTTCTGCACCGAAGTCACGACCCTGGATCGTCACCGTCTGCGCTCCGGTCGTGACCGGGGTGTCGACGGCGAACAGCTGCGGCTCCTTGTCCGACACGGTGCACTTCACGGCCGTCATCTGGCCGTTGAAGGTCTGCGCGGCGGTCAGGGTCGGCGCGGTGTCGGTGACGGTCCACAGACCGGGCCACGCCTGGAAGTTGGTGGCGATGGTGCGGTAGCGGGAGTCGTAGGTCGGGTTGAGGTGACCTGCGATGCCCGGGTCGTTGCCGACGAAGCGGTACATGCCCGGTGAGACACCGGTCGGCGACGGGTTGTTGATGCGGACGGTCGAGGGCTCGATGGCCTCGTAGAAGCCGTTGACGTCGGCGACGGTGGTGTCGACGAGGTTACCGGCCCAGTCGTAGATGCCGGTCGGCGCGTTCTGCAGCCCCTCGACCTCGCCGTACTGGATCTTCGTCGGGTCGCTGCCCACACCGAGGTCGTTGAGGATCAGGCCCCAGAAGTGAGCGGCCAGCGGGACGTCGGTGAACATCTCGAAGTTGGTCACCTGCTGGGTCGCGTCGACGACCTTGATCAGCTTCTGGTAGCAGAGCGGGCGGAAGGCGTTCTGGTAGGGGCTGCCACCACCGGCGTTGAAGTCGGGGTTGGTGACGTCGACCTGGTGCAGGTTGCCGGCGCAGCTGGCGATGACCCCGAGACCCTCAGAACCACCGGTGCCCGGGTTCTTGGCCGGCGGGTCGACGATGGTTGTGTCGTTGGCGGCCGGGAAGTTCTCCTGCGGCAACATGTTGTCGCCACCGAAGATGTTGACGTCCTCTTCCTTCGTGATCTTGTACATCGGCTTGCTGAAGGAGTCGGTGGGGATGTCCACCGAGACGAGGTAGTCGTCGGCCTTGAGCACCTGCTCAGGGAGGTTCTCCGCAGCGAGCGGGCCGTAGAGCGGCATCGCGACGCCGGCGAGGTCGAGCGGTGCGCAGCCCGGGATCGGGTAGGTCTGCGTCCTACGGATCTCGGTCATCTGGGCCGTCGTGCAGACGGTGGACGTGGCGGGGTTGTAGAGGTTGAGCTTCGAGGTGCCGAAGCCGTAGTTGCCGTTGACGGTCTGGGCCGTTGCACCATTGACCGACTCAGACGGCTTTGCCTGCCAGCCGGCCAGCGGCGCCTCGACGCACTGGGTGTTCTTGGTCCAGTCGGCCAGCACCTGCTCGCCGGTCCCGACCGCCCCGTTCATGATGGTCCCGTTGTTGTCACGGGCCACGCAGCCGGTCGGCTTGTCGAACGACTCGCTCGTGTAGGTGTCGGCGAGCTGCGGACCGCGAGTCACTGCGCCGTTAACATCCAGGATGGGGTTGCCGGCACTGTCACGGGCGACCGCAAACAGGTGCACCGGGATGCCCTGGATGCCGGGCTGCCAGTTCTCCGTGGCGGAGTCGGCCGGGTCGAGCTCGTTGCGGGTGGTGCCGTAGGTGATGGTGCCGACGATGCCGCCGGTCTCACCGGTGACGTAGGGCTCGACCGCCCAGTCGACCCGCCCGCAGAGGCCGATCACGGGCAGGACCGAGATGTCGACGGCGCTGCCGAGGTAGGTGTGCGCAGTCTTCTCGTTGCAGGCCTGCACCGTGATGCCGGTCGGCTTGTAGCGCGGGTTGGCGTGCTCGAGGATCAGGAAGCGCGAGAGCGGGTAGGCCTGGAGGATGTCGTAGTTGCCGTTGAGATCGGTGTTGATGGCGTTGGTGAACTGGTCCATCGGGGTGTTGTCGCGCTCGCGGAAGGCGACGGTGGAGCGCACGACGCCCTGCTCGCCGGCATCACGCTTGCCGTTGCCGTTGGTGTCGATGAACACCGACCCGCTGATGTGGGTGAACCAGCCGCCGACGTAGTTGACGCCCGCATTGAGGTCGGCGTCGGTGATGGTGATGTTGAACGTCTCGAGGATGTGGTTGATCGGGGCGTCCCACACGGTGACCATGTAGCTGCCGGCGCCGAGGCCGGGGACCGTGTAGGTGCCGTCAGCGTTGCCCTTGCCGGCCCAGACGACCTGGTCGCCCACGTCGAGCCCGCTGATCGCGATGTTGGGCTTGACGATCGGGCCGCAGTCCTTGGCGCCGTTAGCACCGGGGACCGAGTTGGGGACGTAAGCGCCACCGACCGAGCCGATGTAGGTGCAGCCCTCGTGGACGGCGCCGGTCAGGGTGTAGGGACCGACTGCGTCACGGACGAGGTTCGGGACCGTGGTGCTGAAGGTGTCGAGGTTGGTGGTGGTGTTGTAGCCGGTCCAGCGGTGGCCGACGCTGGGCTCCGGCGGGACGAATCCGAACTGGACCTCGGGGACGAGCTCGCCACCGGCGGTCGTCTCGGTGCCATAGCCGGTGTCGCCGGCCATGACCCACCAGTCGTGGTCCTGGGCGCCTTCGAGCGTGGTGGTCTGCAGCCAGTTCTTCTTCTCGGAGGGCTGGCGGATCACGATGCCGTAGCGGCCGGGCGCCATGTTGGGGATGAGGATGTCGCCGTTGACGTCGGAGACGCAGGCGCCGGTGCTCTTGACCGGGTCGATGACCGGTGCGCCAGCGACGAACCTGATGTTCTTGCCGTCGTGCACGTAGGCGGTGCAGATCGGGTTGCCGTAGTAGTCGGTCGACACGTCGCCGAGCAGGTCGTTGAGGTAGGCGCGGAAGCCGCCGAGGCCCTGCTCCGCGTCGATCTCGTAGACGCCGTCAGCCGGGACGGTGTCCTGGAAGATGCGCACGCGGATGTTCGCGAGCGGGAGAGGGTACTGCAGCAGTGAGACCACGGGCGGAAGAGCGAGTGTCGCAGCCGGCTGGGTGGCGGCTTTCGAGTCGAACGGGACGCTGAAGTGTGCGCCGCCGATCTCATAGCCGTCGGCCTTGATCGAGATGAGGAAGCGGCAGGGCTGCGACGGCGACTCCGGCGTGCTGTTCGCCTTGGCGGCCTGAGCCGCGCAGAACGCCTGAAGCACATCGAGGTGGATGTTGCCCGCGTTGATGTCTGCTTCGGTCCCCGAGGTCACGATGGGGTCGCCGGTGTTGGACGTGCGGGTGCCCGGCCACTGGCAGTTGTTGGGGTAGAGCAGGTCGGTGCCGGTGGACTTGGGTGCCGGCGGCAAGCAGTTCTTCGCCGAGTCGCTGGCGATACCGGTCGACTCGTACTGGATCAAGAACTGGTAGGCCAGCGGAGCGGTGGCTGTGTCGAGGGTCGCGCCCTTAGCAACGGTGCCGTTGACGCCGGATTTGAAACTCAGGTGGAGATCCGTCAGAGCTGTCGCGGCAGCCGCGGGCGCGACAGCGGCGGTCGTCGTCACGGCCACGAGGCCCAGAAGCAGCGCCGAGGCTCCCGCGAGCGCGGTGGCTCGGGAGCGCACGATGCGCTTCGAGCCTCGCAGCACGGCGTCAGCCATCCCAGAGATGCCGGTCACGATGCACGTCCCAACTGCGCCATACGGCGCTCGATCGACTGCGAGGGGGTGGGGAGGGCCGAGTCCGTGGACCGGTCTGCGGGGCGCTGCCGGGCACACTCGAGATGTGTGACTGTCTGGACGATGCGCTCACGATGAGTGACCATGTCGTGCAACTCCCCCACAGGGTGACGCCGAGCCCCCCGGCCCGGACTGAGGTCCTACGACCCCACAGCGAGGTAAGCAGCGACAACCTGTAACTGCCTATCCCGTAACTTCGGGTCATTTTTCCCAGTGGGACCCCCCAGATTGGGGGGTGCTGGACCTGAATGTGACCGCAGGTGAGCAAACGCAGACGTGACTCCCACACAACGTGACGGTTTCACTCGTTCGGAGGCGTCAGGCAAGGCTGGCCTCGGCATCATCCGAACGGTTGAGTCTTAGGACCCGTTGGACGGATCACGTGGTGACAGAGGGCAACTACCTTGAGCGGATCGCGCACCGGGTGCGTCAGCCGTCGGGGGGCGGTGACGCGGGGCTCCGCAGCCGCGACCACGAGATCAGATCCGACGCCCGAGGGGGGTGAAGAGCATGGCAGAGGCACAGCCACAGCCACAGCCACGAGGACTTCCTCGTCAGGGCCGCTCTGGACGCGTGCTCGTGATCGACACACACCGACTCTTTGCCGAGCTTCTCTCGGCAGTGCTCCACACCCAGTCGGATCTCGAGTGTGTCGGTCGAGCATTCAGTGAGTCCGAGGGCCGCCAGGCCTTCCTGGCGACGGCGCCCGACATCGTCGTCATCGACACCGAGCTAGTAGCTGACGGCGGCGTCGCGCTCGCCGCCGACCTGCTCGGTCGCCGGCCGGACATCCGCATCATCATGGTGGCCGACGTCGCCCGCGCCGACGTGCTGCGCGCCGCCGCGCGAGTGGGTGTCTGCGCCTACCTCCCGAAGGCGTCGCCGCTCGAGGACATCCTCGACGCGATCCGCTCGAGCCGGGTCGGCACTCTCATCGCGCCGGCACACCTGGTGGTTGCGGCGACCGAGCAGCTGGTCGTGGACGTCGACGCCGCCGACCTCACTCCACGTCAGCATGAGGTGCTCAACCTGCTCGGTGAAGGTTTTGCGGTGCAACAGATCTCGCGGCGCCTCGGCCTGTCCATCCATACGACTCGGGGCTATGTGAAGACCCTGCTCGCACGTCTCGACGCACACTCGCAGCTGGAGGCTGTCGCGATCGCCAAGCGACGCGGCCTGCTGCGCTCCGCGTCCTGACCGATCTCGCCGAACGGGCGCGAGCAGACAACAACCCTGCGACTCCCCTGGAGCTCCCCATGCACACCTGGACCGACCCCGGTGAGCGCTCGCTGCGCCTGCAGCGCCGACCCACACCCTCGTGGCTGCTCGCGCTGATGGCCGTGCTGCTCGCCCTGCCTCTCGCGGTCGTCATCGCCGCACCGGCATCGGCCCACACCAAGCTGCTCATGAGCTCGCCGGCCAATGCGGCCGCGCTGCCAGCGCCGCCGACACAGGTCACGCTGACGTTCAACGAGGCGCCTCGCTCGGTCACCTCGGTCAAGGCCCAGAACACCGACGGACCGCTCGTCGCCACCGGTGACCCTGTCCTCGACGGCTCCACCATCACGGTCTCGTGGCCGCGGGACCAGGCACCCGGGCTCTATCGACTCGTCTACCTGATCGTGTCCGACGACGGCGACCCGGTGGAGGGCACCCTGCTGTTCAGCTATTCCGCCGCGCCTGCCGCGCCAGCCACGACCAGCCTGGCCGCCGCCGAGACGCATGTGCCGCCTGTCGTCAGCACAGCGCCGGAGATGGGACGCATCTGGATGGTGGGCGTGGTCATCGTGGGCCTCGCAGCCCTCGCGCTGCTGATGCAGACCCGTCGACGC
>JANMBJ010000362.1:0-2418 GCA_031360335.1 Candidatus Nanopelagicales bacterium
CCGGCCCGCAAGGTCCGGTTGCCTTGGGGTATGGGGTAATTGGCAGCCCAACTGATTCTGGTTCAGTTAGTCTAGGTTCGAGTCCTGGTACCCCAGCTGATCGCTGCGATCACCCAGTCCCACCACCGTGCGCCCGAAGAATTTGGCGCACGCGAGGCGACTCGGGTAGCGTCTCGATCTCGCTGGTCCGACGCTCCTCTCGCCAGGAGTTCGTCGGGCCGGCACCCACGGCCCCGTTGTGTAGTGGCCTAGCACGCCGCCCTCTCAAGGCGGTAGCGCGGGTTCGAATCCCGTCGGGGCTACGTGGTCCGAAGGCCCGTCACACCAGTGACGGGCCTTCGTCGTTCTCGGCTCAGCAGCACCCGCCACGGACCGATGCAGGAGCGCGCCGGGCGGTCACCAGATCTCGATGCGGTCCGCTCGGACGCGCAGCCAGGCGGCGTCGTCGGAAAGGGCGAACGCGTCCTGGAAGGCATCGAGGTTCGACAGCGGACCAAGCACCCGGAGCCGTCGCGGGCTGTGCGAGTCGACCTGCGCGAGAGTGCGAGCGAGCTCGTCGCTGGTGTGGCCGCGCCAGATCGTCGCGGCCGCGAGGAAGAACCGCTGCACAGGGGAGAGCCCGTCGATGTCGGCGCTGTCGGCGCTCACCCGGGCCAGCGCTCGCTGCGCCAGGGCGACACCGCCGAGATCAGCGATGTTCTCGCCGAGCGTGAGTCGGCCGTTGACGTGCACGTCGTCGACCGCGACGTAGTCGTCGAACTGCGCCACGAGACGGTCGGCCAGCGAGGTGAAGTGCGCCTGGTCCTCCTCGCTCCACCAGTCGCGGAACGCTCCGGTCGCGTCGAAGCGGCGGCCGGAGTCGTCGAACCCGTGCGTGATCTCGTGCGCGATCACGATGCCGATCGCACCGAAGTTCACGGCGTCGTCGGCGGTGGCGTCGAACATCGGTGGCTGCAGGATGCCGGCCGGGAAGACGATCTCGTTGCGCGTCGGGTGGTAGTAGGCGTTGACGACGTGCGGTGACATCTCCCACTCGTCGGGATCGACCGGCTTCTGCAGGTTGTCGAGCTGACGCTTGAGCTCGAAACGCGTGGCTGCGAGTCGGTTGGCGGCGTACGACGTGCGGGTGACCTCGAGGCCCGACCAGTCGCGCCAGGTGTCGGGATAGCCGATCTTCACACCGAGCGAGTCGAGCTTCACGATCCCGTGCTCGCGGGTCGACTCGCTCATCCAGGTGCGGGTCTGCAGCGAGTGACGCATCTCCTCGAGGATCCCCTCGACCATCGCCTGAGCTCGCTGCTTGGCCCCGGGTGGGAAGCGTTCTTCGACGAAGCGCTGACCGAGTGCCTCACCGAGGTCGGATCCGAGGGCAGCGACGACACGCTTGTAGCGGTCCTTCTGCTCCTTCTGGCCTCCAACCAGCTTGCCGTAGAAGGAGAACGACTCGAGCTCGATCGCAGCGGGCAACGCGCTCGCGACTGCGTGCACGACGTGGAAGGTGAGATAGGCCTGCAGGGTCGAGAGATCGGTCGACTCGACAATCCCGTGCAGGGCAGCCAGCAGCCGGGGGTTCGCGACGTTGACCGAGGCGACGTCGCGTGCACCGATGGCGCTGGCGTACGTCGGCAGGTCCAGCTCGGGCGCGAGTGCGAGCAGCGCTGCGACGTCGTGCCTGTTGAGCGTGTTGCTGGGGTCTCTGCGCTCCTCGCCGCGCCAGTGCTCGGCCGCCAGGCGCGTCTCGAACGCGAGGACCTCCGGCGCGACGAGAGCAGCATGGTCCGTCGTGGCACCGACGTTGACCAGCTGCGCCGCGACGTGGGTGACGTAGGCCTCGCGCAGCGCTGCCGCTGCCTCGCTGTCGGTGTCGTAGGAGTCGCGGTCCGGCAGGCCGAGACCGGCCTGCGCGAGCCACAGCAGATACCGCGAGGCGTCGTCGTGATCGACGGTGACGCCCCACATGAACAGCGCCTCGACGCCCTCACCGTGGATTCGCGGCAGGAGGGCGAGGACATCGGCGTACGACGTGGTGGCCCGGATCGCCTCGAGCAGCGGCTCGATGGCGCCGATGCCTGCGGCCTCGACGGCTTCGGTGTCCATCCCGGCGGCGAAGTAGTCGCCGAGCTTGGAGTCGAGATCGTTCGACGGTGACGCAGCCGCGTGGACGAGCAGGTCGTGCAGCACCGACTCGTTGCGGACCTGGATCTCCTCGAAGGCACCCCAGGCGCCGTAGCCCGACGGGATCGGGTTGGCGTCGAGCCACCCGCCGTTGGCGAAGCGGTAGAAGTCGTCTCCGGGGTCGACGGAGGGGTCGCGGTCAGCGGCGTTCAGCGTCATGTGCTCGGCTCCTCAGCTCGACGCCGAACCTATCCCGCCGCCCTCCGTGATCTTGGTCCAGTGGTTGCTTCCCGACACCGGAAG
>JANMBJ010000148.1:0-1560 GCA_031360335.1 Candidatus Nanopelagicales bacterium
TTCACCCGCGACGGCCCGATCAACATCCGCAACGCCAAGTTCGCCGAGGATCGTGATCCGTTGGAGTCGGGCTGCCCCTGCCCGACCTGCACGACCTATAGCCGAGCCTATGTCCACCACCTCGTGCGCTCGGCGGAGATATTGGGCGCGATGCTGATGACCGAGCATAATCTGTGGTTCTACCAGCGGCTGATGCAGAGCATGCGCGACGCGATCGGGGAGGGGCGGTTTGCGGGGTGGGCGGGGGAGTTTTTGGAGCGGTATCGCGGTAAATAGTCGCGGTGTAGCCGGTCGTCCGCTTTCGCCCCAATAGGTGACGGTCCGCTTTCAACCAACTCAAGTGCGGAGGGCGCAAAGCGGACATGGCGTTCCATCGTCTTACGTAGCCGCTGCAAATGACGGACGCCGCATATTGCTCTTGAACACGTGATCTTGGTCCCTATCTGTTCTTCGGGTAACAGAGGGAAATGATGATGGCTCGATGCACTGCACCGGTTCGCGGTCACACGAGGGGTGGCGGTGCTGACTGCCCCGTATGTGGGCCTCGCTATGGGCGCCGATACGGCGGGTATGATTATGCGCCTTACTCATCCCCGTCCTATTCCTCCTACACATCGTCAGGCGGCGCCACCAGCGGCGGCGGCAGCACCCGCAGCAGCGGGGGGTCAGGTGGTCGCAGTTCAAAACCGCGCTGGTCTGGTGCGGGATCGGCAGTCTGGTATACGCCCGAACAGATAACTGCTCTCACGCCGGTCCGGCAAAATGTCGAAGGTCTCGCGGCGACGGAGCCGGACCTGCGCGACGTTTTCCTTTGCCACGCTTGGGACGATAGACATGGCTCGGCTAAGGAACTTAACGACCTTCTCGAAGCGCGTGGGGTTAAGGTGTGGTTTAGCGAGAAGGACCTTGGCCTCGGGGTACCGATGATGCGTGCCATCGACAGAGGCTTGGTGAACTCCCGAGTTGGGATCGTGCTTGTGACACCGGCAATGTTGCTTCGGCTGAAGTCCGAAAGCGTCGCGGACAAGGAACTTTCGGCGCTGCTCCGCCGTGAGCGGCTTGTCCCAGTAGTGCATGGGACGACCTATGAGGACCTTGAAAAGGTCAGCTTGCTACTGGCATCCCGCGCTGGATTAAATACGGATGAAGAGCCGATGGCCGACGTTGCGGCGAAGATTGCGGAACTGGTCGCGGTTTAACAACCGCCTTTCAGTCTTGCGGCCCAAACTGACAGTCTGCTTTAGGCCAGCAACGTTCGTTCCGGCGACTCGCCTGAATGTCAGCTTTCCACCCAAAAAGGGGACGTAGCGTTGAGCCTTGCTCAGCTCGCCCCGAACGACAGGAAACTCGGCATGGGGCCGTTCCACTCGGGCACCGCATCCGCGACCAGTTTCGGTTCGCCGACCGGTTCCCCCTCGCGTTCGTAGCGGGGTTCTTCGCGGCGCGGTTCTTCGCGGTGGAGGCGGTCCTGGCGCGGGGCCCGGTCGCGGCGAGGTTCTTCCGCTCGGCGAGCGCGTTCTGGGGCGGGTTCGGATTTGGGGGCGGCCTCCGCTCGCGGCG
>JANMBJ010000397.1:0-20890 GCA_031360335.1 Candidatus Nanopelagicales bacterium
CCGTGCTCAACCTCTATCCCTACAACGCGGGCCACCTCATGGTGTGCCCGTATCGCCACGTGGCCGACTACACCGAGCTCGGTGCTGCCGAGGTCGCCGAGCTCGGTGCCTTCACCCAGCACGCGATGACGACGCTGCGCGGAGTGTCGGGCTCTCAGGGCTTCAACATCGGGATGAACCAGGGCGCGATCGCGGGGGCCGGCATCGCCGGTCACCTGCACCAGCACGTGGTCCCGCGGTGGGGTGGCGACACCAACTTCATCACCGTCGTGGGGGGCACGAAGACCATGCCGGAGCTGCTCGAGGGATCCCGGGACCTCATCGCCGCGGCATGGTGAGCACAATGTCGCCAGCGGCGCAGGCATAGGCCTCGTCGTTCGACCGGAGTGTGGGGGCTGACGTGGCGGAGAGCCGGAGCAGGGTGCCGCTGATCGTGGCGGCAGTGATCGGTGTGGCGCTCGTCCTCGTCGTACGCCTCGTCTTCGGTGGCTCGGGATCGCCTGACCCGCAGGCCGGCGACCCGGTCGCGTCTGAGTCCGGCGTGCCGGATACCCCGGTGACCCTCGACCCGTCGTGTACGCAGGTGGCGATCGCCGCGAGCAGCGAGAAGGCCGCGCTGCTCAAGTCGATGGCGGCGCAGTACAACCAGGCAGGCCACCAGGTCGGCGGCACGTGCGCCCAGGTCACCGTGGTCAGCAAGGCGAGCGGCGGTGCTGCCATCGCGCTCGCTCGTGGCTGGGACGAGAAGGTCGACGGCCCCCGTCCGGACGTCTGGACGCCCGCGGCGTCGTCGTGGACCGTGCTCCTGCGCCAGGGGACGACGGCGCTCGACAAGCCCGACCTCGTGCCCGCACAGCTGCAGAGCATCGCCCAGACACCCCTCGTCGTCGCGATGCCGAGGCCGATGGCGACCGCCCTGGGCTGGCCGTCGAAGCCACTGGGCTGGAGCGACCTGTTCTCGCTGGCCAAGGACCCGCGCGGCTGGGGCTCGGTCGGCCACCCGGAGTGGGGACGCTTCAAGCTCGGCAAGACCAACCCGCACTTCTCGACCTCCGGGCTCAACGCCACGATCGCGACCTATTTCGCCGCGACCGGTCTCTCGTCGGACCTCACGGCGAAGAACGTTGCCGACCCCAAGACCCAGTCCTTCGTCAAGCAGATCGAGTCGTCGGTCGTGCACTACGGCGACACCACGCTGACCTTCCTGGGCAACATGGCCAAGGCCGACGCTGCCGGTCGCGGGCTCACCTACGTCTCCGCGGTGACCGTCGAGGAGAAGTCGGTCTGGGACTACAACCAGGGCAATCCCTCCGGTGACCCGTCGACGCTGGGCCAGGGCGCCAAGCCCCAGGTGCCGCTCGTCGCGATCTACCCCAAGGACGGCACGCTGCTCTCCGACAACCCCTTCGTCATCCTCGACGCCGACTGGGTGACTGCCGAGAAGAAGGCGGCCGCCGCCGACTTCCTCACCTTCGTCCGGGCGCCGGAGCAGCAGGCCCGCTTCCAGGCAGCGGCCTTCCGTTCCTTCGACGGCAAGCCGGGCCCGGTGCTCGTCCCCGACAACGGAGCCCTGACCGCAGGGCCGCCGGTGGTGCTCGCGCCTCCGGCGCCGTCGGTTCTCGAGAAGGTGCAGGCGTCGTGGGACAGCCTGCGCAAGCGGGCGCGGGTGCTCATGATCCTCGACGTGTCCGGGTCGATGGGCGAGCAGGTGGGCGGCAGCGGGAAGACCAAGCTCGATCTCGCCAAGTCGGCGGCCACCGAGGCGGTCAAGGGCTTCGCGCGTGACGACCAGCTCGGACTGTGGGCGTTCTCCACGCAGCTCGACGGTGACACGCCGTACAAGGAGCTCGTGCCGGTCGGGCAGGCGTCGACGACCATCCCAGCGATCACCACAGCGATCAGCGGCCTCGTCCCCGACGGTGGCACCGGGCTCTATGCCACCTTGCGCGCCGCCCAGAAGCAGATGCTCTCCGAGCTCGACACCGGCAAGATCAACGCGATCGTCATCCTCACCGACGGCCGCAACGAGTTCCCGGCCGACTCCGACCTCGACAGCCTGGTGACCCAGCTCGGCGGTGAGAGCCTCGACACCTCGATCCGGGTCTTCCCGATCGGCTACAGCTCCGACGCCGACAAGGAGGCGCTGGTCAAGATCGCCGACGGCTCGAGCGCCGCCTACTACGACGCGTCGGACCCGGCGAGCATCGGCAAGGTCCTTGCGAGCGTCCTGTCGAACTTCTGATCACCGACCGGGGAGGATGTCCCCATGGGCGTGCGTGACGAGCTGCGCGACCCGTGGGGCTGGCTCGTCGCTGGCGTCACGGGCGGGGTCGGCTGGGCCGCGCTCGCTGGCGCCAGCGCTGCGGCACTTCCCGTGGGCGTGGCGATCGGCGCCGCAGTCCTGGGTGCGAAGGTGGCCATCGGCGCTGCGACCCGATCGAAGGAGCCGGCGAAGCTCGAGTACGCCGACCGCACCCGGCCCGACGAGCTCCCGCTGCCGCCACCCAACAGTCCCGCGGCCCGGCTGCTGATGCGCGGCGATGCTGCCGTGCAGCGGATCGCGGCGCTCACCGAGGCACCGGGTGACCCGTGGCTGCGCAACCAGGTCGCCGATGTCGACGACGAGTCAGCGCAGGCGCTCGACGCCCTGCGCGAGGTCGGAGGGCGCGTCACGCTGGTCGAGCAGTCGATGGCCGGGTCCGACGTACGACGTCTCGACGCCGAGACCGCGCGCCTGACCGGCAGCGCCGCAGCCGCGACCGACGAGCGGCTGCGCGCGGAGACCGAGCGAGCGCTGACCGCGGTGTCCCAGCAGCGTGAGGTGGCGTTGCGCCTGGTGACGCTTCGCGACACCCTGCTTGCTCGCATGGAGACGGCCGTGCTGGGACTGGAAGGTCTCGCGGCTCGGATGGGCGAGGTGGTGGCCCTGGGGGCCACGGCCATCGAGCACGACAAGGCTGCGGAGCTCGTGGGGTCGCTCACCACCGAGCTCGAGACCATGCGCTCGGGTCTCGACGATGCGCGCCGACTTGCCGAACCCCCGCCGTCGGACGGATCGTGAGGGAGTGACTACCGTCCTGCTCACCGACGCACTGCTCGTCTACGACGGCGACTGTGCCTTCTGCTCGACCAGCGTGCGCTGGCTCGAGGACCGCTTTCCCGACAGCTTCACGGCTCGGCCCTACCAGCGCACCGACCTCGCCGCGCTGGGACTCACCGAGGCCGAGGCCCACGCCAAGCTTCAGTGGATCGGCGATGTCTCCTCAGCCGCGACGACCCGGGCACAGGGTGCGCGTGCCGTGGGGGCCCTGCTGCGCCGTGGCGGCACGACGACCGGGGGAGTGTCCGGCACCCTCTGGCGCGGTCTCGGGGCGCTCCCGTCGATCCCGCCCGCCTCCTGGGTCGCCGCCGCGATCTACGTCGTGGTCGCCAAGAACCGCCACCGACTCCCCGGTGGCACCCCCACCTGCAAGCTCTGACCCGGCCCCGCTCCTCAACCCCACCGCCGACCTGGGAGTTGTGGGGGCTTCACGAGACAGGTAGCACCCATCACCCAGGTCAGCGGTGGGGTGTGGGGTCAGCGGGCGGCTGACTCCTCTTGGATCTTCTTGGCGACCTGCGGGGGCATCGGCTCGTGGCCGGAGTAGGCGCGGGCGAAGGTCGCTGTGCCGTGCGAGAGGCTGCGGATCTCGACGGCGTAGCGCGTCAGCTCGAGCTGCGGCACGTCGGCGACGATCTGCGTGCGCCCGGTGCCGATCGGTTCGCTGCCCGACACCCGGCCCCGGCGGCTCGACAGATCGCTCATGACGGCACCGACGTATTCGTCGGCGACGTGCACGTGGATCCGGTCGACCGGCTCGAGAAGCGACACGGACGCCGCTGCTGCCGCCTCCTTGAGTGCGAGGCTCCCGGCCTGCTGGAAGGCCATGTCGGAGGAGTCGACCGAGTGTGCCTTGCCGTCGACGAGCGTGACCCGGATGTCGATGACCGGGTAGCCGGCCGCCACACCCCGCTCCATCTGGGCGCGCACACCCTTCTCGACGCTCGCGATGAAGTTGCGGGGTACGGAGCCGCCCACGACCTTGTCGACGAACTCGAAGCCTGATCCGGACGGCAGCGGCTCGACCTCGATGTCGCAGACAGCGAACTGCCCGTGTCCGCCGGACTGCTTGACCAGGCGGCCGTGGCCCTTGCTCGACGATGCGAAGGTCTCGCGCAGGGACACGCGCAGCGGCACTGAGTCGACGGCGACGCCGTAGCGGTTGCGCAGCCGGTCGAGCAGCACGTCGACGTGTGCCTCGCCCATGCACCAGAGCACGAGCTGGTTGGTCTCCGGGTTGCGCTCGAGCCGCATGGTCGGGTCCTCGGCCACCAAGCGCCCGAGGCTCGACGCCAGCTTGTCGTCGTCTGCCTTGGAGTGCGCCACGATCGCGACGGGCAGCAACGGATCGGGCATGATCCATGGCTCGACGAGGAGTGGACTCTCTCTGTCCGACAAGGTGTCTCCGGTCTCGGCGCGCGTGAGCTTCGCGACTGCCACCAGATCGCCGGCGACAGCGTGCGCCACCGTGCGCTGGGTCTTGCCCAACGGAGACGACAGGGCGCCCACGCGTTCGTCGATGTCGTGGTCCTCGTGTCCTCGGTCTGGTGCGAAGTGTCCCGACACATGCACGGTCTGGTCGGGTCGCAACGTGCCGCTGAAGACTCGGACGAGGGAGACGCGACCGACGTAGGGATCGGTGGTGGTCTTGACGACCTCAGCGCACAGGGGGCCGTCGACGTCGCAGGCAAGCGGTTCGCGCGGCTCGCCGGTGGGTGAGGTGATCGCGGGCAGCGGGTGCTCGAGCGGTGACGGGAAACCGCGCACGATGACCTCGAGGAGCTCCACCGTGCCGTAGCCGATCGGCTCCAGCGCCGACGCGACGACGGGGTAGAAGCTGCCACGTGCCACAGCGGTCTCGAGGTCGGCGATCAGGGTGTCGACGTCGAGGTCCTCGCCGTCGAGATAGCGGTTCATGAGGGTCTCGTCCTCGCTCTCGCCGATGATGCCCTCGATCAGCGAGCCACGTGCCTCCGCGATGAGCGGCACGTGCTGCGAGTCGGGTTCGCGCGTCACGCGCTCGCCGCCGGAGTAGTCCGACACCTTCTGGGAGAGCAGCCCGATGAGGCCGCCCACGGAGCCGTCGTCGTTGTGCATGGGGAGATAGAGCGGGAGCACACCCTCACCGAAGACGCGCTGGCAGATCGCCACCACGTCGGCGAAGTCGGAACGCTCCTTGTCGAGCTTGGTGACCACGACCGCGCGCGGCATCGCGACAGCGGCGCACTCCTCCCAGAGCAGCTGGGTCGACGCATCGACTCCGTCGGCAGCCGAGATGACGAAGAGGGCGGCGTCAGCGGCGCGCAGACCCGCACGCAGGTCACCCACGAAATCGGCATAGCCAGGCGTGTCGACGAGGTTGATCTTGACCCCGTCGACGTCGATCGGCGCGAGCGCGAGGCCTACCGAGCGCTGCTGCCGGAGCTCTGCCTCGTCGAAGTCCGACACGGTCGTGCCGTCCTCGACGCGTCCGGGGCGGGTCAGCGTGCCGGCCGCCACGAGGAGCTGCTCCACGAGAGTCGTCTTGCCAGAACCGGACGGGCCGACCAGCACGACGTTGCGGATCATGTCGGGTCGGTCGGCCACGGGTGCTCTGCCCGCGGCTCCTGAGCTGTTCTTGTCTGCCATGTCGATCGCCTCCGCGTCGTTGCCGATGGACCGTGCCACCCACCTTTCTCCTGCGGATCGCGCGAGGCAACTGCTTCGCCTGTGACGTACGCCGTTAGTCTCGTCATCGTCATGCTCAACAACGCTGCCGCCCGACGTGTCATGGCCGTCGTCATCGATCCCGTGGCCCGCGGTCTGCTCGCGCTGCGGGTCTCACCCGACGTCGTCACGATCGTGGGCACGCTGGGGACCTCGATCGCCGCCCTGTGGTTCTTCACCCGGGAGCAGTGGACCCTCGGTGTCGTCGTCATCGCCCTCTTCGTGTTCAGCGACCTGCTCGACGGCACGATGGCGCGGATGTCGGGCCGTTCCGGACCGTGGGGCGCCTTCCTCGACTCCACGCTCGACCGGGTCGCCGACGGCGCGATGTTCGGTGGTGTCGTCCTCGGCTTCTCCCACGCGGGCGATCTCTGGACCTCGGGTGCCGCGCTCGCGTGCCTCGTGGGTGGGCAGGTCGTGTCCTATGCCAAGGCACGAGCCGAGAGCATCGGCGTCGAGTGCAACGTCGGCATCGCGGAGCGGGCTGAACGACTCATCATCGCCGGGGCAGCGGCGCTGCTCTACGGCCTCGGGGTGCCCTACATCCTGCCGGTGGCGTTGTGGGCGCTGGCAGCGCTCACCTGGTTCACGGTGGGTCAACGGGTGCTGCACGTGCGCCGTCAGCTCAGTGCCGGCGACCAGGTCGTCGAGGAGCAAGCGTGAGCAGCGTCAACGACACCCTCGTCGCCTGGGCCTACGGCGCCGGGTGGGCGACCGTCAAGCGGATGCCGGAGAAGCTCGCCTACTCCACCTTCGAGCGCATCGCCGACACCCTGTGGTCGCGTCGAGGCAGCGACGTGCTGCGCCTCGAGGGCAACATCCGCCACGTGATCGGCCCCGACGCGGCAGAGGCGGAGCTCCGGGTGCTGTCCAGGGCCGGCATGCGGTCCTACTTCCGCTACTGGTGCGACGCGTTCCGGCTGCCGGGGTGGAGCCACGAGCGCATCGTCGACACCATCCGCATCGTCGACAACCACGTGCTCGCCGACTCTCTCGCCGCAGGCAACGGAGTCGTGATCGCGCTGCCGCACATGGGCAACTGGGACCACGCGGGAGCCTGGGCGACGCTCGTGCACTCACCGGTCGTGACGGTCGCCGAGCGGCTCAAGCCAGAGGACCTCTACGAGAAGTTCATGGCCTTCCGCACCGGGCTCGGGATGGACGTCATCCCGCTCACCGGTGGAGACCCGCCCTTCCCCTATCTCGTCCAGAAGCTCCGCGAAGGCGGGCTGGTCTGCCTCCTCGGCGACCGCGACATCAGCAACTCCGGTGTCCCTGTGCAGTTCTTCGGCGCTAAGGCGAAGTTCCCGGCCGGACCCGCCGCGCTCGCCGTCGACTCCGGTGCCGTCCTGCTCACGGCGTCGCTGTGGTGGGAGGACGGCCACAACTGGGTCAAGTTCCACACCCCGGTCGAGGTGCCGCAGGAGGGCGAGAGGTCCCGTCGCATCTTCCGTACGACGCAGCTCGTGGCCGACCAGTTCGCCGAGGGCATCGCCGCGCACCCGGCGCACTGGCACATGCTGCAGCGGCTCTGGGTCGCCGATCTCGACCCGCGGAAGGCCCCGGCGCAGTGAGCGCCGGGCGCGAGGAGCGACGTCGGTGAGGGTCGGGCTCGTCTGTCCCTACGACTGGTCGACGCCGGGAGGTGTGCGCACCCACGTCAACGATCTCGCGGTGGCGTTGCAGCGGCTCGGCCACGAGGTGAGCGTGCTCGCGCCGTGCGCTGACGAGAGCGACCTCCCGGACTTCGTCGTGTCGGCCGGTGGCGCAGTGTCGTTGTCCTACAACGGGTCCAAGGCCAAGGTGGCCTTCGGTCCGGCGACGGTGCGACGAGTACGTCGGTGGTTGCGCACCGGAGACTTCGACGTCCTCCACGTGCACGAGCCGGTGTCGCCCAGCGTCTCGATCCTGTCGTGCTGGTCGGCGAAGGGTCCCATCGTCGCCACGTGGCACTCCTCGATGGAGCGCTCGCGCGCGCTGTCCGCGATGTATCCGATCGCCCAGACGGCTCTTGAGAAGGTGTCCGGACGGATCGCTGTGAGCGAGGCGGCCCGGCAGACCCTCGTCGAGCACATGGGCGGCGACGCGGTGCTCATCCCCAACGGCGTCGACTGTTCGGCCTACGGTCACGCCGAGCCGTTGCCCGGTTGGCCGGGTGAGGACGGGTCGCTGTTCTTCGTGGGTCGCATCGACGAACCGCGCAAGGGGCTCAGCGTGCTGCTCGATGCGCTGCCGGAGATCGCCCGTGCGCACCCCGGGGTGCGGCTGCTCGTCGCTGGTCCGGGCGACGTCGACGAGTTCCGCGCGGGCCTCACCCGGGAGATCGTCGATCGGGTGGAGTTTCTCGGGCTCGTCTCCGACGAGGTCAAGGCGCGGGCGTTCGTCTCTGCCGACATCTACGTCGCACCCAACACAGGCGGTGAGAGCTTCGGGATCGTCCTCCTGGAGGCGATGTCGAGCGGCACCCCGGTGCTCGCGAGCGACCTTGACGCCTTCCGCCGCGTGACTGACGAGGGTCGGGCGGGGGCGTCGTTCGCCAACGAGGACCCTGCCGACCTCGCGCGCAGTGCCATCGCGCTCCTCAGCGATCCCGTCGAGCGCGAGCGGCTGCGCGACGAGGGATTCCGGCGATCACGCACGTTCGACTGGGTCACGGTGGCGCAGCGCGTGGTCGAGGTCTACGACGCCGTCACTGTGACCGGGGAGAAGGTCACCGAGGACTTCCGAGGTCAGGTCATCGGGCGACTGTCGTCGCGGGCGGGCTGGGTGGACCAGTCGTGACGACGTTGACCGAGGTGCTGCTCGCCGCGATCGTGCTCGGCGCGATCGCGGTCTACCTCTCGTCGATGGCGGGTCGCCTCGACCGGCTCCACCACCGTATCGAGACGACGCACGCCGGCCTCGACGCCCAGCTCCTGCGCCGCGTGGCGGCGGCTCAGGACCTCTCGGCCTCGGGTCTCCTCGACCCGGCGTCGTCGCTGCTGCTGTCAGCGTCGGCTCAGGAGGCGCTGACCGCCGATCCCGATGACGACACCGCGCGGCTCCTCGCCGAGAGCGAGCTGACCCGCACCCTCGGCGCGGTCTTCAGCGAGCGTGAGGACGTCGACGCGGTGCTCGAGGCCGCCGGCCCGGACGATGCCGTGGCCGCGCAGATGATCGGGGAGCTCGCCGTGGCCTGTCGGCGCGTCGAGCTGGCGCGCCGGTTCCACAACGATGTGGTCCGCAGCGCTCTTCAGCTGCGTCGTAAGCTCGTGGTGCGGTGGTTCCGGCTCGCCGGCTACACCCCCCTGCCCGCCACCGCCGACTTCGACGACACCGTCCCGGCGGGGCTCGCCGGCCGGTGACGGCGTGGGACGTATCCTCCTGGGGCGGCTCCGTCGGGGGAGCCCTTGCGAAAGGCGTGGACACCGTGCGAGGCGTGCAGCGAGCTCCCATCACCGCGGCAGCCGGCCTGGTGGCCGCGGCCGTGGCGTCCTTGGCCCTGACCGCCTGCAGCTCGTCGACCGCAGGTCCGGCGGTCTCGACCGCGGCCAGCGTCGCGACGGGTTCCACGACCGCCCCGGCATCACCGTCGCCCTCGGTCACACCGACGATCGGCACGGGGATCCCGGCCGACGCGTCGCCGTTCTCCGGACGCGCCGGGGGAGCGGGCAAGAGGGTCCTCGTTGTGAAGTTCGACAACACGACCTACGCCCAACCGCACAGCGGTCTCAAGGACGCCGACATCGTCTACGTCGAAGAGGTGGAGTACGGCCTCACCCGGATCGCGGCGGTGTTCTCGACCACGCTGCCGAAGGTGGTGGGCCCCGTACGCAGCGCTCGCATCTCCGACATCGACCTGCTCGCGCAGTTCGGGAAGCCGGCGTTCGCCTACTCCGGGAGCCAGCACCTGCTGCGCCCCGTCATCGCCCGGGCGTCGCTCTACGACGTCTCCGGCGACGCCGGGCCCCGCGGCTACTTCCGTGACTCGAGCCGCAAGGCTCCCTACAACTTCATGGGGAAGCCGGTGCTGCTGCTCGACCGGGCGCTGCGGGCGTCGGTGGCGCGGGACATCGGGTTCGTGTTCTCCACCGCGACTCCCGCCGGCGGGAAGGTCGTCAAGGTCGCGACGGCGCCCTATCCGGCGTCGCAGGCACAGTTCGTCTGGAACCCGTCGACCGCGTCCTTCGACGTACGCCTCAACGGCAGGCCGGCCCGCGCCAGCGAGGGTGGCACCCAGCACGCGACCACGGTCGTCCTGCAGTACGTCAGGCAGACCGACTCGGGCTACCACGACAAGTTCAGCGGCCACACGCCCAAGCTCGACACGGTAGGCACCGGCAAGGGCTGGGTCCTGCGTGGCGGCAAGGCATTTGCCGTGACCTGGTCGCGGCCCTCCGCCACCGTTGGCACCACATTCACCGGCGCCGACGGGCAGGTCGTGACCTTCGCGCCGGGCCAGGTCTGGGTCGCGCTCATCAACAACAGGTCCAAGGCGACCTTGGCCTAGCGAGGATCGGACGATGCTCGGGAACGACCGACAGGCCGTCCCGGCCAGCAGCGGGGCAGGCACGCTCCCGACCGTCGTAGGGCGGGTTGGGGCGGGACCGGTATCCTTGACGATGTCGGCGATAGCCGCCGAGCACCCACTCCTCCGACTCATGAGGTCCTCGATGTCCGACCAGTCCGAGTTCAGCCCCACCGGGTCCGGCCCGGCCGACTCCGGCCGCCCGGAGGTAGGCACTGCGCGCGTGAAGCGCGGCATGGCCGAGATGCTCAAGGGCGGCGTGATCATGGACGTCGTCAACGCTGAGCAGGCGAAGATAGCCGAGGACGCCGGTGCGGTCGCCGTCATGGCGCTCGAACGGGTGCCCGCGGACATCCGCGCCGAGGGCGGGGTGTCACGCATGAGTGACCCCGACATGATCGACGAGATCATGGCGACGGTGTCGATCCCCGTGATGGCCAAGGCGCGCATCGGTCACTTCGTCGAGGCCCAGGTGCTGCAGTCGCTCGGCGTCGACTACATCGACGAGTCCGAGGTGCTGACCCCGGCCGACTACGCCAACCACATCGACAAGTGGCCCTTCACCGCGCCCTTCGTCTGCGGTGCGACCAACCTTGGCGAGGCGCTGCGTCGCATCACCGAGGGTGCCGCGATGATCCGTTCGAAGGGCGAGGCCGGCACCGGCGACGTCTCCAACGCCACCAAGCACATGCGCACGATCCGCGCGGAGCTCAACCGGCTCTCGTCGATGTCGCACGACGAGCTCTACGTCGCGGCCAAGGAACTGCAGGCTCCCTACGATCTCGTCGTCGAGGTCGCCCGCCTCGGACACCTGCCGGTCGTGCTCTTCACCGCTGGTGGAATCGCGACCCCGGCCGACGCAGCGATGATGATGCAGCTCGGCGCCGACGGTGTGTTCGTCGGCTCCGGCATCTTCAAGTCGGGCAACCCGCAGCAGCGGGCCGACGCGATCGTCCAGGCGACGCTGCACTACGACGACGCCTCGATCGTCGCCAAGGTGAGCCGCGGTCTCGGTGAGGCCATGGTCGGCATCAACGTCGCCGACATCCCGGTCCACCACCGCCTCGAAGACCGCGGCTGGTGACTGGGACCCCGCTCGTCGGGGTCCTCGCGCTGCAGGGTGACGTCCGTGAGCACCAGCAGGCCCTCGAGGCCTGCGGTGCCGTGACCCGTCGCGTCCGCACGGTCGCCGAGCTCGACGGGATCGACGCGCTCGTGATCCCGGGCGGAGAGTCGACGACCATGAGCAAGCTTGCCGTCCGGTGGGGGCTCCTCGAGCCGCTGCGCGGGCTCGTCCGATCGGGGCTCCCGGCGTACGGTGCCTGCGCCGGCATGATCATGCTCGCGGCCCGGATCGAAGGTGGCCGCGCCGACCAGGAGACGATCGGCGGCCTCGACGTCACCGTGCGCCGCAACGCTTTCGGCCGTCAGGTCGACAGCTTCGAGGGCGACCTCTCCATGCCCGTCCTGGGCGACGTAGCGGTGCACGCGGTCTTCATCCGAGCTCCGTGGGTCGAGACCGTGGGGGAGCAGGTCCAGGTGCTGGGGACCGTCGCCACCGGCCCGGCCGCAGGTAGGATCGTCGCAGTGCGGCAGGGTGACCTGCTCGCGACGTCCTTCCATCCGGAACTCACCGGGGACACGCGGGTTCACGAGTACTTCGTCGAGATGGTGAGAGGGAAGGCATGAGCGGCCACTCCAAGTGGGCGACCACGAAGCACAAGAAGGCCGTGGTCGACGCCAAGCGCAGCAAGCTGTTCGCCAAGCTGATCAAGAACATCGAGGTCGCGGCGCGCACCGGTGGCGGTGACATGGACGCCAACCCCACGCTCTACGACGCTGTCTACAAGGCCAAGAAGAACTCCGTCCCCAACGACAACATCGACCGTGCGCTCAAGCGCGGGTCGGGAGTCGAGGCCGGTGGCGCGGACTACATCACGATCATGTACGAGGGCTACGGCCCCAACGGTGTCGCGGTGCTCATCGAGTGCCTCACCGACAACCGCAACCGTGCCGCCTCCGACGTGCGGGTGGCCATGACCCGCAACGGCGGCTCGATGGCCGATCCCGGCTCGGTCTCCTACCTGTTCAGCCGCAAGGGTGTCGTCATCGTGCCCAAGGGCGAGCTCACCGAGGACGACCTGCTCGAGCACGTGCTCGATGCCGGTGCCGAAGAGGTCAACGACCTCGGCGAGGCCTTCGAGGTGGTCTCCGCCGCCGGTGACGTCGTGGCCGTGCGTACGTCGCTGCAGACCGCCGGCATCGACTACGAGTCGGCCGACACCTCGTTCCTGCCGAGCATGCAGGTCGAGGTCGACGAGGACACCGCCCGCAAGGTCTTCAAGCTCATCGATGCCCTCGAGGACAACGACGACGTCCAGAACGTCTACGTCAACGCCGACGTCTCGGACGAAATCCTGGAGCTCCTGGACGCGTAGCGGCCAGCAGTTCCAGCGCGGCGTCCGATTTCGCGCGAGGTTCCGGGGGCTGCTGGAGGGGTTGCCGGGTGCTTCGGCGTGGCGCGCTGGACGGGGCGGTGCTGTCGGTTAGCATCCGAACACCTGTTCGGGCGCGATCGTACGGCGAAGGGACCCTCACCTCATGCGTGTGCTCGGCGTCGATCCCGGTCTCACCCGCTGCGGGATCGGTGTGGTCGACGGCACGCCCGGTCGACGCCTCAGCCTGGTGCACGTCGGTGTGGTGGTGACCGCCGCTGACCTCGACCTCGCCAGCAGGCTCCTCGCCATCGAGCGGGGCATCGAGGCGGTCCTCGACGCGACCCAGCCCGATGCCGTCGCGGTCGAGCGGGTGTTCGCCCAGCACAACGTCCGCACGGTGATGGGCACGGCCCAGGCCGGTGCCGTCGCCATCACGGCCGCGGCCCGCCGCGGCATCCCGGTGGCCCTGCACACGCCGAGCGAGGTCAAAGCCGCGGTCACGGGGCAGGGCCGCGCCGACAAGGCACAGGTGGGCGCGATGGTCGTGCGCCTCCTTGGCCTCACCGAGGTCCCGCGACCGGCCGATGCTGCCGATGCGCTCGCCCTGGCGATCTGCCACCTCTGGCGTGGCGACTCCTCCGCACGTCTCGCCGCAGCGGCAGCCGCTGCGCCGAAGTCCCGGATCCCGCGTTCCGTGCCCGCCCGCCGGCCGGCACCGGGACGTCGCGTCGCTGTGGGAGGCACCTCGTGATCGCCTATGTCCGTGGCTCCGTCGCCTCGCTCGGCCTGACCACCGCCGTGGTCGACGTCGGGGGGATCGGGTTGGAGCTGCAGTGCACCCCCGGCACGCTCGCCGACCTGCGCGTCGGGCAGGCGGCGAACCTGGCGGCGAGCCTCATCGTCCGCGAGGACTCCCTCACGCTCTATGGTTTTGCCGACGCCGACGAGCGCAGCGTCTTCGACATCCTCCAGACCGTCACCGGCGTCGGCCCACGGCTGGCCCAGGCGATGCTGGCGGTGCACTCGCCCGACGCGCTGCGCCAGGCCGTCGCCACCGACGACGTCACGGCGCTCATGAAGGTGTCCGGCGTCGGCCGCAAGGGCGCGCAGCGCCTGGTTCTCGAGCTCACGGATCGCCTCGGCGCGCCCTCGGGCGGCCTGGTCGACCTCTCGGCCAGACCCTTGCACGACGGACCGGCCTGGCAGGGACCGGTGCACGCCGCGCTCGTCGGCCTGGGCTGGTCGACCCGTGAGGCCGACGCGGCCCTGTCCGCCCTCGTGCTCGATCTCGAGCCTGACGCCGACGTCTCGACCGCTCTGCGCGCCGCGCTGCGCTCCCTGGACCGTGGATGAGCACGCTACACGGCACCGATGGCCGTGATCTCGAGGTCGTCACCGACGGCCCCTTTGACGACGACTCTCGGCTGGTCGCGCCCGAGGTCGTGGGTGACGACGCTGCGGCCGAGGGCGCGCTGCGCCCGCGCACGCTCGATGCCTTCATCGGCCAACAGCGGGTCAAGGACCAGCTCGGCCTGGTGCTGGAGGCCGCATCGGCACGGGGCCGCGCGGCCGACCACGTCCTCCTGGCGGGGCCGCCCGGCCTCGGCAAGACGACGCTGTCGATGATCATCGCGGCCGAGCTGGGGATGCCGCTGCGGGTCACGAGCGGCCCGGCCCTGCAGCACGCAGGCGACCTCGCCGCGGTGCTCTCGAGCCTCGTGCCGGGGGAGGTGCTCTTCCTCGACGAGATCCACCGGATGTCGCGGATGGCTGAGGAGATGCTCTATCTCGCGATGGAGGACTTCCGCGTCGACATCATCGTCGGCAAGGGTCCCGGGGCCACCGCGATCCCGTTGGAGCTGCCGGCCTTCACTCTGGTAGGCGCGACCACCCGCGCCGGCCTGCTCCCCGGCCCCTTGCGCGACCGTTTCGGCTTCACCGCCCACATGGACTTCTACGACACCCGGGACCTGCACGCGATCCTGGTGCGTAGCGCTGGTCTGCTCGATGTCGAGCTGTCCGGGGATGCGGCGGCGGAGATCGCCTCGCGCAGCCGCGGCACCCCGCGCGTGGCCAACCGGCTGCTGCGCCGGGTGCGGGACTTCGCCCAGGTCCGTGCCGACGGCCACGTCGACCTCACGGTGGCGCGGGCGGCGCTCGCGCTCTACGAGGTCGACGAGATCGGCCTCGACCGGCTCGACCGCGCCGTTCTCGACGCCCTGGTGCGCCGGTTCGGCGGCGGGCCCGTGGGTCTGTCCACGCTCGCGGTCGCGGTGGGCGAGGAGTCCGAGACGGTGGAGACGGTGTGCGAGCCGTTCCTGGTGCGAGCGGGCCTCCTCGCTCGTACGCCGCGTGGCCGCATCGCGACGCCGGCAGCCTGGGCGCACCTCGGACTCAGGCCCCCGGTGGGCAGCACCCCGGTGCTCCCGTTCGCCGACGTGGTGTCGGCCGACGACGAGGCCTGAGCCCCGCTGCCGACAACCGGAGCGGGCTCGCGGCCTAGACTCGTGATCCGTCACCGGGACCGCCGGTGTGAGGACAAGGACCATCTGTGGACCAGCTCGGCGCCCTGCTTCCCATCCTCCTGATCGCTGCTGCCTTCTGGCTGCTCATCGTGCGTCCTCAGCGGGCTCGCAGCGCAGCAGCGCGTGCGGTGCAGTCCAAGCTCGAGGTCGGAAAGCGGGTGATGACCACCGCCGGGCTCTTCGGCACCGTGGTTGCCGTCACGGACGACCAGGTCGAGCTCGAGATCGCGCCGGGGGTGGTCGTGACCTACGTCGCAGCCGCGGTGGCCAAGGTCATCGAGGAGCCCGTCACATCGGGAACGCAGGGTGAACTTCCGTCGTCCTCCTCGGGCGACGACACGCCTGAGGCGTAGCCCCTGGTCCCGGAGCAGCCCGGCGTCGTTCATACTGCTCGGGCACGACGTCTGGGGGCCTCGGTCGCCGCGCCGTGCTGGGTCCTCGGACCCCGTACTACCCATCGACGGCCCTCGGGCCGTCACCGCAGGTCCCGCGCACGGCGGGCACGACAGTTCCCGCCCGGGGCGCCAGCGCCTCGATGGGACGCACAGGAGACACGACGGTGGCAGCACCGACTCAGCGGCACACCGCTCCCGGACGCACGCTCGCGATCCTCGCAGCGTTCCTGGTGGCACTCGGCGTCTGGACGTTCGCGGGGGACCCGCACACCCCGAAGCTCGGCCTCGACCTCAGGGGCGGCACCCAGGTGATCCTGTCGCCGGTGCAGGAGCCCGGTGCCACGGGCACGGTGACCGACGACCAGCTCAAGCAGACCGTCGAGATCATCCGCCAGCGCGTCGACGGTCTCGGTGTAGCTGAGTCCGAGGTGACGACGCAGGGCAGCGGCGAGCGCGCCAGCATCATCGTGTCGATCCCGGGTGCCACCAACCAGGCGATCCTCGACTCCTTGGCGACCACCGCCAAGCTCGACTTCCGGCCGGTGCTGCTCGAGGACAACGGCTTCGCCGCCGTGGTCCCGTCCGCCAGCCCCTCGGTGTCGAGCAGCGTCGCTCCGTCGGTGTCGGCGTCGGCGGGCAGCCCGTCGTTGAGCCCCTCGGTGTCAGCGACCTCCGCCGCTCCGTCGGTGTCGGCGTCCCCGACGACCTCCGCGTCCGGCAGCGGCGCGCGACTGCCCAAGTCGGTACGCGGGACGGCGACCTCGGCGAGCCCGAGCCCGAGTGCTTCGGCGTCGGTCAAGCCGTCGGCCACGCCCACCGCGGCGCCGACCGCGACCGCGCCCATCACGTCGGTCAACGGTCTCCCACCGATCCAGTCGACGGCCAACGACGCTGCGCTGCAGCAGGCGTTCACCGATCTGGACTGCGCGAAGACCGGTGCCACCAAGGGTGGTCCCGCCGACCCGAACAAATATCTCGTGACCTGCTCCAAGGACGGCAAGGTCAAGTACCTCCTCGACAAGGCGGCCGTCCAGGGCACCGAGGTCACGGGTGCGGCGGCCGGGGTGAGCACCCAGGGCCTCGGTGGGTGGGAGGTCACCCTCACCTTCTCGAGCACCGGTGCCCAGCAGTTCGCGACGGTCACGGGTGAGCTCGCGAAGAACCCGTCGCCGCAGAACCAGTTCGGCATCGTGCTCGACGGGCTCGTCGAGTCCTCGCCCTACGTCAGCCAGGCGATCCAGGGCGGCAACGCCGTCATCTCCGGCAGCTTCACCCCCGACGAGGCCAAGGCGCTCGCCAACGTCCTGAAGTACGGATCGCTGCCGGTCACCCTCACGGTGTCGTCCGTCGAGCAGGTCTCACCGACCCTCGGCCAGGACCAGCTCACCGCGGGTCTGCTGGCGGGTGCGCTCGGCCTGCTGCTCGTGATCATCTACCTCGTCATCTACTACCGCGCTCTCGGTCTTGTCGCGGTGGCCTCGCTGCTCGTCGCGGCTGCGATCACCTATGGCCTGTTCGTGGTCCTCGGACGCCAGCTCGGGTTCGCGCTCTCGCTCGCGGGGGTCGCCGGTGCGATCGTCGCGATCGGTATCACCGCGGACTCGTTCGTCGTCTACTTCGAACGTATCCGTGACGAGATCCGTGAGGGCCGCAGCCTGCGGGCCGCCGGTGACGCGGGGTGGATCCGGGCCAGGCGCACGATCCTCGCGGCCGACTTCGTGTCGTTCCTCGCGGCCGTCGTCCTGTACTTCCTCTCGGTCGGCAGCGTCCGTGGCTTCGCCTTCACCCTCGGTCTCACGACCCTGGTCGACGTCGGTGTCGCGTTCGCGTTCACCCGCCCGCTCGTGTCGCTGCTCATGCGTACGGCGTGGTTCACCTCGGGCAGCCACTGGACCGGCCTGTCGCCGGACCGTCTCGGTGTGAAGCGTGAGATCGTCCCGTCCTCCAGCACCCGCCCGGCGAAGGAGTCCTGATGTCCCGCATGGGCACGCTGGCACACAACCTCTACAGCGGCGAGGTCTCCTACGACTTCGTCGGCAAGCGCAACCGCTGGTATGCCATCTCGGGTGTGATCCTGCTGCTGGCGCTCGTCGGGCTGTTCGGCCGCGGCCTCAACCTCGGGATCGAGTTCAAGGGCGGTTCGCAGTTCACGGTCCCGTCGGCGACTGCCACGGTGGAGTCGGCGCGCGCGTCGGTCGAGAAGTCCGGCGTGCCGGGAGCTGGCGCGGCCATCGTGACGCAGGTCGGCAGCGACAAGATCCGCATCCAGACCCCGCCGCTGACACCTGACCAGTCGGCGACCGTGACCCGGCAGCTCGCCACCGACCTCGGTGTGTCGCAGGGTGACATCGGCGTGCAGCTCGTCGGCCCCAGCTGGGGTGGTGAGATCACCCAGCGTGCGGTGCAGGGCCTCATCGTCTTCCTCGTGCTGGTGGTGGTGTTCCTCTCTGCCTACTTCGAGTGGCGCCTCGCCATCGCGGCGCTCGTCGCCCTGCTCCACGACCTGCTCATCACGATCGGCATCTACGCGCTGACCGGGTTCGAGGTCACGCCAGCCACAGTGATCGGTGTGCTCACGATCCTCGGGTTCTCGCTCTATGACACCGTCGTCGTCTTCGACAAGGTCAAGGAGAACACCCGCGGGATCACGTCGGGCAACCGCGCGACCTACAGCGAGGCCGCCAACCTCGCGCTCAACCAGACCCTGGTCAGATCCATCAACACCTCGGTCGTGGCGCTGCTCCCGGTGGCGTCGATCCTCATCGTCGGGGTGGGCTTCCTCGGGGCCGGCACCCTCAAGGACCTGGCGCTGGCGCTGTTCATCGGCACGGCGGCCGGCACCTACTCCTCGATCTTCATCGCGACCCCTGTCGCGTGCCAGCTGCAGGAACAACGCCCGGAGATGAAGGCCCTCGCGGCCCGTGTCGCCGCGCGTCGCGCCAGCGGCGAGGGCAAGCGGTCGACGCGCAAGTCCGCAGCCGGCAGCACGACCGCCACCGCCGTGCTCGACGACGTCGACACCGACGAGGTCATCGACGACGCCGACGGTGTGACGCGAGAGTCGCTCTCGGGTGGCGCATCGCCGACCGGACCGCGCAGCCAGCCGAAGAAGAACACCACCCGCAGCCAGCGCACGAAGAAGAGATAGCGCTGGTCGCTGAGGCGGGAGATGTGATGTCGGAGCTCGACGACCTGCTCGACCAGCGGATCCGCGAGATCCCGGACTGGCCGGTGCCGGGCATCGTCTTCCGCGACATCAACCCGCTGCTCGCCGACCCGCGCGGGATCCCCGCGGTGTCCCAGGGGTTTCGTGGTGCGCTCGCGGAACACGGCATCACCGGCGTCGACCTCGTCGGCGGCGTCGAGGCTCGTGGCTTCCTCCTCGGTGCGCCGCTCGGGGTCGCGATGGGCATCGGATTCGTCCCCGTGCGCAAGCAGGGCAAGCTGCCCGGCGACGTGCACTCGGAGTCCTACTCCTTGGAGTACGGCATCGCCACCCTCGAGCTGCAGGTCGATGCGGTCGCCGCCGGACACCGGGTGCTCATCGTCGACGACGTGCTCGCGACAGGGGGCACCGCGGCCGCGGCTGCCGCGCTGCTGCGTACCGCCGGTGCGGAAGTCGTGGGCGTGGCCGTACTCCTGGAGCTGGCAGGACTCGGTGGTCGTGCGGCCCTCGGCGAGCTGCCCGTGGTGGCGCTGCGCACCGTGTGAGTGGTGCCGCGCGCGTGTGCTTGCGCGTGCGACCCTAGACTCGGGACATCCCCTCCCGAGGAGCAGCGTGGCCGAGGACGTCGTCGCAGGCACGGGTGCAGCAGCGCCCGCCGCGTTGCCGCCTGCCCCGGCTCCCGCTCCGTCGCCCGCCGTCGAGGCCACGAGTCGCCGTTCCCTCCGGCGCATGACACCGCGCCGCGGATCGGCGCGGCAGAGCATGCACCCCGAGCTTGAGCCCTTGCTGCGCACCGTGAAGCAGTACCACCCCAAGGCCGACCTCAAGATCCTCGAGGCCGCCTACGAGCGTGCGGCCTACCTGCACCGTGACCAGAGGCGCCGCTCGGGCGATCCGTACATCACCCATCCGCTCGCCGTCGCGACGATCCTCGCCGAGCTCGGGATGACCGCGCCGACCCTCGCTGCGGCGCTGCTGCACGACACCGTGGAGGACACGGAGTACTCCCTCGACGCGCTGCGCGAGGACTTCGGTGACGAGGTGGCCGCACTCGTCGACGGTGTGACCAAGCTCGACAAGGTGAAGTACGGCCAGGCCACCGCGGCGGAGACCGTGCGCAAGATGGTCGTCGCGATGGCACGCGACATCCGGGTGCTGGTCATCAAGCTCGCTGACCGCCTCCACAACATGCGCACGCTGCGCTGGATGCCGCCGGAGAAGCAGGAGCAGAAGGCGCGCGAGACCCTCGAGATCTATGCGCCCCTCGCGCACCGCCTCGGCATGAACACCATGAAGTGGGAGCTCGAGGACCTCTCCTTCGCGACCCTGTATCCCAAGATGTACGACGAGATCGTGCGCCTCGTGGGGCAGCGGGCGCCGGAGCGCGACCACTACCTCACCGAGGTCCGCGACATCGTCGAGGCCGATCTGCGCGAGGCGAAGGTGAAGGCGACTGTCACAGGTCGACCGAAGCACTACTACTCCGTCTACCAGAAGATGATCGTGCGCGGCCGCGACTTCGCCGACATCTACGACCTCGTCGGCATCCGCATCCTCGTCGAGTCCGTGCGCGACTGCTACGCCGTGCTCGGCGTGATCCACGCGCGCTGGAATCCGGTCCCCGGGCGGTTCAAGGACTTCATCGCCATGCCCAAGTTCAACATGTACCAGTCGCTGCACACGACTGTGATCGGACCGACCGGCAAGCCGGTCGAGATGCAGATCCGCACGATGGACATGCACCGCGCGGCGGAGTTCGGGGTCGCGGCGCACTGGCGCTACAAGCAGGGCAACGTCGGCGGCAAGAGCAGTCCCGACGACCTCGGCTGGCTGCGCCAGCTCCTCGAGTGGCAGCGCGAGACCGACGACCCCGATGACTTCCTCGATGCGCTGCGCTATGACCTGGGCTCGACCGAGGTCTTCGTGTTCACCCCCAAGGGCGACGTCGTCGCGCTGCCCGGTGGAGCGACCCCCGTCGACTTCGCGTACGCCGTCCACACCGAGGTCGGTCACCGCACCGTCGGTGCGCGCGTCAACGGCAAGCTCGTGCCGC
>JANMBJ010000408.1:0-7819 GCA_031360335.1 Candidatus Nanopelagicales bacterium
CTCAAGCTCAAGGAGCTGGCGTACATGCACGCCGAGGGCTTCGCCGCCGGCGAGCTCAAGCACGGGCCGATCGCCCTGCTCGAAGAGGGTGTCCCGGTGATCGTGGTCGTGCCCTCGCCGGCCGGCCGGTCGGTGCTGCACGAGAAGATCGTCAGCAACATCCAGGAGGTGCGCGCGCGCGGTGCCCGCACCATCGTGATCGCCGAGGAGGGTGACGAGGCTGTCGTGCCCTACGCCGACCACCTCGTACGCATCCCGGCCTGCCCGACCCTGCTGCAGCCCCTCGTCGCGACCGTGCCGCTGCAGGTCTTTGCTGCCGCGATGGCCACCGCGAAGGGCCACGACGTCGACCAGCCCCGCAACCTCGCCAAGAGCGTCACCGTCGAATAGGCCAGCCTTGCTGGCGCACCTGCTGCTGAGAACGACTGCTCAACGACAGGTGCGGCAGCATCGCGGGTCCCTTCCGGCTCGGGGGAGTGGGAGGGTGGGGGAGTGATCATCGGGATCGGTGTCGATGTGGTCGACGTGCCGCGATTCGCGGCGTCGCTCGAGCGTACGCAGGGCATGGTCGACCGGCTCTTCACGGCGCTCGAGCAGGTGACGGATGCGGGGGCGCCGCGTACGGAGACGTCCCTGGCCGCCCGGTTCGCGGCCAAGGAGGCCGTGGCCAAGGCGCTCGGCGCTCCGCGCGGTCTTGCGTGGCACGACTGCGAGATCGTCGGCGACAGCGACGGCCGGCCGTGGCTTCGGCTCTCCGGGACGGTGGCCGCGCAGGCTGCCGGGCAGGGCATCGACCGGTGGCACCTCTCGCTCACCCATGACGGCGACATCGCCGTCGCGTATGTCGTCGCCGAGTCCTCGTGAGCACGGACCTGTCAGGAAGCAAGCGGCTGCGCGGCCTGCGTCCCGCCACGGCGGCGCTCTCCGTCGAGACGGTGCGCCACCTCGAGGCCGATGCGCTCGCGGCTCTGCCCGAAGGCACGCTGATGCAGCGGGCCGCGGCCGCCATCGCCGTGTCTGCCGGGTCGATGCTGCGCGATGTCGTCGGTCGCGTGAGCGGCTCCCGCGTGGTGCTCCTGGTCGGCAGCGGCGACAACGGCGGTGACGCGCTGTATGCCGGCGCACGCCTCGCGGCTCGCGGCGCCCGGGTCGACGCTGTGCTCGTCGCGGACCGCCACCACGAGGCCGGTGCCGCGACGTTCGTCCGCGCCGGCGGGCGGTTGCACACCGCGTCGGACCTCGTCGCTGCGGCAGAGCTCATCGCGCTGGCCGACCTGGTGGTCGACGGCATCCTGGGCATCGGTGGGCGAGGTGCGCTGCGCGAACCCGCCGCGACCCTGGCCGCGGTGGCGAGGGAGACCGACGCGTCGGTGCTGGCCGTCGACCTGCCCAGCGGAGTCGACGCGGACACCGGCGAGGTCGCTGATGCGGCCGCGGTCGTGCACGCCGATCGGACGATCGTGCTCGGGGCCCTGAAGCCGGGGTTGCTCGTCGGTCACGGCGCACTGCGCTCAGGTGATCTCGAGGTCGTCGACATCGGCCTGGACCTGTCGGGACTGACTGCGTCGGACGCGCTGGTGCGCGTCGACGACGAGCTCGCCGCCGAGGCGCTGGCCCGGCCGGCCTCCCTCGACGACAAGTACACCCGCGGTGTCGTCGGGCTCTCGACCGGGTCGGAGCGTTATCCCGGCGCGGCGATCCTGTCGACGGCCGGCGCCCGGCACGGCATGGCGGGCTACGTCCGCTACAGCGGGCCGTCGTACGAGGAGGTCGTGCGCGCCTGGCCGGATGTCGTCGCGAAGCCGGGACGCGTCGGACTCGCGGGGCGAGCGCAGTGCTGGGTGGTCGGGTCCGGACGGGGCACCGACGAGGAGGCCCGGCTCGCGATCCTCGACGCGGCGGCTCTGCTGACGCCGATCGTGCTCGACGCGGACGCGCTCACCCTGGTGGCCGAGGACCAGCAGGTACGGGCTGCGATCGTGTCGCGCCCCGGGCTCACGGTGCTCACGCCGCACGACGGGGAGCTCGCGCGGCTCGCCGGCACCCAGGTGGGTCCGGACCGGGTGGGCGCCGCCCGCCTCGCGGCTCAGGCCTTCAACGCGGTGGTGCTGCTCAAGGGCTCGTCGACCATCGTGGCGGCTCCGGGCGGGGCGACCTACGTCTCGGTCGCCGCGCCGGCCGAGATGGCCACAGCGGGCTCAGGCGACGTGCTGGCGGGTTTCCTCGGCGCGTTGCTCGCCCACCACGAGGCGCTCGGACACGTCGACGAGCGGCACGCGGCCCGGCTGGCCGGAGTTGCGGCCCACGTCCACGGGGTCGCCGGTGCTCTGGCGGTCGCTCAGGGTCGCACCATCACGGCTGTCGACATCGCCGAGGCGTTGCCGGATGCGGTGAGCCGGGTACGTGGCTGGGTGCGACAGGACACATGAGCGGGTCGTGGTCCGCACCCACGGACCGACGTGCGAGACACTGACCGGGTGAGTGCCCGAAACGATGCGCCCGTCGACGTGGCCTACGCCGCTGCCTGGACCTCGCAGGCGTGTGCGCGGGGCGCCGTCGCGGCGATCGACCTCGACGCGCTGCGCGCGAACATCGCCACGGTCCGCGAGCGGATCGGCGGTGTCGAGGTCATGGCGGTCGTCAAGGCCGACGCCTACGGCCACGGCCTGGAGGCCTGCGCCCGGGCTGCGCTCGACGGCGGCGCGACCTGGCTCGGTGTCGCACTGCTCGACGAGGCGATCGCCCTGCGCGACGCCGGCGTCGGAGGTCGGATCCTGGGCTGGCTGGCCGTGCCTGGTTCTCGTTGGGGTGACTGCCTCGAGCGCGACATCGACGTGTCGGTGTCGGCGTCGTGGGCACTCGAGGAGGTGCGTGCGGCAGCGACGGCGACCGGTCGTCGGGCGCGCGTGCACCTCAAGGCCGACACCGGGCTCTCCCGCAACGGCGCCACGCCTCGCGACTGGCCGGACCTCGTCGCGGCCGCCCGTGCGGCCGAGGTCGAGGGTCTTGTCGAGGTCGTGGGTGTGTGGTCGCACCTCGCGTGCGCTGACACACCCGTGCATCCATCGGTGGCTGCGCAGGTCTCGGTGTTCGAGGCTGCGCTGACCGTCGCTGCCCAGGCGGGCCTGCGCCCGACCGTGCGGCACCTGGCCAACTCCGCGGGTGCGCTCGGTGTGCCCTCGGCGCGTTTCGACCTCGTACGCCTCGGGATCGCGATGTACGGCCTGACACCCGGCGACGAGATCGGCACGGCCGATGCGCTGGGGCTGCGTCCGGTCATGTCGTTGCGCGCGCGCCTCGCGTCGGTGAAGCAGGTGCCCGGCGGGTCTGGTGTGTCGTACGGCCACGACTATGTGACCGGCTCGGACACGACGCTCGGGCTCGTGCCGGTCGGCTATGCCGACGGGATCCCGCGTGCCGCGTGCAACGGCGGGCCGGTGCTCGCCGCCGGTGCGCTGCGCGCGGTCGCTGGCCGGGTCTGCATGGACCAGGTCGTCATCGACCTCGGTGACGACGACGCCGCGCCCGGCGACGAGGTCGTGCTCTTCGGCGGCGAGGGACCCTCGGCCGACGACTGGGCGGCGGCGTGCGGCACCATCGGCTACGAGATCGTCACGCGGATCGGTCCGCGTGTGCCGAGGGTGCATCTGGGGGTGACGTCGTGAGCGGCTCGGACTTCTCGCGTGCTGTGGCCAACCCGGGTCGCGTCGCCGGGCTCGTCGGCGCGCTTGGCGCTGCCGCCGCAGTCGGCGCGGCGCTCGGGGTCGCCGCGGAGCGGGTCGTCGTACGCCGGGCACTGCGACCGGACGCGGAGCGCGACGAGCCTTTTGGGGGCCTGCGTGGGCGGGTCGTACCCGTGATCGGGTCCGACGGCACGTCCTTGCACGTCGAGGTCGAGGACCCGCCCGAAGGTTCGATCGCGGATCGTGCCGACGACGGGCTCACCATCATCTTCAGCCACGGCTATGCCCTCGAGCAGGACTCGTGGCACTACCAGCGCCGCGACCTGCGCGCCCTGGGACGCTTGGTGTTTTGGGACCAGCGCAGCCACGGGCGCAGTGGTCGCGGACCTGCCGAGAACGCCACCATCGACCAGCTCGGCCACGATCTCGAGTCGGTCATCGCCGCGACGGCGCCGACCGGCCCGCTCGTGCTCGTCGGGCACTCGATGGGCGGCATGACCGTGATGTCGTACGCCGTGCTGCACCCGGAGGAGTTCGGCGAGCGCGTGCGTGGCGTCGCACTCCTCGCCACGAGCTCCGGTGGGCTGGCCGACGTGCCACTGGGTCTTCCGGCGCCGCTCGCGAAGCTCTTCCACAACACCGCCCCGCAGCTCGCGGGCGTGCTGGCCCGACGCAAGGACCTCGTCGAGCGCGGGCGCAGGGCCGGCAGCGACATCGCCTATCTGCTCACCAAGGTCTATTCGTTCGGGTCGAACGTCCCACCGTCACTGACGACGTTCGTGCACCGCATGCTGTCGGCCACGCCGATCGACGTGGTGGCGGAGTTCCTGCCCACTCTGGAGACCCACGACAAGACACGTGCGCTCGACTCGATCGGGCGGGTCGACACCCTCGTCATCGTCGGCGACGCCGACCTGCTCACGCCCAGCGAGCACAGTGACGAGATCGTGCGACATGTGCCGGGTGCCGAGCTCGTGGTCATTCCCGACAGCGGTCACATGGTGATGCTGGAGAAGTATCCCGAGGTCAACCAGCATCTGCGCGAGCTGGTGGGCCGGGTGCGCAAGGGCCTCGTGGACGAGACGGTGGAGAGCGCGTGACGTCGGCCGTCGTCGACGGCCGCGACGCGATGCACGAGCTCGGTGCTCGCCTGGCAGCACAGCTGGTCCCGGGCGATCTCGTCGTGCTCTCAGGTGGGCTCGGTGCCGGCAAGACGACACTCACGCAGGGAATCGGTCGTGGCCTTCGGGTGCGCGGTGACGTCACGTCGCCGACGTTCGTCATTGCCCGGGTGCATCCCTCCACCGTCGACGGACCTGCGCTGGTGCACGTCGACGCCTATCGTCTCTCGTCGCTCGACGAGGTCGACGACCTCGATCTCGGCACCTCGCTCGAGATGTCGGTGACCGTGGTCGAGTGGGGTGAGGGCAAGGTCGAGGGACTCGCGGAGGACCGGCTCCTGGTCACCATCGACCGTGGCGTCGGAACGGCTGCCACAGCGCAGGATCCGGCAGACACCGACGAGCCGCGGACCGTGTCGTTCGAGGGCGTAGGACCCCGCTGGGCGGGCGTCGCGCTCGATGGTCTCGTGCCGGGTTCCGGAGCCGCCACGTGATGGTCCTCGCGTTCGACACGTCGTCGGTTGCTGTGACGGTTGCGGTGCACGACGGCACGGCGGTGCTGGCGGCGCGCACCGAGCTCGGCGCACAGGCGCACGGCGAGCTCCTCGCGCCGATGGTCGGGTCGGTGCTGGCCGAGGCCGGCGTGGGCGTGGAGGCACTGACCGAGATCGTGGTCGGGGTGGGCCCCGGACCGTTCACCGGCCTGCGGGTCGGGCTCGTGACTGCGCGGGTGATGAGTGCGACCCTCTCGATCCCGGTCCACGGTGTGTGTTCGCTGGATGCCCTTGCGGCGCAGGCGGTTGCGCAGGGCTCGGTGTCGACGTCTTTCGCCGTCGCGACGGATGCTCGACGCAAGGAGGTCTACCTGGCGACGTACGACCTGGCAGGTGCTCGGATCACCGGGCCCGCAGTCGTGCTGCCCGCGGCTGTCGACCCGGTCGTTTCTGGCGGTCCGGTGGTCGGTGAGGGCGCAGTGCTCTATGCCGCTGCCTTTGTCGATGCTCGCGCACCCCGGCTCGTGAGCGCAGGGTGGCTCGCGACGTATGCCGTGGCTCGGATCGTGGCGGGTGACGAGCTCGGCGACACGACGCCGATGTACCTGCGCCGACCTGATGCGGTCGCGAGCGCTGGGCACAAGCGGGTGACCCAGTCGTGAGCATCGAATCGACGGTGGTCGGCGCCGTCACGACTCTGCGAGCGATGCGCTGGTGGGACATCGAGCAGGTGGCGGTGCTCGAGCGCGAGCTCTTCGCGCACGACCCGTGGTCGGTCGAGCAGTTCTGGGGGGAGCTGGCGCGGGTGCCGGAGTCACGATGGTTCGCGGTGCACGAGGATGCGCATGGTGTTGACGGCTATGCCGGGCTCTTCACCGTGCCGCCGGAGGCCGACGTGCAGACCGTCGCCGTCGCACCGCGTTCCCAAGGACGCGGACTCGGTCGGCTCCTGCTCGATGCGCTCGTCGTGGAAGCGCGACGTCGGGCCTGCGCGCAGCTCTTCCTCGAAGTACGTGTCGACAACGCGCCGGCCATCGCGCTCTACGAGGCCAACGGCTTCACCCGTGAGGGGCGGCGTACGGACTACTACGGCGCTGGTCTCGACGCGCTCGTCATGCGGCGTCGTCTTCGCGACGACCCGGGCGGTGAGCAGTCGTGAGCGACCAGCCGTTGGTGCTCGGGATCGAGACGTCCTGCGACGAGACCGGAGTCGGGCTCGTCCGAGGCACGACGCTGCTGGCCGATGCGATCGCCAGCAGCGTGGACGAGCATGCGCGTTTCGGTGGTGTGGTCCCGGAGGTGGCGAGCCGCGCTCACCTCGAGGCGATGGTGCCGACGATCCACCGCGCCTGCGAAACAGCCGGCGTCACGCTGCGCGATGTCGACGCGATCGCTGTCACCGCAGGACCCGGACTGGCCGGAGCGCTGCTCGTCGGAGTCGCTGCGGCCAAAGCACTCTCGCTGTCTCTCGGGGTGCCGATCTACGGCGTCAACCACCTGGCCGCGCACGTCGCGGTGGACCAGCTGGAGCACGGGCCGCTGCCGGAGCCGACGATGGCGCTCCTGGTGTCCGGTGGTCACTCGTCGCTGCTGCTGGTGCCGGACGTCACCAACGATGTGCGCCCGTTGGGCGCCACGATCGATGACGCGGCCGGCGAGGCGTTCGACAAGGTCGCGCGCGTGCTCGGTCTCCCGTTCCCAGGTGGTCCCTACATCGACCGCGCCGCACGCGACGGCAGCATCGTCATCGACTTCCCGCGCGGTCTCACCTCACGGCGGGACCTCGAGCGCCATCGCTTCGACTTCTCGTTCAGCGGGCTCAAGACAGCGGTCGCGCGCTGGGTCGAGGCGCGCGAGGCCAGTGGTGAACCCGTACCCGTCGCCGACGTCGCCGCGTCCTTCCAGGAAGCGGTGGTCGACGTGCTCACCCGCAAGGCGCTGCTCGCCTGCGTCGAGAACGGCGTGGACCACCTCGTGGTCGGCGGTGGCGTGGCCGCCAACTCGCGGCTCCGCGCCATGGCCCAGGAGCGTTGCGACGCAGCGGGAGTCGAACTCCGGGTGCCGCGTCCGGGGCTGTGCACGGACAACGGCGCGATGGTCGCCGCGCTGGGCGCCGAGATGGTGAGCAGGGGGCGGTTGCCCAGCACGTTGGGCCTCCCGGCAGACTCGTCGATGCCCGTCACCCAGGTCAGCGCTCACTAGCCCGGTCGCCAGGCAGCACCGAGCGCGCAGCTCAGCAGCGAAGGAGTCCGATGATCGTCCGGATGTGGGAGGCCACCGTCGCCTCCGGCCGCTTCGACGACGCGCTCACCTGGGTTCGACAGGATCTCGTGCGCCGGGCGTTGCTCAGCGAGGGCTGCCTCGCAGCCGAGATCCTCGTGCACGAGGGCACCCCTGAGTCGATCGTGCTGGTCACCCGCTGGGACGTCGCCCCGGTGTTCAACGAGGACCCCGACGACGCGCTGTTCACCCGAGCCCGGGCCCAGCACCTCCAGACCCTCCGCCCCGACATCTCCTGACC
>JANMBJ010000440.1:0-4790 GCA_031360335.1 Candidatus Nanopelagicales bacterium
AGCCACATCCTTTCTCGGTCGCCATCACCACACTCGCCTCGACGCACGCGCGGTGGACGTCGCTCGGGAACTTCGCGTCTGCCCGTGACGTGACTGCGGCACTGGCACTGCTGCACAAGGCGGTGCCCGCCTTCACGGTGAGTCCCCGAGAGGCCACGGCCGACGAGGTGCATGCGAGCGGTGTCTGGCCCAGCCATGACGTCGCGGCGCTGCTCGACGGCCCGCTTTCCGTGACGGACACCGCACCCGGGGTGGGCGGGAGCACCGTCTACACCTGTTCCGACGGCAGCCTCACCGCACGCTTCACCGTCGGCGCATCAGGGCTGCTCGACCAGATCGCCGTCGAGGCACCTGCGGGTGCGTTCGCGAAGGGCACCGGGCTTCTCGCCACTGCACACCGCTCCGCCGCACGGGCACGTGAGGCACGAGGGCTGACCGGATCCTCCCGCGTCGTGTCGTCGGGGGTCCCGCCCGGTCTGCAGAAAGACACGCTGGTCTACACCTATGCAGTGCCGACCGTCACGCTTCCGACGGCGGCGCACACCACGACGTATGAGCGGCTGTTCACCGCTCTCCAGGCCATCCACCTGCGCGAGCAGGTCGCTGGCACCGCGGCACAGATTGCGAGGCTGACGACGCAGTCGCTGAACTTCCGCCACACCAAGGCGACGGTGGCCGATGTCCGGCACTTCGCGCGGCTGCTGGTCCGGGCGCTCAACAGCTTCGGATTCATCCCGTTGCGCATCGGCTACCACCCCGGCGGGGTCTGGATCGCAGCCACAAACCCCTTCACCGGCGCGCGCGTGGCCTACAGCGTGCTCGTCGGACGCCACGGCGTCCGCTCGGCCAGGGTCGGCTGACAGCCAGCGCATGCTCTGACGGTGCTCAGCGCACCGGGGGAGCGGGGGTCGCTACCCCCGCCTCGGCGTCGGCCTGCTCGATCTCCTGGCGCGTGATGCCGAGGAGATAGAGGACCGGGTCGAGGAACGGCACCGTGATGCCGGTGTCGGCTTGTGCGCGCACGACAGGCTTGGCGTTGAAGGCGATGCCGAGCCCGGCGATCGAGAGCATGTCGAGGTCGTTCGCACCGTCACCGATGGCGATCGTGCGATCGAGGGGGATATCGTCGAGGGCTGCGAACTCCTGCAGCGCAGTCGCTTTGGCGGCTCGGTCGATGACGTCTCCGACGACCCGACCGGTCAGGCGTCCGTCGACGATCTCAAGCACGTTCGCCCTCGCGTGGTCTATCCCCAGCTCATCGGCGAGCGGCTGCACCACAGCACTGAACCCACCGGACACGACAGCGACCCGGAAGCCGAGCCGCTTGAGGGTGCGCACCAGAGTGCGTGCACCCGGCGTCATCCGGACGTCTCGGCGTACGACATCGAGGACCGACTCATCGACACCCGCCAGCAGAGCGACCCGCTCGTGCAGTGACGTAGCGAAGTCCAGCTCCCCACGCATCGCTCGCTCGGTGATCTCCCGTACCTCGTCCTCGCAGCCCGCATGACGAGCGATGAGCTCGATCACCTCGTCCTGGATCAGGGTCGAGTCGACATCCATCACCACGAGGTAGGTGCCCCGACCGCGCAGACCCGCCCGCTGCACCGCGACGTCGATGCCGAGCGAGGCTGACGTCTCGGTCAGCGCGTGACGCAGTGCCGTGAGATCAGCGCCGGTGACGGTCAGCTCGATCGCCGTGACCGGGTACGACGCGGTTCGGACGATCCGCTCGATGTTGCCGCCCTGCTCCGAGATGCGCCGGGCGAGACCCGAGAGGGCGGCCGGGAGCAGGGGGTGACCGATCACGGTGACGAGCAACGTGCCGCGACGCCGGGCATCGTGCTCGGCCGCCCCCAGCGTGACGTCGGCATCCATGCCGAGGTCGCCCGCCACCTGGCTCGCGACCCGCCCTGCGGCGTCGAGCACCAGGACGGCGCCGTGCTCCAGCGAGGCCGACGGTCCGATGAGGATTCCCAGAGTGAGCCGCCCACGGATCACCACCTGCTCGACGTCGAGGATCTCGACCTCGTGCGCCGACAGTGCCGCGGAGAGCGAGGCGGTCACTCCGGGACGGTCCGGACCGGTCAGCGTGATGAGCAGCGTGCGAGGGAGGTCGTCGGGGTCGAGCGCCAGCTCGCGTGCGAGGTCGTCGGGGGCGTTCGCCATGGTGCTCACAGCCTATCGAGCGTGCGGGGTACGGCCAGGGCCCGGCTCGGCCGCCGCGGAGTAGCCGGCGCAGAGCGCATAGCGGGCCGCGGTCCGCAAGGGTCGCAACGCATCCAGTCGGCGCTGAGTCTCAGCTGCCGTGACCGCCGCCCCGTCCGTCTCCGTCGCCAGGGTGACCACACCCAGCAGCCTCGACGCGGTGGCGACCATGCGTCGCGCACGCGCCGGCAACGACATGGGGAGGTCGATGCGACTCAGGGACGTGTCGAGGGCGACGAGTCGCGGGCCCACCTGGTCACGTCCACGAGCCACGTCGAGGAGGTCGAGCTCGCTGGTCGTCAGGCGCATCGCCTCCGACAGCCGCCGATCAGCCTCGGACAAGGTCGGAAGTCCGTACGGCGCCGACGAGTGCGCCACCGCCACGACGTCCCACCGCACGACGTCACCGGCTGCGCTGAGAACCGATTCGGGCAGCAGGGCGTACGACGCGACATCCGGCGGCCCGACGGTGAGCACGGCGGCACCCGAGACGAGGGCGGCTGTCGTCACCGCAGCCGGTCCGGGGAGCCCGGTCGGATCTCCGGGCTCAGGGAGAGCGAGGCGGAAGGCCGAGATGCCGGTGGAGCGGAACCGTCCGAGGGCGACCGTCAGTGACACGACATCGGTCTCGCCAGGAGCACCGACGACCCTGTGCAAGGGATCTGCACCGACGATCTCGTCGACCGCATCGTCGAGGCTGATGCCGCCGGACAGGTAAGCGTTGCCCCATGCGGTGAGGGCACCAGGGCGGCGGGACACGAGCACCGCTCAACCCTAGGGCTTGTCACGCCGCTCGCTCGTGCGCGGCGGCTCGGCACGTACCGGCTGCTGCCTCCACGGCACGACTAGTGTTCGCCACGTGAGCGATGTGCTGCGATTCCTCGACGTCGACGTCGTCCGGGGCGGCGTCCCGATCGTGTCGCAGGTGTCCTGGGACGTCGCCGAGGGGGAGCGCTGGGTGGTACTCGGACCCAACGGTGCCGGCAAGACGACCCTCCTCGCCCTGGCCGCCACGCTCATCCACCCGACCCGCGGCAGTGTCGAGGTGCTCGACGAGGTGCTCGGTCGCACCGACGTCTTCGAGCTCCGGCCACGCATCGGTCTCGCGAGCTCTGCGCTCGCCGGACGGATTCCCTCGGCCGAGCGGGTCTCCGACGTCGTCGTGACAGCGGCCTACGCCGTGACCGGTCGATGGCGCGAGGGCTACGACGGGGGCGACCACGGTCGGGCGGCAGCACTGCTCGAGCAGCTCGGCGTCGGCACACTCGCCGACCGCACCTTCGGGACGCTGAGCGAGGGCGAGCGCAAGCGGGTGCAGGTGGCTCGCGCGCTCATGACCGATCCCGAGCTCCTGCTCCTCGACGAGCCCGCCGCAGGTCTCGATCTCGGCGGTCGCGAGGACCTCGTCCGGCGGCTGGGGGAGATCGCGGGCGACGAGGAAGCACCGACCACTGTGCTGGTGACGCACCACGTCGAGGAGATCCCGCCGGGCTTCACCCATGCGCTGCTGCTCCGCCAGGGAGGGGTCGTCGCCCAGGGACCGATCACCGAGGTCCTCACCGCCGACCATCTCGGTGCCACCTTCGGTCTCGACCTCGTGGTCGAGCTGCGCGGGGACCGGTGGTCGGCCCGCGCCGTCTGACCCGGTTCGCCGTGGCATGGCCGACGCGGGGGCATAGCATCGACACATGGACGCGTGGGTGCTGTGGCTGATCGCCACCGCTCTGCTCGTCGTCGGCGAGATGCTGACGACGAGCCTGGTCCTCGGGATGATCGCCGGCGGCACGGCCGCGGCGGGCATCGTCGCCGCCGTCGGCGGCGGGGGAGCCATCCAGGTAGGTGCCTTCGCCGTGGTGTCGCTCGCGATGCTCGTTGTCGTGCGGCCCGTGGCGGCGCGGCACCTGCGCACCCCCGCGCCCATCCGTACCGGCGTCGCGGCACTGGTCGGTGCGGAGGCTGAGGTGCTCTCGGACGTCGGCGCCAAGGACGGTCGGATCAAGCTCCAGGGCGAGATCTGGTCCGCCCGCGCCTATGACGGGGAGAGCGAGTACGTCGTCGGCAGCGTCGTGAGGGTCGTCGAGATCTCGGGGGCAACGGCGCTTGTCGTCTGAGTCCTCGTCCAGGGTGCTCATCACCCACGTGCACGTCGTCCTAAGGAGATCTACGTGTTCTCTGACATCGGGGGTGGAGCTGTGGTCGGTCTGATCATCGGCCTGGTCGTCGTCCTGCTCGTGCTGGTCACGCTGGCCAAGGCCGTGCGCATCGTGCCGCAGGCACGGGCCGGGATCGTCGAGCGGCTCGGCCGTTATAACCGCACGCTCGTGCCCGGGCTGTCGCTGCTGATCCCGTACATCGACCGGCTCAAGCCGCTCCTCGACATGCGCGAGCAGGTCGTGTCCTTCCCACCGCAGCCGGTGATCACCGAGGACAACCTCGTCGTGAACATCGACTCGGTCATCTACTTCCAGGTCACCGATCCCAAGGCGGCGATGTATGAGATCGCCAGCCCGATCACGGGCATCGAGCAGCTCACGGTGACCACGCTGCGCAACGTCATCGGTGGCATGGACCTCGAGCGCACG
>JANMBJ010000009.1:0-3120 GCA_031360335.1 Candidatus Nanopelagicales bacterium
TCGACGATGCGGTCCAGGTACGCGTCCAGCAGCGCCCGTCGGGCCGCGTCCGTCCGGCCGAGGACGGCGGGCAGACCGCTGCCGATGATCTGCTCGACGTACTCCTCGAGCCCCACAGTCGTCGCCCCGCTGATGGCTGGCTGGCCGGCCGCCGGCGAGCAGCGCGGCCAGCGACACCGACGGGACGATTCCCCGCTCGGCGAGGGTGGCGGGCCGCATGCGCAGGTCCACGATGCGTCCTGCACCGGAGTGCGTGGGCGGGGTCTGCGGGGACGCCGACCCGGCGAGGAGGAACCGTCCTGGCGAGGAGTTCTTGTCCACGGCCCGGCGCACGATGTCCCCTGTTCGCCACTGTGGTGCCATGCCCTCCCTGGCGTCGGCATCGAGTGAGCAGTGCCCGCGGCAGTGCGGATCGAACGGGGTCGTCCGAGCCGGGCCGCCCGGGCTCGACATCCTGGCCTCCGCCGCACCCGACCGCAATGGGGTCCGGGACGTGCCAGGACCTGAACCCTGCCGACCGCGACCCCATCGGCCGCGACACCCGCCAGCGCGTCGTCGGAGCATGACCGCATCCGACCCGCGGCAGTCACCGTTCGGGGCGGGAGTTGCCGCGCTCAGCGTTGAACGAAAGCGCTAGTTCGGCGAGGAGCCGGGCACCGAAGCCGGTACACCCGCGGGGTCGCCAGCTGCCTGGGGGATCGGCCTGGGCGGTGCCGGCGATGTCGATGTGGGCCCACGGGGTGTCGTCAACGAATTCCTCGAGGATCAGAGCGGCGGTGATCGCCCCCGCGACGACGCCGGCTCCGCCGAGGTTGGAGATGTCGGCGACGTCGCTGTCGAGAAGTGGCCGGTAGGCACGCTCCTGGGGCAGCTGCCAGGCGCGCTCGTCCGTGGTGCGGGCGGCGTCGAGGACCTGGTCGATGACTCGTTGGTTGTTTCCCATGACCCCGGCGACGAGGGTGCCGAGGGCGCGCATGCTGGCCCCTGTGAGTGTCGCGATGTCGATGATGGCATCGGGCTTCTGCTCGGCCGCCATGAGGAGGGCGTCCATCATGACCAGGCGTCCCTCGGCGTCGGTGTTGGCGACCTCGGCGGTGGTGCCGTTGCGTGCGGTGATGACGTCGCCCAACTTCAGCGCGGAGCCCGAGGGCATGTTGTCCGTGCACATGAGGTACCCGGTCACGCTGGTGCGGCACCCGAGGTCGCCCAGGGTGAGCATGGCCGCAAGGAGTGCGCCGGCTCCGGCCATGTCGTTCTTCATCATGGCGTGGGTGCCGTCGGCGGGCTTGAGGCTGATGCGCCCGAGTCGTACATGATCCCTTTCCCGACCCAGGCCATCGTTCCCGCCGCCGAGTCGGGCGACTAGCTGAGCTTGATCATTCGTGGCTCGTCGTGGCTGCCGCCGTTGACCCCGAGGATGCCGCCGCAGCGCAGCTCGAGGAGCTGCTCGCGGTCGAAGGTCTCCACGACCAGCCCTGTCTCGGCGCCGAGCCTGAGGGCGACCTGTCCCATCCGCTCGGCGGTCAGGTGCGCCGGCGGGCAGTTCGCGAGATCGCGGGAGATGCACGTGGCGCGGGCCAGGACCGCACCGCGGCGTGCGGCCGCTTCGGCATCGACGAGCAGGTCGGGCGCCGCGACCAGCGTCACCTGGTCGAGCGGGGTGCCCGATGGCACGCGCAGCGCGGTGAACTCGTAGCGCGCGAGGACGATCCCTTCGACCGCCGCGCCGTACCAGTCGAGCGTAGCCGCCGGATCGGTCAGTGTGTCGAGGGGGAGCGCGAGCCGTGCATGACCGGCTGCGGCGAGCGGGAACGCCGCAGCGACATCGCGGACCGCTGCACTGGTGAGTGTCGCGGGATCACCGATGCCGACCGCGACCTGCAACGGTGTGCCCGGCAAGAGCAGGGTCCTCCCGCGTGCGCCGGTGAAGCCGGCGGCCGCGAGGTCAGCGCGGCTCGGTAGCCTCTCGGGCGGCTCCCAGTCTCGGCCACGAAGACACCGACAACGGCATCCTTGCCTGAGACAGGCGCGACGCCGACACTAAGTTGCCGGGAGGCGGAGGGGACGGGATCGAAGTCGGGCTCGACGGCAATGGCTCGGCTCACGGCTGCTCCAGGGTCGACGGCGTTGCGACTTCCCCGTTGTGGCAGAGCCAGTCATAGTCTGCTCGCCGACGTAGGAACTCGGGCCCGCGGCGCCGGCGACTCAACAGGACGGACACCCGTGGACCACGCAACGATCAGCCTGCTCATCCTCGCCGCCGTGATCGTCCTGTTCATCTGGAACCGGCTGCCCGTGGGCGCCGTTGCCGTCATGGCCTCGCTGAGCCTGTACGTCACCGGGGTGCTCCCCGTTGAGCAGGCCCTGTCCGGGTTCGGTGACCTGGTCGTCGTGTTCATCGCGGCGCTGTTCGTGGTCAGCGAGGGGATCGACTCGGCCGGGGTCACCACCTGGGCGGGCCAGTGGCTGCTCTCGGTGATCGGAGACCGCCCACGGGTCGCGCTCGTCTCGGTCATGGCGATGGCCGCAGTCATGACTGCCCTGATCACGCTCAACGGCGCAGCCGCCGCGCTGATCCCGATGGTCGTGGTCATCGCGATGCGCCTGGGCATCGAACCCGGGCGGATGCTGCTGCCGATGGCGTTCGCCGGCAGTGCCGGGTCGCTGCTGATCCTGACCGCATCCCCGGTCAACGTGCTCATCGCCGGTGCCGCAGCCGACGCGGGCACCTCGGGCCTGTCGTTCTTCTCCTTCACCGTCGTGGGTGTCCCGCTGGTGATCGTGACGATCGCGCTCGGGGCGTTCCTCGCTCCGCGCGTGCTGCCCGTGCGGGTCTCCGCGACCCAGCCGCCCGACCTGAGCCGCCACGGCGCGACGATCACCGAGCACTACGAGCTCATCGACGGCTTCTTCCGACTCCGGGTCCGCGATCGCTCGCCCCTGGTCGGGTCGCCGCGCGACACGCTCGACATGTCACGGCATGGGGATCTGCGACTCATCGCGGTCCAACGCGGCTCGGAGCCCGTAGTCGGCGGGACGACGCTGCTGGCCGACGACGTGCTGGTGGTGACGGGGCCCGCGAGCGAGGTGAGCCGGATCGTCGGCGAACTGGTGCTCGCG
>JANMBJ010000069.1:0-9388 GCA_031360335.1 Candidatus Nanopelagicales bacterium
GCACGTGCACCGTCACGTCGAACGGCAGCCCACGACCGAGCAGCACGCTGCCCGACACGACCACCACCGCGTCCGGTGGCAGCTGTACGACCACGGCACGCACCGACCGGTCGGTCACGGGGTCACGCAGCGCCGGGAGCACCCGGCCGGTCGCGACGAAGGGGTCGAGCACCTCGCGTCGTAGCGCATCCTCGTCGAGCCAGTCGTCGAGCCACGCCATGTCGTCGTGGTGGCCGTACTCCAGCCGCTGACCTGCCGGCCTCCAGTACGAGTCGGCACGCACCTGCAGTGCCGGGCGAGGCGCGAGCGCCGCAACGACGCGCACTCCGAGGTCGTGCGGGTCCGCGGCGTCGGCACCATCGATGACCAGGCGCACCCGGCCTGGACGGGCGTGGAGAAGCGCGACGACGGCGTCGACGACACCCGCCGGCGTCGTCGCGCGCACCTCGGTCACCCGGTCGATCCTGCCCGACGACCTGAGTCGTCGACGCCTGCCGCCGCCCGCAGGGAGGTGGCGCTGACCCTCGGGCACCGCCGAGGAGACCACGACAGCTCGTCCGGACAGACCTGAGCTCGCCAGCGTTGCGCCGGCCGGGCTCACGTCATCGAGGCGGAGGAGCGGATCAGGCCTTGAGCTTGGTGTAGTCGATGGTGTCGGCGGCTGGGGGCACCGGGACGGTGATCGCGACGTTCCAGTCGCTGAACACCACGGCCTCACCCGCCGTGCCGCTGTCGATCTGGATCGGCAGCGGGTCGCCGGTCGTCGCGACCCAGAGCATCCCGGTCGGCGACTTCAACGAGATGCCGGCCTGGCCGTTGGCGGTGCCTTCGGTGCCTTTCGTGATCACACCGTCGGGCTTGAGGATGCCAGCGATGGCCTTGTCGAAGTCCGTGAAGTCGCTCAGTCCCGAGAACGCCGGGTTGCTGATGGGTGCCTTCACCCATCGCTCTCCGACGACCTCAGCAGCAGCAGCGCCACCGGTGCTCGCCCAGAACCCCTTGTTGGCCTTGAGATAGACGTCGGTGGCGGTGGCGACCACCTGGATGGTGTTGGCACCCAGGGTGATCGAGCCGTAGCCCGGGGCGCCCTTCTGCACGTGCAGGTCGATCCCGGTCGTCTGGCCCTTCGCCGTCATCGTGCCGGCGATGTGCACCGACTTCTGCGCCTGCGCGGCCGCGACCGACTTGGCCAGGATCTGGTCCGCAGTCAGTGCGGCGACACCGTTGGTCGTGGGCGACGGGACAACCGAGCTGGCACCCGTCGACGAGCTGCTGCCGCAGCCCGCGAGGGCCAGGACCCCCACAGCAGCGACAGCGGTCACGAGCTGGGACACACGTCCACGGTTGCGCACAGGATTCTCCGTCCGGTCGGAGCGTCCGCGACGCGCGGACGCCCTCGTGAGAACGCTATCGGCGTTCAGGCGCCTTCCCTGGAGCGACGCGACGAGGCCCGCTCCTGGCCGTCGCGTGACTCCAGTCACGTGAGGTACGCCGTACCTCACCCGATCTCGACGCCCGCGCTGGGCGTTTCCTGGACGAACCGGACGCTTCGGGACGGATACCCTGCGGACATGAGCGGAGCGCTGACGAGGGTGTTCATCGCGCGCCTCGCCGGCATCGCCGTGTTCGACCCACGCGGCGACCAGGTCGGCAAGGTGCGCGACGTCGTCGTCACGCTCCGGCACGGCAGCCATGCGCCGCGGGTGCTCGGCCTCGTCGTCGAGGTCCAGCCGCGACGCCGCATCTTCTGCCCGATGACCCGGGTGACCAACATCGACGCTGGCGCGGTCGTCACGACCGGGCTGCTCAACATGCGCCGGTTCGAGCAGCGGGCCGGCGAGACGCTCGTGCTCGGCGAGCTGCTCGACAAGCGCGTCACGATGCTGGAGTCCGGCGAGCAGGTCACCGTGCAGGATGTCGGGATCCAGCAGGACCGCACCCGCGACTGGTCGGTCAGCCGGATCTTCGTGCGCAAGGCCGGCAGCGGGTTCCGTCGCCGCGGCGAGACCCTGGTCGTCGAATGGTCGGCCGTGTCGGGGCTCTCGCTCGTCGACCCCCAGCAGGGCGTCGAGAGCCTGCTCGCAACGGTGGAGAAGATGCGTGCGGCCGACCTCGCCAACGTGCTGCACGAGCTGTCACCCAAGCGCCGGATCGAGCTGGCAGCGGCTCTCGACGACGAGAAGCTGGCCGACGTCCTCGAGGAGCTGCCCGAGGACGACCGGATCGAGATCGTGGCCTCGCTCGAGGCGGAGCGCGCGGCCGACATCCTCGAGCAGATGGACCCCGACGACGCGGCCGACCTGCTGTCCGAGCTCGACCCCGTCGCCGCAGAGGCGCTGCTCGCGCTCGTCGAGCCCGACGATGCCGAGGACCTGCGGCGCCTGCTCAGCTATGACGACTACACCGCCGGCGGAATGATGACGCCCGAACCGGTGATCCTGCCGCCCGACGCAACGGTCGCCGAGGCGCTCGCGCGCATCCGCGACTCCGATCTCTCGCCATCGCTCGCCGCGCAGGTCTATGTCGTGCGCGCACCGTTCGAGACCCCCACCGGCAAGTACCTGGGCGTCGCACACTTCCAGCGGCTGCTGCGCGAGCCCCCGTCGACGCTGGTCTCCGCGATGCTCGACGATGCCCTCGAGCCCATCGGCCCCTCGGCGCCGCTGAGCCAGGTCACCCGCTACTTCGCGACCTACAACCTCGTCGCTTTGCCCGTCGTCGACGAGAACGACCACCTCCTCGGGGCGGTCACCGTCGACGACGTGGTCGACCACATGCTCCCCGACAACTGGCGCGACTCCGACTCGGAGCACGACGAGGAGGGGGTGACCCATGGCCCGTGAGTCCAGTCGTGGCCCCCGTCTCGATCAGCCGCTCGAGCGTGGGATCTCCCTGCGCCCCACCGTCTCCGAGGAGGCGGTAGGTCGTCTCTCCGAGCGCATCGCGCGGTTCCTCGGGTCGTGGCGCTTCATCGGCTATATGACCGCGTTCATCATCGCGTGGGTCATGTGGAACACCTTCGGGCCCTCGTCGCTGCGGTTCGACCAGTGGCAGTTCATCGGTCTGACGCTGCTGCTCTCGCTGCAGGCGTCGTACGCCGCTCCCCTCATCCTGCTCGCGCAGAACCGTCAGGCCGACCGCGACCGCGTGCAGTACCAGGACGACCGGGCTCGCACCGACCGGCTGATCGCCGACACCGAATACCTCATGCGTGAGATCGCCTCCCTGCGCGTCGCCCTCGGCGAGGTCGCCACCCGGGACTACATCCGCAGCGAGCTGCGCGACCTGCTCGACGACCTCGACGAGCGCGAGAACCGGCAGCAGCGGGTGCCGAAGAAGCAGAAGAAGGGCCGCGCCCCCGAGCCGGTCGCACCGCCCGAGGCCACCGAGGCAGTCTCACCGCCCGGCGCCGCTGAGGCAGTGGACACCGACAGCCCGCCCGACGACGCAGTCCCCGCAGTCGAGGCAGTCGAGCCCGCGGCCGTCGCCACCGACTGACAACGCCGGAGACATGTGCCGTGGGCGCGGTATACAGCGTCCACGGCACATGTCTCGAGCCCGCACCGGCGTCCGGCCATGCCGAGCTGGCGACGTACGATCGGACCATGCCGGACTCCCTGCTCGCGCTCGTCGACGCCGCCCTCGCGACCGTCGAGGATCCTGAGATCCACCGCCCGATCACCGAGCTGAAGATGGTGAAGTCACGCGAGGTCGTCGACGGTGTCGCGACGATCGCCGTGTGGCTGACCGTGTCGGGCTGTCCGATGCGCGACACCATCACGACGCGAGTCCGCGAGGCAGTCGGAGCCGTGCCCGGCGTGAGCAGCGTCGAGGTCGAGCTCGATGTCATGAGCGAGGAGCAGCGCAAGGAGCTGCGCTCCACGCTCGTGGGTCATGACGAGCGCGAAATCCAGTTCGCCAAGCCGGGCAACCTCACCCGGGTCTACGCGATCGCGTCCGGCAAGGGCGGCGTCGGCAAGTCATCGGTGACCGCCAACCTCGCCGTCGAGATGGCGGCGTCCGGCCTCACGGTCGGACTGGTCGACGCCGACATCTACGGCCACTCGATCCCACGCCTGCTCGGCGCGACGGACGCACCGACCATGGTCGAGGGCATGATCATGCCGCCCGAGGCCTACGGCGTACGCGTCATCTCGATGCTGGCGTTCAAGCCGGGCGGCGTCTCGCAGCCCGTCGCGTTCCGCGGCCCGATGCTGCACCGAGCACTTCAGCAGTTTCTCGCCGACGTCTGGTGGGGAGACCTCGATGTGCTCCTGCTCGACCTTCCGCCGGGCACTGGTGACGTCGCGATCTCGGTCGCGCAGCTCCTGCCCCTCGCCGAGCTCATCGTCGTCACGACCCCGCAGACGGCAGCCGCCGAGGTGGCCATCCGCGCCGGGATGCTGGCCCAGCAGACGAAGACGCGGGTGAGCGGCGTCATCGAGAACATGTCGTCGTTCCCCTGCCCGCACTGCGGTGAGCCGATGGACCTCTTCGGCAGCGGCGGCGGCCAGGTCGTCGCGGACACCCTGTCGCGCGAGCTCGGAACCGAGGTGCCGTTGCTCGGCCGGGTGCCGTTCGACGTACGCCTGCGCGAAGGCGGCGACGAGGGCAAGCCGCTCGTGCTCACCGAGCCGGACGCGCCTGCCTCGACCGTGCTGCGCGAGATCGCACACCGCCTCGGCAGCCGCCAGCGCGGCCTCGCCGGGCTCTCGCTCGGAATCACGCCTGCAGGTCGCCGCTGATCCGACGCGGCGGAGCACACGCCCGAGATGGGGTGTCGCAGCGCGGGGGTGTCGCAGCCGCCGATGGTCAGGTGGAGACGGTCAGGTGGCGTTGCTCAGGTGGCGTCGGAGTCGTACGCGGCGGGGGGCGTCGCAACGCGAGTCGCCGGGGCGTCCGCGGGGCGGGGGGCCATCGACGTGGACGTCGCGGAGGCACCGAAGCTGTTGACCGGAGCCGGGACTGCCGCGGCTGGGACGGCCGGCGCCGGCCCGGTCGGAGAGGGCTCGGCGGGTGCGGGCGTTGCTGACCCGGCGGGTGTCGATGTCGTGGCAGACACTGAGGCGACGGCGGGCGGCGCCGGGGCGGCCGACGGGTTAGGGATGCTGCGCATCACCGGCGGCTGGTTCGCCGTCGCAGCACTCGTCGATCCTGTGGCGTCGTCGATGAGCGAGCTGACGATCCGCCGCGGGTGCAGCTCGGCGATGTCGGCGACCGACCGACGCAGGTCCTCGGTCAGCGCCGGGTCAAGGTCGGCGACGGCCGCGATCTCGCTACGGGCCTTGGCCGCTTGGTCGCGCAGGATCCGCAACCACTTGATCCCCTCGGCCATCATCTTGGGCAGCCGGTCCGGCCCGACGAGGAGCACCGCGACGATCGCGATGACGACGAACTCGAGCGGGCCGATGTTGAAGAACTCCACGCCCGTCCTTCCTCGTCCTCGCTGCGGTCTCGTGCCTGCGGTCTCGTGCGTGCCGTGCCTGCCGCATGAAGGCGGCCACCCGGGGGAGAGCGACTTCAGCGTACGGCCGATCAGTTCGGCGAGGTATCCGACCCGAGGGTGAGCTTCACGTCGCGGCTCCCCGTTCCGTCCTTGACGCCGAGCGTGACCGTCTCGCTGGGTGCATGGCTGCGGATCGCCACGATGAGCTCGGTCGAGTCGGCCACGCTGCGGCCATCGACGCTGAGGATCACGTCACCCGCCTTGAGGCCCGCCGCCTCCGCCGGCCCGCCGGACGTCACGGTGCGCAGCGACGCTCCCGGCCCGTTGTAGGTGAGGTCGACCTGCACGCCGATCACGGGGTGGGTCGACTTGCCGGTGGAGATGATCTCCTCGGCGACCCGCTTCGCCTGGTTGATCGGGATCGCGAACCCCAGGCCGATCGAGCCGCTCTGCCCGCTCGTCGAGCTCTGCTGGGTCGAGGCGATCGCGGAGTTGATGCCGATCACCCGCCCACGGGAGTCGACCAGCGGTCCGCCGGAGTTCCCGGGGTTGATCGCCGCGTCGGTCTGGATCGCGTTGATGAAGGAGTTGTCGCCCGAGCCGCCCGCGGTCACCGGTCGGTTGAGCGCGCTGATGATGCCCGAGGTGACCGTGCTCGCGAGGCCGAGGGGAGATCCGATCGCGATCGCAGTGTCGCCGACCTGCACACCGTCGGAGTTGCCGAGGGTGGCGACCGTGAGTCCGGTGGCATCGACCTTGAGCACCGCGAGATCGTAGGAGGTGTCGCGTCCGACGATCGTCGCCGACGCGCTCCTGCCATCGGGGAAGCGCACGGTGAGAGTGCCGGCGCTCGCAGCTCCGGCGACCACGTGGTTGTTGGTGAGGATGTAGCCGTCGGCGCGCAGGACGAAACCAGATCCGGTGCCGCCACCGCCCTGACCGTCGCGCTCCTCGATCTGCACGACCGTGGGCTTCACCGCCCTGGCGACCGCGGCGATGGAGCCGTCGGCAGGAGCCGACAGGTTGGCGTCGCTCTGCGGCAGGACGGTCCCGGGAGACGTGAGACCCGAGCCCGAACGGACCTCGGCGACCGTGTAGGCACCGACCCCTCCCCCGGCGCCGGCCAGCAGGCCCGACGCGACGGCGATGGCGACGATCGCGCCGGCTCCCATCCGGCGCGGCGGCTCGGCGGACGTCGCAGCCGCGGTCCACGGGTCGACGATCTGCTCGTACGTCGCGACGTACGGCGACTCGAACGCGTGGGTCGCGGTGGCGAGCGGCTCGAGCCCGTGCACGGGTGCGGGCGCACCCTCGACCTTGCTGGCCGGATCGGGCGCGGGGAACGACGCACCGGCCGAGTATCCGCCGCCGACAGCGGTCTCCGAGACGGTCGGGGGCTGCGCGGGGACCATCACGGCCTCGCGGTGAGCGTCCTCGTCCGGACGCCGGAAGGCCTCGTCACGCTGGTCGGTCATCAGCTCTCCTGCACTCGTTCCTGCGGTCCTCGGTGGACCGGCTTTGCGTCGGGTTGCCCCACTGATCGTGCGTCGCGAGTCGGTACGTGCGCTGCGCGCCACCTGTGATTGTGCTGAGAAGCCTGCGCGTCTCCCACGATCGCCACACCAGGGTCTCAGGTGCGCGGCGGACCCGCTTGCAGCCCGTCCAACCCCGGAGGATCGCCGGCAGGCCCTAGGCGTTCTCGAGCGGGATCTGGGTGCCGTGCGCGACGATCTGCACGCCAGCGGGATTCACGGTCGCGGACGTGGCCACCAGGCCGAGCGGGAGCTCGCCGAGGGATCCGACCAGGGCGGTGATCCGCTGGGTGAGCGAGGCCGGGAGCCGCGACGCGTCGACGGAGAGGCCGAAGAGGGTCACCGAGACGATCTCGGCCGTGATCGTCCCGTCGGTCACGACCGGACGCAGCCGGGCTTCGATCGGGAGCCCTCCTGATAGGGAGGCGACGAGCTGGTCACCCTCAGGGCGAACGACATAGCGGTCGCCCACCTTCGCCTGCAGCGCCGAGGTGCTGACCTGCGCCCGGGCGTCGACGGTGGCCGCGGTCCTGGGGGCTGCGGTGCTCACGCCGTAGAGCTCGACATCGACCGTGTCGAGCGTGAGGCCGGCTGAGGTCGGCACTCCGGTCATGGCGACGCTGACATGGTCGAGGGAGCCACGTGCCACCTGGGTCAGGATGGGTACGCCGTCGATCCGGGTCGAGGTCGAGGTGACGCCGGGGAACGACGCGGAGATCCGGTCGTTGATGGTGTTCTGAGCCACCGACGCAACGGCACGGTCGGCCCCGAACGCGACGAGGGCGAGCACCGCGACGATCGAGACGAGGGCGAGCAGGGTCTTCTTCACAGGAGCACCTTCAGGGGAGCCGACAGGTGGGGCACGGCGGGACGGGTCGTGATCACGGCTCAGGCGGCGTAGCCCGTCACGCGCGTCCACCCGCGAGCGACGCGCGTCCAGAACGTGTCGCTGCCGGGGTCGGGGTCGGCAGGGAAGGCGGCAAGCACGGCTGCGGCGGTGCTCAGCGGATCCACAGCGTCGTCGGTGACCAGGGTCAGCACCGAGCCTCGGCAGGTCCAGACGACGGTCGCGGTCGGAGCCGACTCGGTGCCTCCACGCACCCAGGCATAGCTGCCCGCCAGCTCCTGACGCTGGAAACCACGGGCTACCAGCCCGGCGCCGTCGTCGGCCGACATCCCTCCCGACAGGGAGAACAGCGAGACGCTCACGAGCCCGTCGGAGAACAGCTGGTGCACCACCGGCATCGTCGCGACAGCGCCCGCCGGCGCGCGACGGGAGTCGAGCAGCTCCAGCCCGCCGGGGAGCGCGTCCGGGCACGCGCAGCCCGAGCTCCGAGCGCCCACGAGTGCTGCGGCGTCCAACGGCTCGGTCCAGACGTCCTGCACCGTCGTGGGGATCGCCGACGACGAGACCGCCCCGATCCGCAGCGTGGTGAAGCCGGTGCGCTGGCGTACGGCGCCGGACGTGTCGAGGAGCTCTTTGCGCAGGAGCAGTCGCGTGCCCCGATCGAGCCAGTAGCGGGCCTGCAGGACTCCGGCGGCATCGACCGCCACGACGGCGTCAGCCGGCCGGCCGGCGATGAAGGCGTCGAGGTCGGCCTGGCGCAGCACGCGATAGTTGTCGCGTAGCAGGGAAAGCGGCCGCCCGTCGTCGGCGAACGATCCCGAGCGGCCCTCCGGAGCGAACTTCGCCTGTGACGACAACGAGCCGACGGGCCGCGCGATCGTGCCCTTGCCCGGCAGGTGGGTGAGTTCCGTCGACACGGTGCCCGAGCGGTCCCACGAGACGGCGACACCCGCATAGGCCACGCTCGAGGCTGCCGCGGCCGAGCGAGACAGCAGGTCGACGGCGACGGGATCGTCCGGAGTCATCGCGGCACGGTCGGCGACCGAGACGGTGTCGATGCGGCCGGTCCAGCCCGACCAAGCCTCCGTCGTCGCCGTGGTGTCGGCGGATCCGACGACGGCGAGGGTGGCGACCGCGAGGGCGCTCACGCCGGTCGCCGCGCCGGTGACGAGGAAGAGCCGGCGGCTCACGGCTGCGGGGAGGGTGAGGCCGCCGCCGCGCGGTCGGTGAAGCCGACCGTCACGATCCGCGGCCCGGAGAACGGCATCTGGTCGGCGCTGGCCGCATGCTCGTCGGTGAGGGTGTCGACCACCGGAGCGATCGCCGGTCGGGGCACGACCACACTCGAGAGGGCGGTGCTGCCCCCCACCACGGCCACCACAGCGAGCGCGGCAGCGCCGGCGGCCGTGGCCAGCACCACGCGACCACGACGGCTGCGTGACGAGGGACGGGTCGAGCGGGCCCCGGGAGCGGGGCGTACGCCGGCCGGACCCGCCGGCCGCTGACCTGCCGCTCCCTGCGGCGGCACGACGGGCTGTGCTGCAGCCGGCGCCGCCTCGGCGG
>JANMBJ010000088.1:0-5818 GCA_031360335.1 Candidatus Nanopelagicales bacterium
CCGGACCTACCAGCTCAACGTCGGCGGCAACATGGACTTCATGAACATGCTCGAGCGCACGCGCCTCGAGTCCAAGAAGATCTCCAAGACGCAGTCGGTCACCTCGCAGCTGCGTGACGAGATCTCCCCCCGCAACGTCCACATCGGCCCGTCGGACTATGTCGCGTGGCTCGATGACCGCAAGTGGGCGTTCGTGCGCCTCGAGGGTCGCAACTTCGGCGACGTCCCGCTCTCGCTCGAGTACAAGCTCGAGGTGTGGGACTCCCCCAACTCCGCCGGCATCATCATCGATGCGCTCCGTGCCGCGAAGATCGCGAAGGACCGTGGCATCGGCGGCCCGATCCTGTCCGCCTCGTCGTACTTCATGAAGAGCCCGCCCGTGCAGTACTCCGACGACGACGCCAAGCGCGCTGTCGAGGCGTTCATCGCCGGCGAGATCGAGCGCTGACCTCGCACCACCACGTCCTGCGTACGACGTAGCGAAGGCCGGATCCCCACCGGGGTTCGGCCTTCGTCGTGTGCGGCCGGCGCTGAGTCGACCTCGACCACGATCGCGATTCCGGGACAGACAGCGCAGCTGAACTGCCGTGATCATCCCTAGGGGTGGATCCGTCGAGTGGCGACGGTCTGCGGGTGGGGGCGTACCGGTACGGTCCGGTCGTGGCTGGGACAGGGGTGGGTCTGCGCGAGATCCTCGGCGTGCGCGGGTTCCGTCTGCTGCTCGGGTCGCGGCTCACCGGGCAGCTCGGCGACGGGCTGCTGCAGGCGTCGCTCGCGACGTTCGTGCTGTTCTCCCCCGAGCGTCAGCCCACGGCGACCAAGGTCGCCGTGGCCTTCGCGATCCTGCTGCTGCCGTACTCCCTCGTCGGACCGTTCGCGGGTGTGCTCATCGACCGCTGGTGGCGTCGCACGATCCTGGTGCGCGCCAACCTGCTGCGTGCCGTGCTCGTCGTCGCGCTGGCCGTCGTGGTCGGCAGCGCCAGCGGCGACCTCGTGCTCGCGATCTCGGTGCTCGTGGTGCTCGGGGTCAACCGCTTCATCCTCGCCTCGTTGTCGGCGGGCCTCCCGCACGTCGTCGCCGATCGCTATCTCGTCACGGGCAACGCGCTGGCCCCGACCGCCGGCACCGTCGCCTCGGTCGTCGGCGGGCTGGGTGGCGTCGCGATCCGCAAGGCGGCCGGGGGTGGTGATGCGGGATCCGTGGTCGTGCTGCTGTGCGCCGTCGTGGCGTACGTCCTGGCCGCCGTCGTCGCGACCCGCCTGCGTCCGACCGAGCTCGGACCCGACGACGACACTGAGGCCGAGACGGTGCGTAACGTCGTCGCCGGGATGGTCGAGGGTGTGCGGCACCTCTCGCAGCGACGTCCGGCCGCGCGGGCGATCGGGCTGGTGATGGTGCACCGGGTGGTGTTCGGCATCGCCGTCGCCCTGGCCGTCATCCAGGTACGAGGCGCCCTGCATCCCGACGACGCCGAGGCCGCCATCGGTGCCCTCACCGTCACCACCGCCGGTGCCGGGCTCGGGGCGTTCCTCGGCGCGGTCAGCACGCCGAGGGCGTCGCGGTACTTCGGTGCGGTGCGCTGGTCGGCGCTCGCTCTCGTCGTCGGAGTCGTCATCGGCGCGATCGGGGTCGCGACCGCGACCCTGGCCGGGCTGGTCGTCGAGGGGCTCTTCGTCGGCTTCGCGGGCCAGGCGGTGAAGGTCTGCTCCGACACGATCGTGCAGGAGGACGTCGACGACGACCGACGCGGCCGGGTCTTCTCGCTCTACGACGTCGGCGTCAACGTCGCCATCGTCGTGGGTCTCACCGGCGCCGCCTTCGCCTCGCCACCCGACGGACGCGCCCCGCTGATCTCGCTCTGGATGATCGCCCTCGCGGTGGTGGGCGCCTGGTGGGCACTGACCGCCGACCGCCGCGACCCGGCCTCGTCGTACGCCACCGATCCCTCGTCCGTCGCGCCCACGTCCCACGCGCCGATAGACCCGGCGTCGGAGAATCCGCTCCTCTAGGGTCGTGCCGACCTCGGGAGGGGATGCACCATGGCGACAGAGGACGTTGCAGCGCTGCAGGCGCGGATCGCGGAGCTCGAGGCGACCAGCGCACCGAAGCGGCGGTTCGACGGGCGGGGACTCACCGCCTGGGTGCTGCTCGTGATCGCGGCGATCCTGTTCCCCATCACCCTCTCGGCGTTCTGGGCGCAGAAGACCCTCATCGACACCGAGCGCTATGTCGCCACCGTGGCTCCGCTCTCGCAGGACCCGACCGTGCGCCTCGCCATCGGCAACACGATCACCGCCGCGGTGGTCAAGCAGCTCGACACTGCGAACCGCGTGTCGGACCTGCTCACCGACACCCCGCGGCTGCAACCCCTCGCCGGCCCGATCGCCCTCGGCGTCAACAACTTCGTCGCGACCCAGGTCACCAACATCCTCGACAGCGACCAGTTCAGCGGGATCTGGGAGGGCATCAACCGCACGGCGCAGCAGGCGCTGCTGAAGGCGCTGTCATCAGACCCGACCGGCGCGGTCACCATCCAGGGTGACCAGGTCGTGCTCGACACCGGCGACATCATCGAGCTCGTCAAGCAGCGGCTCGTCGACCGGGGCCTCACCTTCGCCGCCAACATCCCTGTGCCCCCGGCAGCAGACCGCGAGGTGGTGCTCCTCACGTCCCCACAGCTCAAGCAGGCTCGGGTCGCCTACGCCATCGCACAGCCCGTCGCGCACTGGGCCGTCTACGCCACGATGCTGCTGTTCGTCGCCGCCGTGCTCGTCTCGCGGCGGCGCGCGCGCATGGTGATCGCGGTCGGGGTGTCGGTCATCATCGGTGCGGTGCTCCTGCGGCTCGGTCTGGCCATCGGCCAGAACCAGCTCGAGATCACCCTCACCGGCACGAACTTCGCCATCGCGCAGCAGGCGTTCTTCTCCATCCTCACGGTCTTCCTCTTCGACGCGCTGCGCGCCGCGTTCGTCCTCGGTCTCGTGCTCGCGTTCGCCGGCTGGGTCTTCTCGGGCACTGCGTCCGCACAGGCCACCCGGGCGCTGTTCTCCCGAAGGATCGGCGGAGCCGGCTCACAGGCGTCGGGCACAGCGCTCGGAGCCGCCGGCGTGTGGGTCCACAAGACGAAGACGTTCTGGCGTTTCGCGATCGTCGTCGTCGCAGCGATGGTGCTGCTCACGGCGGAGCCGCTGAGCGGCTCGCTCATCCTCTGGACGACCCTGATCACGGCGATCGCGCTCGTGGTCGTGGAGTTCCTGGCCGCCGCTGGCGCCGGGCACCAGGCACCAGTGGCGGCGGGGGCAGCTCCCCCGAAGACTGTCGACACGGCCGCCGACGTCGACGTCACCAGTACCTGACAGCACGGCCCAGCGGCAGCGGCGCAGCCCTTGTCCGGGTCGAGGGCGCACTGTCGAGTCGAGAGGTCAGGGATCGAGATGAGCGAGTCACGGAGCACCGTCTCGACGGCGCCCAGCACGTCCAGCCGCGTGGCAGGAACCTGGCACGGCATCACGTTCGTGGTCGTGGCGTTCGCGCTCGTCCTGCAGATCGTGCTCGTCATCTCCGGCGCATCGGTGCTCGTCGAGGATGCGCTCGCACCGCCGCTGGGCACCCGGATCCTGCGCTACTTCAGCTATTTCACCGTGCAGTCCAACATCCTCGTGCTGCTCACGACCTGGGTGCTCGTCCGCCGCCGGCAGCACGACGGACGAGTCTGGCGCATCGCGCGTCTCGACGCGATCGCGGGCATCACGATCACCGGCGTCGTGCACTGGTTCTTCCTGCGCCCGCTGCTCCACCTCGAGGGCTGGTCCTGGGTCGCCGACAAGCTGCTGCACGTCGCCGTACCCCTGCTCGCCGTCGTGGGCTGGCTGGTGTTCGGCCCACGCCTGCGTACGTCGTGGTCGCTCCTCCTCCCGGCGCTCGGCTGGCCGGTGCTGTGGCTCGCCTACACGCTGGTCGCGGGCGCCGTGACCGACTGGTACCCGTACCCCTTCCTCGACGTCACGACGAAGGGCTACGCCACCGTCCTCACCACCTGCGCCGGCATTGCTGTCGCCCTCGTCGTGGTGCTCGCGGCCCTCATCGCCCTCGACCCGCGGCTGCGTCGCCGATCCCCGGTGGCTGGGTAGGGTTGACGGCATGAGCAGCGTGCGGGTGGAGTCGGCGGACCGGTCGTGGACGACCACCAAGGTGGTCGCCGTGGTCCTCGCGATCCTGACCGGCGGCTATCTGCTGCCCTGGGCGATCGCCGCGGTGCGCGACGTGCCGCACTGGTCGGTGTTCTGGGTCAACCTGCTGCTCGGCTGGACCGTGGTCGGCTGGATCGTCGCCCTCGTCATGGCCCTGCGCGCCCAGAAGCTCGTCATCACCGGCTGACGCCGCCACGCACACCAGAGATGTGTGCTGACACGGTGCTCCAGCGTGGGGTGACTACACATCGTCCGGTGGTGAACGGCTAGGGGGTGCGGTCGGCCCACCAGGTGCGCAGGGCTGCTTCGGCGTCGTCGTCGGTCATCGGCCCGTGGTCGAGGCGCAGCTCGAGGAGCATGGAGTACGCCGCGCCCACCTCGCGACCGGGCGGGATCCCGAGGATCTCCATGATGCGGTTGCCGTCGAGCGCCGGGCGGATCGAGGCGAGCTCCTCCTCCTCCGACAGGCGCGCGATGCGTTCCTCGAGCGCGTCGTAGGTGCGTGCGAGCTTGTCGGCCTTCTTCTTGTTGCGCGTGGTGCAGTCGGCACGGGTGAGCTTGTGCAGGCGGCTCAGGTGCGGGCCCGCGTCGCGCACATAACGGCGTACGGCGCTGTCGGTCCACTCGCCGTCGCCGTAGCCGTGGAAGCGCAGGTGCAGCTCGACGAGCTTCGACACGTCGTCGGTGTCGTTGCTCGAGAACCGCAGTGCCTCCATGCGCTTGCGCGTCATTCGCGCGCCGACCATCTCGTGGTGGTGGAACGACACCCGGCCGTCGTCCTCGAAGCGCCGGGTCTTCGGCTTGCCGACGTCGTGCATCAGCGCGGCGAAGCGCAGCACGAAGTCCGGGCCCGACACCGGCTCGTGCGAGGTCTCGAGGTCGATCGCCCGCTCGAGCACCTGCAGCGTGTGCTCGTAGACGTCCTTGTGCCGGTGGTGCTCGTCGACCTCGAGCGCGAGCGCCGGCAGCTCAGGCAGCACGAGCTGGGCGAGCCCGGTCTGCACCAGCAGCGCGAGACCCGCCCGTGGGTGCTCGCCCATCACGAGCTTGACGAGCTCCTCGCGCACGCGCTCCGCCGACACGATCGTGAGGCGTCCACACATGGCGGTCATCGCCTCGACGATCTCGGGCGCGACCTCGAGGCCGAGCGAGGAGGCGAAGCGCGCCGCACGCATCATCCGCAGCGGATCGTCGCTGAACGACTCCTCCGGTGTCCCCGGAGTACGCAGCACGCCGGCGCGCAGGTCGTCGATGCCGCCGTGGAGGTCGACGAGCTCGAGCGCGGGCAGTCGCACGGCCATCGCGTTGACGGTGAAGTCGCGGCGTACGAGGTCGTCGGCGAGGGAGTCGCCGTAGCGCACCTCGGGCTTGCGAGAGTCGCGGTCGTAGGCCTCGGCGCGGTAGGTCGTGATCTCGATCGTGTGGTCGCCCTTGCGCACGGCCACGGTGCCGAAGGCGATGCCGACCTCCCAGATCGCGTCGGCCCAGCCCTCGAGGAGGCCCAGCACGGTCTGGGGATGCGCATCGGTGGTGACGTCGAGGTCGCTCACCGTGCGCCCGAGCAGGGCGTCGCGCACGGGGCCACCCACGAGGGCGAGCTCATAGCCCGCCGCCACGAACACGCGGC
>JANMBJ010000129.1:0-2160 GCA_031360335.1 Candidatus Nanopelagicales bacterium
CCGTCGACCGGGCGGGAACACGTTCTGCACTCACCTGCTGGTGGGAGTGACTTCGTAGGAGCCTGGTCAAGAGGCCCCATCCCTGTCCTGTCCGACCGCCGGCGTGTGCGTGCCCGACCTACTCATCTGCATTGAGAGGACTGGCATGACAACTGTCCCATCACGTCCCGTCGCTGTCATCGGAGGCGTTGACACCCACGCCGACATGCACGCCGCCGCCTGCGACCCCCTGGGCGCTGTGCTGGGCACCGAGTCGTTCCCGACGACCCCGTCTGGGTATCGGCGGCTGCTCGCGTTCCTGGTCTCGTTCGGCCCGGTGACGGTGGTCGGGGTCGAGGGGACCGGTTCCTACGGTGCCGGGCTCGCACGTCATCTCGCTGAGGCCGGGGTCCGTGTCGTTGAGGTCAACCGTCCTAACCGTCAGGTCCGGCGCCGCCACGGCAAGTCCGACATCGTCGATGCGATCGCGGCAGCTCGAGCGGTGATCAGTGGGCAAGCCACGGTGATCCCGAAGACCCATGACGGATCGGTAGAAGCGTTGCGGGCGCTGCAGATCGTGCACCACTCCGCGATGAAGTCCCGCACCCAAGCCCTCAACCAACTCCACGCCCTCGTGCTCACCGCACCCGAGGCCATCAGAGCCCAGCTGCGCGGACTGAACCGACGACAGGTCCTCGCGACCTGTCAGGCCTACCGGCCGGGCGACAGCGATGACATCGTCTCGGTCACGAAGTTCGCGCTGCGCCACCTCGCGATCCGGATCCTCGAGCTCACCATCGAGACCACCGAGATCACCAAACGACGCCGCCGACTCCTGGCCCAGAGCGCACCAGCACTGATGGCAATCATCGGCGTCGGACCCGACACCGCGACCGCACTCATGCTCGCCGCCGGAGACAACCCCGACCGCCTCGGATCACCAGCCGCGTTCGCCGCACTCCTGGGCGCGAGCCCCATCCCCGCGTCCTCTGGCAAGACCACCAGGATGCGCCTTAACCGCGGCGGAGACCGTCAAGGCAACTCAGCCCTCTGGCACATCGTGATCTCCCGCATGGCCACCCAGCCCGCGACCAAGGCCTACGTCCAACGACGCACCGAAGAAGGCCTCTCCAAGCCCGAGATCATCCGATGCCTTAAGCGCTACGTCGCCCGCGAAGTCTTCAACGCACTACCCCGAGAAGTCCTCGTTTGACAGTAGGAGCATCACATAGGCGCGCTATGGATGCTTGGGCCGGTTGCCCTGACGCTTGCTCGGGCGCTTGGACTTCTGTGCTGCTCGTTCGGGTTCACGGGTACTCGGTGCTTTGAGGTGAGCCAGCGCCTCGGCCAGGTCGCCGGACCGACCACTGGCCTCGACGAGGGCCATCTGATCTGCCTCGCTGCGACTCCACAGGTCTTCGATCGGTCCGAAGAGCAGGTAGGAGAGCCACCCGTCGCGTGCGCGGGGCGCCGTCTCGATCAGGTCGAGAACCATGTCGGTCGCTGGCCCGCCCCCGGCCTGGATGATCAGCTCCACCTGGTCGAGCCGGTCCCAGTCCTGCCCGACGCTGCTGCCGCTCATGCTGAGGAAGTTGTCCCAGTAAGCCGTCGTCTGCGCGTTCGTCGGGTCGATTGTCACCGGCGCATCCTGTCGGTTCGTTAGGCAACTAGGCGAGCCAGATCGGCACCTATCGTTCGGCGGGAGCCAGTCTGGAGTTGTGGATCGCAACCACTCCAGCGGACACGAGGACGTAGGCCACTAGGACACCCAGATAGGCAAGGAAGCCGTTCGTCAACGCCAGCCCTCCAACTGCCCCCATCGCGATCCACGCTGCTGTCAGCGACCGCGACCAGGGGTATCCCGCGCTCGACCACATCGGTGGCAGTCGACGTCCCGACGCCCGGGTGATGACCAGTACGAACCAGAGCGCCAAGCCGGCGAGGAGCGCGGCTGCACCGATAGCAAGGCTCACGTTTACCCCCGTTCCGGATTAGACACAATCGTTGCTGCATCCTGCCCAACCGACAGCACTGGGGCGAGCCCGAACGGCACCTATCGTGCGGCGCAAGCCGCACAGCCATCTGCTTGGTGCACTGAAACTGTCGGCCCGTACTGCTCTGGCTCCGTGAAGTAGGTGACGGTGAACGACTTGCCTGGGTAGCGCGCAGCCAAGATGTCGG
>JANMBJ010000130.1:0-3593 GCA_031360335.1 Candidatus Nanopelagicales bacterium
CCCGCGATCACTCGGTCGATCGCCTCGTCGAGCGCGGCGTTGTCGACGAGCTTGGCGTTGTTGCGCGCGGTGAGCAGCGCAGCCTCGTTGAGCACGTTGGCCAGGTCGGCACCGGTGAAGCCCGGAGTACGGCGAGCCACCGCCTCGAGGTCGACGTCGTCCGCGAGCGGCTTGCCCTTAGCGTGCACCGTGAGGATCTGCGCGCGCCCGATCATGTCGGGGGCACCCACGGAGATCTGCCGGTCGAAGCGACCTGGGCGCAGCAGAGCGGGGTCGAGGATGTCGGGGCGGTTGGTCGCCGCGATGAGGATGACGCCGCCGGTGACGTCGAAGCCGTCCATCTCGACGAGCAGCTGGTTGAGGGTCTGCTCGCGCTCGTCGTGACCGCCACCCATGCCGGCGCCGCGGTGGCGACCGACGGCGTCGATCTCGTCGACGAACACGATCGCCGGAGCGTTGGCCTTGGCCTGCTCGAACAGGTCGCGGACCCGGCTCGCGCCGACACCGACGAACATCTCGACAAAGTCCGAGCCGGAGATCGAGAAGAACGGCACGCCGGCCTCACCAGCGACGGCGCGGGCGAGCAGCGTCTTGCCGGTGCCCGGCTGGCCGTAGAGCAGCACGCCCTTGGGGATCTTGGCGCCGACCGCCTGGAACTTTGCGGGCTCCTGGAGGAACTCCTTGATCTCCTGGAGCTCCTCGACCGCCTCGTCCGCTCCGGCGACGTCAGCGAAGGTCGTCTTGGGCATGTCCTTGTTGACCAGCTTGGCCTTGGACTTGCCGAAGTTCATGATGCGGTTGCCGCCGCCCTGCATCTGGCTCATGAAGAAGAAGAGCAGACCCACGATCAGCAGGATCGGCAGCAGGGTGAAGATGAGACTGAGAAGGACGCTCTCCTTGGGCACCTCGACGGTGTAGCCGTTCGCGATCGCGCCCTCATTGACCTTCGTCTGCAGGAGGTTCTGCAGCTGCACTCCCTGGCCGTCGACGTACTGCGACCGGATCTTGTCCCCGGAGCTGTAGGTGTCGTTGCCGGAGCCGTCGACCTTGGGGACGGTGATGTCCTTGCTGAGCGTGACCTCTATCCGCTGGTCGCGATCGGTGATCGTCGCTGCCGAGACCTCGTTCTTCCCGATCGCGGTCACCACCGTGGAGGTGCGCACGTCCTTAGGGCCGCCGACGCTGCTCAGGAGGCTCGTCGCCATGATCACGAGCAGCACAACGATGCCGATCCATACGATCGGGCCGCGCATCAATCGTCTGATGTCCATGACGCGGGACCTCTCGGCCCCGTCCCTCCTGACATTCACCGGTGATGACCCTGGGGTGGCCGGGGATCCGGCCGGGTCTCACGAGTCCCTCGACGGTACACCGGAGCACAGCGCAGCGCCGTCCGGCGGTAGGTCGATGGACCCCTCACCAGCACCGACGCCGCCAGCGCCCGAGATGTTCCCAGAGTTCACCCCCGGCGGAATTCCCGCCGGCCCGACGCGAGCAACAGGGCTGGGAGCAGGGCGGTCAGCTGTAGACATGAGGGGCGAGGGTGCCGACCACTCGCAGGTTGCGGTACTTCTCGGCGTAGTCGAGGCCGTAGCCGACGACGAACTCGTTGGGGATGTCGAAGCCGACGTACTTCACGTCGACGGCGACCCTCACCGCGTCGGGCTTGCGCAGCATGGTGAGCACCTCGACCGAGGCCGGGCCGCGCGAGCGCAGGTTGCGCAGCAACCAGGACAGCGTGAGGCCCGAGTCGAGGATGTCCTCGACGACGAGCACGTGCTTGCCGGTGATGTCGCGATCGAGGTCCTTCATGATCCGGACGACGCCCGAGGACTTCGTGCCGGAGCCGTAGGACGACACCGCCATCCAGTCCATCTCGATCGGCGAGGACAAGGCCCGCGAGAGGTCGGCCATGAGCATGACCGCACCCTTGAGGACGCCGACGAGCAGCACGTCCTTGCCGGCGTAGTCGGCGTCGACCTGCGCCGCGAGCTCGCGCACCTTGGCGGCGAGGGCGTCCTCCTCGACGAGGACCTTCTCGAGGTCGGCTCCGAGGTGCGAGGCATCCATCAGGTCTCCTGGCGTTCGGGCTCGTCGCGCGTGGGGGTCCGGCGCGTGCAGAGCCTCCCATAGTCACGGAACGCCTCGACACCGCCGGGCAGGGCGACCGCGCCCTGCCCACGCCACTCGGTGACCAGCCGCGATACCCGCTGGACGTGCGAGGCCGTGAGCGACCCGGGTGGGCAGCCACCCTCGACCAGCCAGATCCGAACGACCCTCGAGAGGACGGCACCGTGCAGGTCGGTGAGGCCGTCCACGTCGAGGGTGCCCTCGTCGCGAGCTCCCTGCATGAGATCCCAGGCGGTCGCGTCGGCGAGCTCCCCCAGGGCGTCGGCGTCGGCACGAGCGAGGTCGGCAGTGCGCGCGAGAGCAGCCGCGATCCCCGGCCCGAGCTCTCGTTCGAGCATCGGCAGCACCGTGTGCCGGACGCGAGCACGGGTGAACCGGTCGTCGCTGTTGTGCGGGTCGTGCACGAGCGGGGTGCCCGCGGGGATCGCGGCTCGTACGACGTCGCGCGGCACGTCGAGCAGCGGGCGCCGGCAGATCCCGCGTTGTCGCGGCATCCCCGCGAGGCTGCGTACACCCGAGCCTCGCGCGAGTCCGAGCAGGACGGTCTCCGCCTGGTCGTCGCGCGTGTGCCCGAGCAGCACCGCAGCAGCACCGACGTCGGTGGCCGCGTGGAACAGCCCGCGATAGCGCGCGTCGCGCGCCGCCGCCTCGAGGCCGTCGCCGTTCTCCACCACGGTCGCGCGCACGACCAAAACGGGGTCCAGTCCGTGCTGACGCAGCCACGCAGCCGTCGTCTCTGCCTCCAGTGCCGACTCGGGTCGCAGGCCGTGGTCGATCACGACGGCACCGGCACGGGACCGCTCGGCGCGCGCAGCGATCGCCAACGACATCGAGTCCGGGCCGCCGGAGCAGGCCACGAGCACGAGCGCGTCAGCCGGCAGGTCCGCGAGGTCGTCACGCAGCGCCCGACGTACGTCCATCGCGGCCGGCGTCATCCGAGGAGATCGGGGGCGATACGCGCGCACCAGGCGGCCGGGTCGAGCACCTCGTCACGGGTGGGCAGCGAGTCGGGTCCGGACCACACCCGGTTGAACCCGTCGCGCCCGACCCGGTCGACGACACCGCTCACGAACGCACGCCCCTCGGTGTACTGCCGCATCTTGGCGTCGAGGCCGAGCACCCGCCGCGCGAGACCGTCGACCGCTCCCGGCTTGCCGCGTCGCGTGTCGAACCGCGCGCGGATCGTCGCGACGGTCGGCACGATCTCCGGGCCGACGTCGTCCATCACGTGGTCGGCATGGCCTTCGAGCAGGGTCCTGAGCGCGGTGATGCGGTCGAACACCACGCGCTGCTCGGGCGTCTGCACGGCGTCGACGAGCGAGGCGCCGTCATGCCCGCGCACTGCGGCGAACACGGCAGCGAAGGCCCGGCCGAAGCGCCCGGCAACATCGCCCGCCGTGACGTCGGAGAGCGCGAGGTAGTCGTGGATCTCGCCGATGAGGTGCGGCGCGAGCCACGGGATC
>JANMBJ010000168.1:0-3020 GCA_031360335.1 Candidatus Nanopelagicales bacterium
GCATCACGACCGACTCCGGCCTGACCAAGGACGACATGCTCGATCTCGCCGACCGGCTCAAGGGCACCAACCCCGCCAACGTCGCGTTCGTGACCGTGCCGCTCGCCGCACCACAGAAGGTCGCTGGCGTCGGCGACGTGCTCATCTGGGACAAGGTGAAGTCGGCCGCACTGTTCATGGCGATCAACAAGGACCAGCCGATCGTGGCGCCGGCGCCGTCCGCCACGACGTCCGCCGCGTCGACCGTCACCGTCGCACCGAGCGCCGTCTCGGTGGCGGTCTTCAACGGCACGGCCACCCAGGGCCTCGGCAGCAAGGCGGCCACCGACCTGGCGGGGCTTCACTTCTCGGTCGTCGGCAGTGCCGCGAACGCGGCCTCGCCTGTCGGCGCGGCGACGGTGGTCACCTACGACCCGAAGTTCGACCAGTCCGCGAAGACCGTCGCCGCAGCCATCCCCGGGGCCGTCCTCACCGCGGTCACCGGCATGGGCCGCACCATCCACGTCACCGTGGGTACGTCCTACACCGGAGTCACGGCCGTCACCGTGTCGAGCGCCAGCCCCTCGCCGTCAGCCACCGGTGCCAAGCCCCGCACGGCAGCCGACGACCTCTGCGCCTGACCTGCGACGCCCAGCCCGCCACGAGCCTCCGGTCAGCTGTGCTCGGCTCGGCGGGCGCGGATGGCCTCGCGCCGGGCGAGGCGTGACTCACGGCGGATGAGCGCCTCGGCCCACCGGTGCCGGTCCTCGTCGGACTCCGGGAGCAGCGTGACGACGGGCCGCGGCAGCTCGTCGTCGCCGATGTGGACGAACACGAGATAGGCCGATGCGACGTGGCGCCCGACGGCGTCGGCGTCGTCCCATCGTTGCGTGGTGACCCGGACCCCGACCTCCATCGACGACGAACCGGTCCAGTTGACCTGCGCGCGGCAGGTGAGGATGTCACCGAGCCGGACCGGCTGGAGGAACACCATCTCGTCCATCGACGCGGTCACTGCCTTGCCTCGTGTGTGCCGCGTGGCGGAGACGCCGGCCGCGTCGTCGACCGCCTTCATGATGACGCCACCGTGCACGTTGCCGTGGAGGTTGGCATCGCCCTGCTGCATGATGCGCGCGAGCGTGACGCGGCTGAAGGAGGTGAGGGTGGCGGGATACGCAGGTGCCTCGGGCATGCCGTCGAGCCTAGAGCCACGGGTCGATGAGGGAGCGACGTACCCTGCGGAGGTGATCCTCGTCGACTCGCCGCAGTGGTGGCACCGCGAGCGCTGGTGGGGTCACATGGTGAGTGATGTCAGCGTCGACGAGCTGCACGCGTTCGCCGAGGTCCTCGGCATCCCGCGCCGCGCCTTCGAGCGCGACCACTACGACATCCCTGCGCATCTGCATCCGACAGCTCTCGAGGCTGGCGCCGTGCTGGTGCCGAGCAAGGAGCTCGTCCGACGCCTGACCGAAGCTGGTCTCCGCCGCCCCAAGCACCGCCCCGCACCTCCGAGTGCGGGGCAGACGGCGGCTGAGCCACCGAAGTCACTGACCTAGCGGGTCACTGGTCGTGCTGACCCGAGGACCGGGACAACAGTGGTTCCGGCGATCAGGCAGGTGCGCTGCTCCAGCGGCGGTTGTCCCACTCGTCGGGTCCGCCCAGGGTCCAGGCGATCGCCCGGGCAGGTGTCACGACGTAGAGACGTGATGCGGAGTTGAGCGTCGCGTCGGGGAGATACGGCAGGTCGCTCGGGTCGGTGTACTTCGCGGCGTACGAGGCGTTGACCTCACTGTCGGCTCCGGCCAGCGACACCGACAGCGCCGTCCCGTGCAGCAGCAGCACATCGCTGCCGCTCTCGAGGTGCACGACGAGACGCGGGTCGGCAGCGAGGTTGCGCGAGCGCACTGCGCCGGGATCGCCGTAGAAGTGCAGCGCCTCATGGACGACGACGCCCCAGACGGGCACCGCGTGCGGGCCCGATCCACCCGAGGTCGACACCCACCAGTTCTGCGCCTCGGCGAACCGCCCCGCGATCTCGCCCCACGCGAGCGACGGCATCGTCAGCTCCTGGTGGTGAGCTCGGCCACCGCGGCCAGCAGCGCCGCCACGTCGTCGGCGGTCGTGTAGCGCACGACTCCGGCGCGGACGAGACCGCCGCTCGCGCGGAGGCCGAGAGCGTCGACGAGCTCGCAGGCGTAGTTGTCCCCGTGCCACACCGCGATCCGACGCGAGGCGAGATGCTGGTCGACCTCCTCCGGCGTGTGACCAGCGACGGTGAACACCACGGTCGGGGCGCGATCCGGTGTCACCGAAGGCCCGTGGACCGTGACGCCCGGCGTCTCGTGCAGCCCTTCCTGGAGCAGCGCGAGCAGCCGCGTCTCACGCTCGGCCTCGTCGGCGATCGAGGTCGAGAGCATGTACTCCGCCGCAGCCGTGACGCCGGCCAGGAGCTCGATCTGGGTCGTGCCGGTCTCCCAGCGCAGCGGGCCGACATAGTCGGCCGGCCGCACGCGGTAGGGCTCGATCTCGCCGAGCAGCCCGTTGCGTACGGCGAGGACACCCGCGTGCGGGCCGTACCACTTGTAGGGCGAGGTCGAGAGCACGTCGACGCCGAGGTCCGAGGCGCTGGTCGGCAGGTGCGGCACCCGGGCGACCCCGTCGACGAGGATCTTGGCGCCGTACTCGTGGGCGATCGCGGTGGCTCGCTCGAGGTCGGGGGCGTGACCGGTGAGGTTGGAGGCCCCGGAGATGGCGACCCACCGGGTGCGTCCGTCGGCGCACAGACCCTTGAGCGGCTCGACGTCGAGCGTGCCGTCGACCGGGTCGACCTCGAGGAGCTCGACGGTCGCACCGACGTCGCGTGCGGCGAGGATCCAGGGCGACACGTTGGAGTCGTGGTCGAGCTGCGTGCAGACGATGCGGTCGCCGGGCTGCCAGTGCCGCGAGAGCGCCCTCGTGAACGAGAACATGAGGTTGGTGGTGCTCGGTCCGAAGACGATCTCGTCGGCACTCGCACCCACGAGCTCGGCGGTGGCCGCACG
>JANMBJ010000193.1:0-28149 GCA_031360335.1 Candidatus Nanopelagicales bacterium
GGTCACGGGCGCGATACGCGCTCGGCGTCTCGCCGACGACCTCGGTGAACCGTGAGCTGAACGACCCGAGCGACGAGCACCCGACAGCCATGCACACGTCGGTCACGCTCAGGTCGCCGCGGCGCAGCAAGGTCTGCGCGCGCTCGATACGCCGAGTCATGAGGTAGGAGTAGGGAGTCTCGCCGTAGGCCACGCGGAACTGACGCGAGAAGTGCGCCGTGGACATGTGCGCGGAGCCGGCGACGGTGGCGACGTCGAGCGGTCCCGCGTATTCCCGATCCATGTAGTCGCGCGCCCGACGCAGAGCCGCAAGGGTGGCGAGCTCGTCGGGGGTCATGAGGAGACGGTACGTCGGCGCGGTGTCAGCCGGTGGCGGTGGTAGCGACCCAGAACACGGCCACGCCGACGTTGAGCAGCGCCAGTCCACCAGCGGCGGCCCAGAAAGTCTGCTGCTTGGAGTCCTCCTGGCGCTGGCCGTACAGGCAGATGCCCGCGACGACGAGAGCGATAAGGAGCTTGGTGCCGATGGCCGAGGAGTTGAACTGCTCCTCGGTGCCGACCTTGCTGCCGGCCATGCCGGCGAGCGCGAGCCCGGTGACGAGTTGGGTCAGCGCACCGTCGCGCATCCACTGCGTGACGAGCCGCGGCGAGGCGCTCATCTGCGCCAGGAAGCCACCGACCAGCATGGCCATACCGATGAAGTGCAGGAACAAGACGGCGTTATAGACAAAGGTCACGCCGACACCATAGAACGCACGTGCCCACCCCACCGCTGCGCGGTGGGGTGGGCGGGTCAGTGGCCGCGGGCTACCCAGGCGCCGTAGTCGCCGGACTCGGCGCCGATGGTCGTCTCGTCGCCGTGCCCGGTGAGCACCCGGGTCCCGGGCGGCAGGCTCAGCAGTCGCTCGCGGATCGAGTCGAGGATCGTCGGGAAGTGGCTGAACGACCGCCCGGTCGCTCCGGGTCCGCCGTGGAACAGCGTGTCGCCGGTGAGCACGACGCCGAGCTCCGGTGACCACAGGCAGACGCCGCCGGGCGAGTGGCCCGGCGTGTGGAGCACCTGCAGGTCGATGCCCGCGACCGAGACGACATCACCGTCGGCGAGCTCGAGCGGCGCGATCGACGGGTTGACGACGTCCCACAGGATCGCGTCGTCCGGGTGCAGGTGCACGGGCGCGCCGGTAGCCGCGACAAGGGCCGCGACGGCGTTGATGTGGTCGTTGTGCCCGTGGGTGCAGATGATCGCGCGTACGGCACGGTCGCCGACCGCAGCGAGGATCTTGTCGGCCTCGTGCGCAGCATCGACGACGACCACCTCGCTGTCGTCGCCGACGAGCCAGACGTTGTTGTCGACGTCGAAGTCCTGGCCGTCGAGGCTGAAGACGCCGCTCGTGACGACGCGCTCGACGCGAGCCGTCATGAGCCGAACACCACGACGGAGCGCAGCACCTCGCCGTGGTGCATCTTCTCGAACGCTGCCTCGACGTCACCGATGCCGATGGTCTCGGACACGAAGTCCTGCAGGGGAAGTCGGCCCTGGAGGTAGAGGTCGATGAGCATCGGGAAGTCACGCGACGGGAGGCAGTCGCCGTACCACGACGACTTGAGCGCCCCGCCACGGCCGAAGAAGTCGATCAGCGGGAGCTCGAGCCTCATCTCCGGCGACGGCACGCCGACGAGCACGACCGTGCCGGCAAGGTCACGGGCGTAGAACGCCTGCTCGTAGGTCTCCGGGCGGCCGATCGCCTCAATGACGACGTCAGCGCCGAAGCCGCCGGTGGCCTCGCGGATCGCCTCGACTGCATCGACATTGCGGGAGTTGACGGTGTGCGTCGCCCCGAAGTGCACGGCCTTCTCGAGCTTGCGGTCGTCGATGTCGACCGCGACGATCGTGCGCGCGCCAGCGAGCCGCGCGCCCGCGATCGCCGCGTCACCCACGCCACCGCAGCCGATCACGGCGACGGTGTCGCCGCGCGAGACGTTGCCGGTGTTGATGGCCGCACCGAGGCCGGCCATCACGCCGCACCCGAGCAGCCCAGCGACCTCCGGAGGTGCGGCCGGGTCGACCTTCGTGCACTGGCCGGCAGCGACCAGCGTCATCTCGGCGAACGCGCCGATCCCCAACGCCGGCGTGAGCTCCGTGCCGTCGAGCAGCGTCATCTTCTGGGTCGCGTTGAACGTCGAGAAGCAGTACTGAGGACGCCCGCGCAGGCAGGCGCGGCACGAGCCGCACACCGCGCGCCAGTTGAGCACGACGTAGTCGCCGACGGCCACGTCGGTCACGTCCGGACCCACCGACTCGACGACACCTGCAGCCTCGTGCCCGAGCAGGAACGGGAACTCGTGGTTGATCGCGCCCTCGCGATAGTGCAGGTCGGTGTGGCACACGCCGCAGGCCTGCACCTTCACGCGAGCCTCACCCGGACCGGGATCGGGCACGACGATCGTCTCGAGCGACACGGGAAGCCCCTTGCCGCGAGCCACCACACCCTGCACCTGCACCGACACGCCGCACTCCAACCTGAGGGAACACCCACTGCTCACACTGATCGTGTGGTCGCTTCCCGACCTCGGAAACAGCCACACGATCAGCCTGACCGACGGGGTGACGCTAGCGGAGTCCCGCGCTAGACGATGCGGTGGGCGGCGGCCCACTTGGCGAGCTCGTGGCGGTTGCTCAGCTGGAGCTTGCGGAGCACCGCCGACACGTGGGTCTCCACAGTCTTGACCGACAGGACGAGGTCGCGCGCCACCTCGCGATAGGTGTAGCCACGGGCGATCAGGCGCATCACCTCGCGCTCGCGCGGGCTCAGCGAGTCGAGACCCTCGTCGTCGACATCGACGACGCCCGAGGAGAACGCATCGAGTACGAACCCGGCCAGACGCGGCGAGAAGACAGCGTCACCATCGGCCACCCGCCTGACCGCGTCGACGAGGTCGTCGCCCGAGATCGCTTTCGTGACATAGCCTCTCGCGCCACCGCGTACGACTCCGATCACGTCGTCAGCCGCATCCGAGACCGACAGCGCGAGGAACCGGACGTCCGGCAGCTCTGGCACGCACGAGTCGAGGACGGCGCGACCACCACCCCCGGGGAGGTGTACGTCGAGCAGCACGACATCGGGATGCGCCGCGCGGATGACGGTGACCGCCTCGTCGACGTCACCCGCCTCTCCCACCACGTCGACACGGTCACCGAGCTCGGCCCGCACGCCCGCGCGAAAGAGCCGGTGGTCGTCGACCAGCACCACGCGCAGCACCCGTGCACCACCCGCAGGCAGCGACGCCCCGCTCGCGAAACCCGTCGAACCCGTCGAACCCGTCGAACCCGTCGAACCCGTCGAACCCGTCATGTCACACTCCTCGCACCCAGGGCCGCCGGCAGCACGAGCGACACCTCGGTGCCCTCACCCGCCTGTGAACGTACGTGGGCGGAGCCACCCACCCGACCCATCCGGGCCACGACCGACTCTCGCAGCCCCAGCCGGTCCTCGGGCACGTCCGCGGGGTCGAACCCCGCGCCGCGGTCGCGGACGAAGACCTCCACGGCGTCGTCACCACACTCGACGTAGACCGCGACAGCACCACCAGCATGCTTCGCGGCGTTGACGATCGCCTCGCGCGCTGCGGCGACGAGCGAGTCGACCCGCTCGTCGCGCGCGACGTCGCCGACGTGCACGAGCTCGACCGCGCAGGCGTACGTCGCCTCCACGTCGGCGATCTCGCTCTCGAGCGCCGCGACGAACGTCGCAGCGGGATCGCCGACGGGTGCGTAGAGCCAGCGCCGCAGCGCACGCTCCTCGGTGCGTGCGAGGCGGACGACCTCGTCGGAGTCGTGCGCCGACCGCTGGATGAGCGTGAGGGTCTGCAGCACCGAGTCATGCACCTGTGCCGCGACCTCGGCCCGCTCCTCGCTGCGGATGCGGGCGCGTCGTTCGGTGGCGAGATCGCGCCACCACCCGAGGACGAACGGGAGCAGCACCAGGCAGAGCCCGACCACCGCGAGCAGCGCTGCCGCAAGGCCTTTGAGCGATGCGACGACGTCGCCCTGCGATGCCACCACTCCGAGGATCCCGAGCAGCACCAGCGCCAGCCCGAGCAGGATGCGCGAGCCGCCTCGACGCACCGCGGTGCGCGTGGTCGCGCGGGCGCTCGCACTGACGTCGGAGAGCAGCGCCGAGCGACGGGCATCGTCGGACTGGCGCCACAGCACCCCGACCCCGGCGCCGACGAGCACGAGCGGGGTCACCCACGACCCGACGAGATCCACGCCGCGGACCGACATGAGCAGCAGGACGCCGATCGCCAGCGCCCCCAGCCCGAGGGCGCCCGCGAGGTCGCGGCCCTCGCCGCGGGGTGTGGCGTCCTCGCCCGCGTCGTCGATCGGCAGCCAGCCCCAGTAAGCGGCATAGAGCACGAGGCCGAAGCCGCTGAACAGCGTGAGCAGGATGAAGGCGGCCCGCACGACGCGGACCGACCACCCGAGGTGCGCCGAGATGCCCGCACAGACCCCACCCAGGACCCGGCCGCGACGCGCGCGGGTCGCCCGAGGCGGTTGACTGGGGCTGTGGTCCACGACTCCATGATCCCTGTCGCCAGCCTGTCGCACATCAGGGTCCGACCCGGCTCATCGCTCAGGGTCCCTTCCGGGTCGGGCCAGGGCTGATCCCCGATGTGGCCGGACCCGTCACAGCCGCAGGCTGATGACATGAACGAGACACCCACGCTGGCCGAGCCGCTCGCCGCCGATCCCGGACCTGAGTCCGGCACCGGCGCCACGACCTCCCCCCCGCCGCTCCCGCCCGTCACGCCCGCCTATGCACCGCCCTACCCCCCGCAGCGGCCGCCGCTGCGCCGCTCGCGCTCCGACCGGGTCATCGGCGGTGTCTGCGGCGGCATCGCTCGGCAGTACGCCATCGACCCGGTGCTGCTGCGGATCCTCGTCGTCGTGCTGACCATCTTCAGCGGCGGCACGTTCCTCCTCGCCTACGTCCTCGGCTGGATCTTCATCACCGACGACCCGGCCTACCCCTCGATGCCGATGCCGGGTGCGCCGACCGCTCCGGGTGCGCCCTACGGCGGTCCGTCGTACGCCGCCGGAGGCACCGGCACCTTCGTCGACCCGGCCACCGGCATCGTCCACGGGGCGCCGACCTACGCTCCCGCACCTCCTCGTGAGCCACGATCGTTCCTCGGGCTCATCACCGTGTCGGTGGCCGTCATCGTCGGCGGCGTGCTGGCCCTGCTCAGCGTCTCGGGACTCCACATCCGTGCCGTGGTCGTCGTCGCGGCGATGCTGGCCATCGTGGCCATCGGGCTGATCGTGGGCGCCTTCCGCGGACGCGCCCGCTGGCTCATCGCCCCCGCTGTGGTCCTGCTCCTCGCGACCCAGCTCGCCGCTGTCGTGCCCCGCGCACTCAACGGATCGTTCGACGGCGGTGTCGGCGAGCGCCGCTGGACACCTACCGTGTCCCAGCCGGCGCCCTTCGAGCTCGGAGCGGGTGACGCCCGCCTCATCCTGGGCTCGCTCCCCGCCGGTCCCGCCACGATCACGGCGCACGTGGGCATCGGTCAGCTGACCGTCACGGTGCCGCCGAACACCCGCGTGGTGCTCCATGCGCACGTGGGCGCCGGCGAGGTCGACCTGCCGGGCATCGCGCCCCAGTCGGGCACGAGCCTCGAGACACAGACCACGATCGAGCCCCCCGCGGGCCGAGACGTGACCACCACGGTCGACCTCACGGTCGACATCGGGCTCGGACAGCTGGAGGTACGCCGTGCGACGTCATGACCTGGACTGGATCTCCCTCATCGCCGGCCTGGTGTTCGCGGCACTCGCCGTGACCTACCTCGTCGCCTCGCTCGCCGACGTCAGCCTCGACGGCCGTTTCGTCTGGCCGGCGGTGCTGATCGCCCTCGGAGCCGCCGGGGTCGCGACCGCGATCACCGCCGCCGCCCGTGAGGAGAAGGCCTTCGCCCCAGCCGGCTCACCCGACGAGGACCCCAACTGACCGGCACTACTACGCCAGCGCTTCGCGGATGAAGGTGCCCAGAGGGACCTCCCAGGGCACCTTCATCCGTCCTGCAGTGCGCTGGCGGTGGCTCGTGCGGGGACTCGGGTGCGACGGTCAGGTGAGGGTCTTGTCCTCGATCTCCCAGGCGTGGTCGAGCACGTGCCAGGCGATGCGTCGGATGGCGTATGCCGGCGACCACGGACCCTCGGCGGCACCGGAGATCAGCGCTGCGACGAGGTCGGTCCGCATCGCGGTCACGTCCGAGGGGACCTTGTACGGCGGATGCCGCACACCCAGCTTGCGGGCGTAGGTCCGCTCGGCATCCTGCACATGGCGCACCACGTCGTCTCGGTCGCGGCCACCGCCCCGCGGCCCCTTGCGCAGCTCGACGGAGGCGCCCGCTGCCACGTCGGCCAGCGTCGCCCAGGAGGCCTCGAGCAGGGCGACCTGCCGGCGCAGCGCGCTGGGCGAGAGCGGGTCGAGGTCGGCGGTCGCGGCGCGCTCCGGAGCGCCGAAGTCGGTGGTGGCTCCGCCGTCCACGCGCTCCACCACGTCGATGGCCACGGACGTCGGGAACCGCACTCCGGCCCGGGACGTGAGCGCCGCATAGCGCTCGGCGTAGTCCAGCAGCGCCTCGATCGCGGCCTCGTCACCCGTGCCGGCGCGGGTCCAGCCCGGCCAGTCCAGCGCCGAGGCGAACGTGCGGGTGCGCCCTTGCTCGAGGTAGATCCGGACCGTCGTCGCCATGGCGACACCGTGCCACCACCCCACGACACCGGGCCACCGCGCCGGACGAGGTCGGGCCCACTTCCGGCGCCAGGGCGCGATCACTGCGACACCGGACACGCTCTGACCCGGGACGCACGCGCGGGGTGGGAGCGCTCCTAGACTCGGTAGGACATGACGCCACCAGCTGAGCTCCCGCCGACGCCCGGCAGCGGCCCCACCGCCGACCCACGGCGCCGCGCGCCCGGCGCGCGTCCGACGCTGGAGATGGTCGCGACGCTGGCCGGCGTCAGCCGAGGCACTGCGAGCCGGGTCCTCTCGGGTGCGACAAACGTCAGCCCGCACGCCGTGGCCGCCGTGACGGGCGCCGCCGCTGAGCTGCGCTATCGCCCCAACCTCTCCGCCCGCAGCCTGGTGACCGGACGCACCGGGCTCGTCGGGCTCGTGGTCAACGAGACCAACGAGCGACTCTTCAGCGACCCGTTCTTCGCCGGAGTCGCGCGCGGCGCGCACGCGGCCCTGGCCCGGGCCGGAGTCGCCCTCGTCCTGTCCCTGGCCTCCGACGCCGCCGAGCGCGACCGGCTCCTCGAGCTGGCGACGACCCGCCTCGACGGGCTGCTGGTCATCCACGGTCACGGCGACTCCGCCCTCGTCGAGTCCCTCGTGTCGTCGGGGCTGCCCGCCGTCTTCGCCGGTCGCACGAGGACGGCTGCTCGCGAGGACCTGTGGTGGGTCGACTCGGAGAACGAGTCCGGTGCCATCGAGGCGGTCACCCACCTGCTCGAGCGGGGCCGTCGTCGGATCGCGACCATCACCGGTCCCCTCGACATGGTCGCTGGCGTCGACCGGCTCAGCGGCTGGCGCACCGCCCTGCGGTCCTTCGGCGTCGAGCCCGACGAGTCACTGGTCGAGTACGGCACCTTCAGCACGGAGTCGGGCAACGAGTCGATGACGCGGATCCTCGAGAGAGCGCCCGACGTCGACGCCGTGTTCGCGGCCAACGACCTCATGGCGGTCGGCGCGATGCGCGCCCTGCGCGACGCAGGGCGGGTCATCCCCGACGACGTCGCCGTGATCGGCTTCGACGACAGCGATACCGCCGCTAGTGCCGAGCCGCCACTCACCTCGGTGGCACAGGACGTCGAACGCGCGGGCTACCTCATGGCCAGCCTGCTCCTCGAACGCATCGGCGGCGCGGAGACACCGCGCCAGGAAGTGCTCCCGACACACCTGGTCGTACGAACCAGCTCCTGACCCCCCGTCGATGTGTGATGACGACGGGCCATAGCCCGTCGTGGTGACACATCGACGGGGTGGTCAGAGCCAGCCGTTGTCGCGGGCGATGGCGGCGTAGGCGCGCGAGCTCGACTTCGGCGTACGCAGCTGGGTGTCGTAGTCGACACGCACGACACCGAAGCGTCGGGTGTAGCCCCAGGCCCACTCGAAGTTGTCGAGCAGCGACCAGATGAAGTAGCCGCGCACGTCGACGCCCCCGTCCGACGCATCGAGGATCGCGCGCAGGTGGGCATCGACATAGGCCACCCGCTCCGGGTCATCGACAGCACCGTCGACGACCTCGTCGACATAGGCGGCACCGTTCTCGGTGATGAAGATCGGGGGTACGTCATAGTCGCGCGCGACGCGCACCAGCGTCTTGCGCAGGCCGTCGGGGTCGACGTCCCAGCCCATGTGGGTCTGGGGCAGACCGCGGTCGGCGAAGCCGACGTCCTCCAGCCCGACCCACGGCGTCGGGCGACCGCCCGCCGGCACGGGAGCCGGGCCGTCGAGAGCCGTTGCGGCGAAGGAGCTGTAGTAGTTGATCCCGAGGTGGTCCAGCTTGGTCGAGATGATCTCGAGGTCGCCGTCCTCGACGAACGCCATGTCGGTGACCGGCGCGAGGTCGGCCACGATGTCGGCGGGGTAGGAGCCGGTGAACAGCGGGTCGAGATACCACCGGTTCTGCATCCCGTCGAGGCGTCTGGCCGCGTCGATGTCGGCAGGGGCGTCCGAGGCGGGCACGACGTCGTAGAGGTTGATCGTGACGCCGACCTGCGCCGGGCGGCGCCCGCCGTGCAGCGCCTGAGCAGCCAGGCCGTGACCGAGGAGCAGGTGGTGCGAGGCTGCGACGGCCGCGACGGGATCGGTCATACCGGGTGCGTGCTCGCCGGAGGCGTGACCGAGGAAGGCCGAGCACCACGGCTCGTTGAGCGTAGTCCAGTGCTTCACCCGGTCACCGAGGCGGTGCTGGGTCAGCGCTGCGTACTCCGCGAAGCGGAAGGCGGTGTCGCGGTTGCGCCACCCGCCGACATCCTCGAGCGCCTGCGGCAGGTCCCAGTGGTAGAGCGTGACGAAGGGCTCGATGCCTCGCTCGTGCAGGCCGTCGACGAGGCGGTCGTAGAACGCCAGGCCGGGCGCGTTGACCTCGCCGCGGCCGGTGGGCAGCACGCGCGGCCACGAGATCGAGAAGCGGTAGGCCGTGAGCCCCAGGTCCGCGAGCAGGTCGAGGTCAGACTCCCACCGGTGATAGTGGTCGCACGCGACCGTGCCGTCGGAGCCGTCGAGGATCGCGCCCGGTCGCGCGCACAGGGTGTCCCAGATCGACGGGCCGCGACCGTCCTCGCTCGTCGCACCCTCGATCTGGAAGGCAGCGGTGGCGGCGCCCCAGACGAAGCCCACGGGAAACGACCGGCCGGTCGACTCGGCGGGGGCGGAGCTGATCTCGGGTAGCGCGGTCACGGTGCTCACCTCTCCTGACGTTCGCATGCTGGGTCACGCTGGACGGACGGGCCGCGGGTCTCGCGCAGGCCGGGGAACACCCTGGCACGTCGGCGAGGCCCGGGGCGGAGGCGGGTCGAGGCTCCCTCGAACTCGACCCGCCCCGCACCCGGCACGCGGGCGGCTCCCCCGGCATGGCCTCTTGGCCCTGCCGGGCACCTGCGCGCCGTTGCGGACCCGGGGATGCCCTGGGGTGGGCGACCACCCAGCTGGGAGCGCTCCCACACTGTGCCCGGCAATCCCGGCACGTGTCAACGCCCGGGAGTCAGGTCACGCGCCGCCGGACCCGTGCCGCTGCCACGCCTTGCTCACGCCTCGACCTGTCTGCACGTCCGACCAGCACGGCCAGGCCTATCCCGGTGACGAAGGCGACGCAGGCGACGCGCGGGTCTAGCGTGACGGACAGCCCTGAGCCCCACAGATCCGAGGAGCGCCCCGTGTCGGAGTACAACGACTGGAACCAGCAGGTCATCGCGGAGTTCCGCGCCAACGACGGACAGGTCGGCGGCCAGTTCGAGGGTGCGCCGGTGGTGATCATGCACCACACCGGACGGACGTCCGGGACGTCGTATGAGAACCCGGTCATGTACCTCGCCGACGAGTCCGACCCCGCCACGATCTATGTCTTCGCGTCGAAGGCCGGGGCGCCGACCGACCCGGACTGGTACCTCAACATGACCGCGGCGGGCACTGCCACGGTCGAGGTCGGCACCGAGACCTACGACGTCGCCGTCCGTGAGCTCGAGGGCGAGGACCGCGACCGGGTCTATGCCGAGCAGGCCACCCGCTATCCCGGCTTCGCGGAGTACGAGGTGGAGACCCGCGGGATCCGGACGATCCCCGTGCTCGCCCTCTCCCGCACCTGATCGGCCGTCTGCAGTCCTCCGCGACCACGGGGGCGCCGCCGCGACCGCGGGTGCTGGGCGCGCGTCGTACGGTGGCGCCCATGACGGTCGACGACGACGCACCCGCAGGCGACGCTCCATCAGCAGTCGACGCAGTCGCGGCGCGCGCGGCGGCGGCGAGCCGCGGGTGCACGCGCTGGCTGTCCGGGCACGGCAGTATCGAGCCGGCCGCCTGGCTGAGCGAGGCAGCGGCAGCAGTCGTCGAGGGCGACCTCGACAGGTACGGCGCCGGCGGCGAGGTCGGAGCGCTCGAGCGCGAGGTTGCCGCTCTGCTCGGCAAGGCTGCAGCCGTCTTCATGCCGAGCGGGATCATGGCGCAGCAGGCAGCTCTCCGCGCCTGGGTCGATCGCAGTGCCAGCGACGCGGTCGCGGTGCACGGCCTCTCCCACCTCGTGCGGCACGAGCTCGACGCACTGCCCGAGCTGCACCGCCTGCGGCTGCAGCAGCTCACCAGCGAGCCGCGACCGGCCACGGTGGCCGACCTCGACGCCATCGACGAACCGCTCGCCGCGGTCACCCTCGAGCTCCCGCTGCGCGACGCCGGCTATCTGCTGCCGAGCTGGGAGGACCTCGTCGCCTTCAGTGACCGGGCCCGCGAGCTCGGGATCCCGCTGCACGTCGACGGTGCCCGGATCTGGGAGGCACAGCCCTTCTACGACCGGCCTCTCGCCGAGATCGCCGCGTTGGCCGACTCGATCTATGTCTCGTTCTACAAGGGCCTCGGGGGGATGGCCGGCGCGATCGTGGCCGGACCTGTCGATCTCGTCGCGCATGCGCGGCGCTGGCAGACGCGTCACGGGGGGCGGCTCTTCGTGCTGCTGCCGTATGCCGTCCTGGCCCGGCACGGACTCGCGGCCTACCTGCCGAAGATGAGCGCCTATCGCGAGCGCGCGATCGAGCTCGCGCACCGGCTGGACCAGATCGAGGGCGTACGCGTCTTCCCCATCACGCCGCACACCAACGCCTTCCGGCTCTTCATCGACGCACCCGTCGATGCCTCGACCGAGGCAGGCCTGCAGCTCATGGAGCGGGAGCACGTCGCGGTGTCGGGCTGGTGGATGGCCGCCGACGTGCCGGGCTGGTCGATGACCGAGCTGACGGTGGGCGACGCGACCTTCGCGTGGGATCTCGACGCCCAGGTCGCGACGATCGAGGGTCTCGTCGGCCACGCACGTGAACTTGCTGCCGAGGCTACGGCGGCGAGCTGACTCGCTCAGCGCTGGCGGCGACCGCGCGGCAGGCCCGAGACGACGTAGAGCACCACGCCGGTGAGCGTGGTCGCGAGCGCGACGAGCACGAGGCGAGGGTCAGCACCGGTTGTCGGGAGCTGCGAGCCGCTGCCCGATCCACCACCGGTCGACGCGAGGGGGGTCGAGGTCGTCCGCGTCTTCGTCGGCCGCGGGGAGTGCGACGGGTGCGTGCCGGGCGAGGAGGTCGGGATCGCCGTGGCGGTCGGTGTGGCCCAGGGGCTGTCGGTGTCAGTCGGCGCGGGATCGACCGGACCGACGCTCACGACGCCGGCGACGCTCGCGGTCTGCTGCTCGCCGAGCAGGTCGGTGTAGCGGAAGGACGCGAGGAAGCCGCCCTCGACCACGCTCTGGATCACCGAGCAGGTGGTGCCGGTGTCGCCGGCCGAGATCCGGTTGGACGAGATCGCACCGCTCTCGGAGGCGACGGTGAAGACGCCGATCTGGTTGGGCACGAAGCCCGTGAGGCCGATGCTGAACGCGACGTTGACCCTCGACCCTGAGGGGAGGTCCGGGCCGGAGCAGTCGTCGGACTGGTGCAGGTGCAGCGATCCGAGCGGCGGCGTGTCGGCGTACGCCGCCGGCATCGCCGCCATCGACATCCCGAGACCGCCGGCCAGCAGCAACCCGAGGGTCGTCGCCCGCATCCGGGCGCGAGTGGTCGAGGGGGTCACGGGACCAGGATGACCCCTCGTGACCGTCGCATGTCGCGCGGCTCGCCCGATCGGGTGACGGAGATGACGCAGCGTCACCCGCGGGGGCTACCCCCGCCGGGCGTCAGAGCCAGGATCCAGCGCGACGGCCGGTGACGTCCCAGACGTGGTGCTCGATGTCGTGGAGGAAGTAGCGCGAGAACGAGTCCACCGTAAAGTGGGCGCCATCGCTGCGCAGGCCGGTGCGCTGCCACTGGTCGGCGCCGACGGCGTCGAATGACGACGCCATCGCCTCGGACGCCACGACGAGTTCACTGCCGACGACGGCCGGGTCCTGCTCGTGGTAGCCGCTCTCGACCGCGGTCGAGTCCTGGTCCCAGTTGGGAAACAGCGGCGCATCCTCGGCGAGCATGAGCTGGAGCCGCTCGGTGTAGAGGGCGTGCACGTCGCGCACGTGGCAGGCGTATTCCAGCGTCGACCACGAGCCAGGACGCGTGCGCACCGCAGCATCGTCGGCGCTCAGTGCCTCGAGCCAGAGCGGCTGGGTCGCGCGCACTCGGAGCCCGACATCCCCTGTGGCCAGGGCTGATCCGTCATATCCGCACTCGGGGCACGGGCGCTCGAGCACCCACGTCCAGTCCTTCGTGTCCGGGGTGATGCTCACTCGCTCGCTCCCGTCGTCTCTGCGCTTGTGCGTGCCCTGCGTGCTCGGACTACTCCCACTCGATGGTGCCCGGCGGCTTGCTCGTGATGTCGAGGACGACGCGGTTGACCTCGCGCACCTCGTTGGTGATGCGGGTCGAGATCCGCGCGAGGAGGTCGTAGGGCAGGCGCGACCAGTCGGCGGTCATGGCGTCCTCGCTCGACACCGGGCGCAGCACGATCGGGTGGCCGTACGTACGACCATCGCCCTGGACTCCCACGGAGCGGACGTCGGCAAGGAGCACGACCGGCAGCTGCCAGATCGAGGAGTCGACGCCGGCGGCAGCGGTCTCCTCGCGCACGATCGCGTCGGCCTCGCGCAGCACGGCGAGGCGGTCGCGCGAGACGGCGCCGACGATGCGGATCGCGAGACCCGGGCCAGGGAACGGGTGGCGCATCACCATCGCGGTGGGCAGCCCGAGCTCGGCACCTACCGCGCGGACCTCGTCCTTGAACAGCGCGCGCAGTGGCTCGACGAGCGCGAACTGCAGGTCGTCGGGGAGGCCGCCGACGTTGTGGTGGCTCTTGATGTTGGCGGTGCCGGTGCCGCCGCCGGACTCGACGACGTCGGGGTAGAGCGTGCCCTGCACCAGGAACTCGACCTGCTGCCCATGGGCGCCGGCCTCCTCGACGACCTCGCGGGCGGCGTCCTCGAACACCCGGATGAACAGCCGCCCGATGATCTTGCGCTTCTCCTCGGGGTCGGTGACTCCCTCGAGCTCGTCGAGGAAGCGGTCGGAGGCGTCGACGACCTTGAGCCGGATGCCGGTGGCTGCGACGTAGTCGGTCTCGACCTGCTCGCGCTCGCCCTTGCGCAGCAGGCCGTGGTCGACGAACACGCACGTGAGGTTGTCGCCCACCGCCCGGTGCACGATCGCTGCGGCGACCGCGGAGTCGACGCCACCGGAGAGCCCGCAGATGACGAGCTTGTCGCCGACCTGCGCGCTGATCGCCGACACCTGCTCGTCGATGACGTTGGACGACGTCCACGTCGGCTCGATGCCGGCGACGGTGTAGAGGAAGCGCTCGAGGACCTGCTGACCGTTCTCGGAGTGGAGCACCTCGGGGTGGAACTGCACTCCGGCGAGGCGTCGGGCGAGGTCCTCGAAGCCCGCGACGGGCGCGCCGTCGGTGACCGCGGTGACGGTGAAGCCCTCAGGTGCGCTCTGCACGGAGTCGCCGTGCGACATCCAGACCTGCTGCTCCGCGGGCGTGCCGGCGAAGAGTGCCGAGCCCGGCTCGGTCACCGTGAGAGTCGTACGCCCGAACTCCGAGAGCCCGGTCTGCGCGACCTCGCCGCCGAGTGCCGCGGCCATCGCCTGGAAGCCGTAGCAGATCCCGAACGTCGGCACCCCCGTGCCGAACAGGGCCGGGTCGACCTGCGGTGCACCCTCGGCATAGACCGACGACGGGCCGCCCGAGAGGATCACTGCGACCGGGTCCTTCGCGAGCATCTCGGCGACCGGCATGGTCGACGGGACGATCTCGCTGTAGACCCGCGCCTCACGCACCCTGCGGGCGATCAGCTGGGCGTACTGCGCGCCGAAGTCGACGACGAGGACCGGGCGGTGGGTGGGGGTGGTCACCGAGGATCACGAGCCCTTCGGACGGCGGAGGAGGCTCGATCGTATCGGTCGCCCGGCACCCGGCTCGCCGCCCGGTGCACGGCCCTCAGGGGGCGAACGTCGTGCGCGAGGTGCCGGGGTGAGTCACGCCCCACACGATGAGCAGCACGGCGAGCACCAGCGCGATGATGCTGAGGATCACGCCCGTCTTCACCTGCGTGGACCCACCGACCATGCCGCCCGACGAGGTGATGTCGCGGTTGGCGCTCGGCGACATCGCAAGGCCGACGATCGCTGTGATGACGCCGGTGAAGCACACGCAGAGCAGAGGGATGGACACGATGCCGAGCACCATGACGGCGATCGCCTTGCCCGAGGTCCGGGGGGTCTGTCCGGCGTAGGCCTGCGCATAGGCCGGGGGATAGCCCTGGCCATAGCCGGGTGCGCCGTAGGGCATCGCGTAGCCCGGGGGCGGCGGGATCGCGCCTGACACGGGCGGCGGGGGCGGGACGTTGCCGTAGGCCGGCGGCGGAGGAGGTGGCGGTGGGACGGCACCGTAGGGCGGCGGCGGGACGGCACCAGGCTGGGGCGCGGCAAAGGGGTTGTCGTCGGGGGGCGGGGTCTGGTCGGTCATCGGTCACCTCGTCGACGCGGGTCGTCTCGCGGGATGCGTACGACGTCAGGCACGACGCTAGCGAGACAGAGCTCACGAGCGGGGAAACTGTGGCGACCCGCGCGCCGTGGCGGGCCTACTCTCATCAGGCCATGACGATGTCGAACCTGCCCCTCGCGGACCCAGGGACACCCGACCTCGGTTCCGCCTTCCGCTATCTGCGCTGGATCGCGCGTCACCAGTGGCGCACGCTCGCCCAGGGGATCATCTGGGGAATCGTGTGGATGGTCGCGATGGCGCTCGTCCCCGCAGCGCTCGGGATGGGCGTGCAGGGCGCGGCCGACGGCGACGGGAGCGCCGTGGTGCGCGCTGTCGGGGCACTCGTGGTGCTCGGCATCATCCAGGCGACCGGCGGGATCATGCGGCACCGCATGGCGGTCACGAACTGGATCACCGCCGCGAGCCGCACCCAGCAGCTCGTCGTGCGCCACGCCTCCCACCTCGGCACCGACCTGCGCCGCAGCGTCGCGACGGGCGAGGTCGTCGCCGTGACGAGCAACGACGTCGAGAAGATCGGCAGCGCCTTCGACGTAGCCGCGCGCTTCGTCGCCGGAGTGGTCGCCTTCTTCTTCGTCGCTGCGATCCTGCTGCGCTCCTCGACGTTGCTCGGACTCATCGTGCTGGTCTGCGTCCCGCTCCTCGGTCTCGCGGTCGGTCCGCTGCTCAAGCCGCTCGAGACCCGGGAGTCCGCGCAGCGCACGCTCGTCGGTCGCACGACCGAGCTGGCCGCCGACACCGTCGCCGGGCTGCGGGTGCTGCGCGGCATCGGTGGCGAGGACCTGTTCCTCCGGCGCTTCCAGGACGCGTCGCAGCAGGTGCGCTCCGCTGCGGTCGACGTCGCCAAGGTGCGCTCGCTCCTCGACGCGCAGCAGGTCGCGCTGCCCGGGCTCTTCCTCGTGATCGTCACCTGGGTGGGTGCGCGCCTCGTGCTCGCCGGCACCCTCGAGGTCGGCCAGCTCGTCGCGTTCTACGGCTACTCCTCGTTCCTGCTCATCCCGCTGCGCACCTTCACCGAGACGGCGCAGCGCTGGACCCGGGCGTTCGTCGCCTCGGGCCGCGTCGTGGGCGTGCTCAGCCTCGAGCGCACCGACGTCGCAGCTCAACCGGACGCGGCTCAGGTCGTGGCCGCGCACGCGACGCTGCACGACTCGACCTCGGGCATCACCATCGAGCCCGGATCGCTCACCGCGATCGTGTGCGCCGAGCAGGTCACCGCCGACGAGATCGCGTTGCGGCTCGCCGGCCTCGGTCCCGACGGCGGCACGGTCACGCTCGATGGTGTGCCCCTCGCGGACATCCCGCGCGCCGTGCTCCGCGCCTCGGTGCTCACCCAGGACAAGGACCCGGTGCTTCTCTCGGGCTCGCTCGCCGAGCTGCTCGACGTCCCTCGCTCGGGCGCTGTCAGCATCGCCGACGCCGTCGAGACGAGCTCGGCCGACGACGTGCTCGATGCTCTGGTCGACTCCTCGCCGGACGTCTCGGACCCGATGCGCGCCCGGATCACCGAGCGCGGTCGATCGCTGTCCGGTGGGCAGCGGCAGCGACTTGCACTGGTGCGCTCGCTCGTCGCCGACCCGCCGATCCTCGTTCTCGACGAGCCGACCAGTGCCGTCGACTCGCACACCGAGGCACGGATCGCCGCGACACTGCGCGAAGCCCGCTCGGGTCGCACCACCGTGATCCTCACCAACTCCCCTCTCGTGCTCGACCAGGCCGACACCGTGCTGCTCGTGCTCGAGGGCCGGGTGGCGGCCGAGGGCCGCCACCGCGAGCTGCTCCGCAGCGACCCGCGCTATCGCGCCGTCGTCACCCGCGAGGAGGTGACGTCGTCGTGATGCCGCCCGAGGACGCCGTCGCGGCGTCAACCCTGACCGGACAGTCGCTGCCGATCGCGAGCGATGCGACCATGCGTCGCTACACCCGCGCGATGCTCGTGCGGCACCGCGCTGCCTTCGGTGTGGTCATCGCGACCAACTCCGTCGCCTCGGTCGCCGGTCTCGCCGGACCGCTCGTGCTCGGTGGTCTCGTCGAGAGTCTCACCAACGGCACGACGAGCGAGGTGATCGACCATGCCGCGATGTGGTTCCTCGGCGCTCTCGTCGTGCAGACCATCTTCACTCGCATCACACGGCTGCGCGCCGGTGTGCTCGGCGAGGAGGTGCTCGCCGACCTGCGCGAGGACTTCCTCACCCGTGCCGTCAACCTACCCACCGGGGTCGTCGAGCGGGCCGGCACCGGCGACCTCGTCTCGCGCATCACGACCGACATCGACCGGCTCAACTACGCTGTGCGCGAGGCGATCCCGCAGATCACCATCTCGGTCGTCACCGCTCTCCTCGTCGGGGCGGCGCTCGTCATCTCAGCGCCGCAGCTCGCCGTCGCGTGGTTGCTGGCCGTGCCGCCGATCCTCATCTCGTCACGGTGGTATTTCCGTCGCGCCCCGCAGGCCTACCGCGCTGAGTCCTCGACCTTCGCCCAGGTGAGCGCCTCCATCGCCGAGACGGTCGACGCAGGTCAGACCATCGAGCTCTACCGCCTCGAGCAGCAGCGCATCGACGTCACCAACTCCCGCATCAAGCGCTGGATCGCCTGGGAGCGCTACACGCTCTGGCTGCGCTGCTCGTGGTTCCCCGCGATCGAGGCCGGCTACGTCCTGCCGCTCGTCGGGGTGCTCGCGCTCGGCGGCTGGCTCGTCGGACAGGGGACGATCTCGCTGGGCCAGCTGACCACCGGCCTGCTCTACACCCAGATGCTCGTCGAGCCCGTCGACCTCATCCTCATGTGGTACGACGAGCTGCAGGTCGGCCAGGCCTCTCTCGCCCGCCTCGTGGGCGTGCACGACGTACCCGACCAGGAGTTCGACGACGACCTCGAGCCGCTCGACGACCGCCTCGTCGTCGACGACGTGCGCTTCGGCTATCGCGCCGGACGCGACGTGCTGCACGGCATCAACCTCGACGTCGCGCCCGGCGAGCGAGTGGCCCTGGTGGGTCCCTCGGGTGCCGGCAAGTCGACGCTCGGCCGCCTCATGGCCGGGATCTATGCCCCGCGCACGGGCACCGTGGAGCTCGGTGGTGCCGCGCTGTCACGGATGCCGACCGAGACCGTCCGCACGCAGGTCGCACTCGTCAACCAGGAGCACCACGTGTTCGTGGGCACCCTGCGCGACAACCTGCTGCTGGCCAAGCCCGACGCCGACGACGCGGCGCTGCTCGTCGCGCTCGAGTCGGTCGACGCGATTCCCTGGGTCGACACCCTCGAGAAGGGCCTCGACACGGAGGTCGGCCAGGGCGGACATGCCCTGGCGCCCGGACAGTCTCAGCAGGTCGCGCTCGCCCGCCTGATCCTCGCCGACCCGCACACCCTGGTGCTCGACGAGGCCACCTCGCTGCTCGACCCGCGGGCCGCACGTCACCTCGAGCGCTCGCTCAACGCCGTCCTCGAGGGTCGCACCGTCATCGCCATCGCGCACCGGCTGCACACGGCCTACGACGCCGACCGGATCGCGGTGGTCGAGTCCGGCCGGATCAGCGAGCTCGGCAGCCACGACGAGCTGGTCGCCGCCGACGGCGCCTACGCCGCCCTCTGGAAGAGCTGGCGCGACGCCGACTGACGTCGATAGCCCTGGGCCAGGACCCAGTCGGCATCCACGCCCGTCCACCGGAACGCCGCCATCTCCTGCCCCTACCGTCGCCCGGAACGAGCGCCTGTCTCTACCGCCCCCGAGCACTGCCCGGCATTCGCGCTCGCCTGGTTAGGCCCGAGATCTGGCCGAGGTTGACGGCTGGTCACGCCAAAGTGGTCGACTCGCGATGAAGTTGCACGACGAGGCAACCGATCGAGCGCGGAACCCGTGTAAAGGGATGTAGAAAGACATTGCGTTTGGCGGGAGGGACTCATGGTCGAGGGCGGCGAGGATGGCTTCCGTGCGTGGGTGGCCGTCCGTCGTGAACCTCTGCGCCGAAGCGTCTACCTCATGTGCGGCGACTGGTACCTCGCTGACGACGTGGTGCAAGACGCGATGACGCGCCTATATGCCGTGTGGGAGCGAGTGGCACGGCGGGGTGACCCGGAGGCGTACGCGCGGCGAATAGTCGTCAACCTCCTCATCGACCATAGCCGTCGCCCGGCTCGCCGAGAGATCCCCAGGGAGACACTCCCAGAGTCAGCAGGACCGGGTAGCGCCGACGATCGGCGAGAGGTCCTCGCGTCCGCTCTGGCCGAGGTTCCCCCCAGGCAGCGCGCCACCCTGGTGCTCCGGTTCTGGGAGGGCCTGTCAGTGGAAGAGACCGCCTCGATCATGAACTGTTCGGCCGGCACGGTGAAGAGCAGCACGAGCAAGGGTCTAGCGAATCTCAAGGCGATCTTGAGCCACGAACGTAGGGGGCAACTGCCCGCGACCGCGAGGGACGGATCATGAACGACACCCTGGTCAATGAGATCTTCTCGACCGTTGTCGAGGGCGCGCCCCCCGCGCGATTCGATGTCGAGCGTGCTGTTCGACTTGGGAGGCGGCGTCGCCATGCGCGGATCGCAGGTGCTGCAGTCACGTCCCTCGTAGCAACTGGGATGGTCGCGGTCGTCGTTCCGACCCTGTACCAGGGTGGAGGCACGCTGGACGGACCCGCCCTGGCGAGCGCATCCAGCGCGTCGAGTCCGACGGGCTTCCCCTACGGCAGCTCGGCGCAAGTCCACTCCCTCCCGAACTCGAACTACACCCCGCCCGCCGATCTCGTCGCCGTGAGGCTCTCGGAACCAGCGCCGGGCTTCCCCTATCGGACGCAGCCTGCCGGGCTGTACGCGATGACCTCAGGTGCCGGGCCCGCCTGCTACGGGGCGGAGTTCGATGTGTCCACGGCGCCGTCAGGAATGGGTGGTTCCTCTGCCACCGTCATCGTGACGGACTGTGCCCCACCACAGGTCACGGATGGCGCCATCGAAGGTCATCCGGTTGCTGCCCACCGCACAGTCGCTGGCGTCGACGGAGCATTCACTCAGTACACGGCTGGAACACCTGGCTCGACACACCGGAACCTCGTTCTCTATTTCACCACCGGGCACTTCACGACACGCATCGAAGGAACCGGGCTCAGCCAGGAGCAGCTCTTGGCACTGGGGAACGCTCTGACCGCACTGCGATAGTCGCGGAGAGCAGGGCGAGATGTGCCCATCTCACTCGGGGACCGGACCAGCGCCGTACACGTAGTGGCACCTGCATTGCGGGACCTGTTCGTCAGACCGGACTAGCTCACCCCCGACAGGGTCGACGCGGTTTGCTCAGGTGGTTCGGCTCTGACCTGTCGAACGACGTGGCTGCCCGCATCGCGGCTGGCATCAACGACGCTCGGCTTGCTCATCTGTCGGGCTAGATGTGCCCGGTCTGCATGGGGTCGTCTCTCACGGGCCATCTTCTCGGCACCACCCGTCACCGCAAGGCGGTGGTGGTCACATGACTTGGTCCGAAGTCGAGTTGACGCAGAGTCGCCCTCCAAGGCGGTAGCACTTGTTCCACAACGCTCGACTCGACTGGATCGAGCGAGGGGATCGTGCCGCGTCACCAGTCACGCCCGCGTCAATGGCTCTGGCCCGCGCTCGACGACCGGATCCGCGGCCGCGCCGCCGTGGTCGCGCTGGCGGGCGGTAACCGCCCGCGCCATCACCCACGCCAGCAGGATCAGCACAGCCGTCCAGGACGAACACGTCGCGGCGACCTTGACGGCGGAGCCGGCCTGGAACAGCCGCTCAGCCCAGCCCGACCCGTCGCCACCGCGGGCCAGCAGCGTCCACGCGGCAACGTTCTCGGCGTAGTCGCCGACGGCGGCAACGACCGGCAGTGCGAGCACCCAGCGCAGTCCTCGCGGGAGCGCGCTCGCCAGCAGGGCGAGCACGAGGACGAGGAGCGCCGCGTTCACCGCAGGGTAGAGCAGGTCGACCAACTGCAGGTCCCGGTACGCCGCGAGCCCGTCGGGCCCGCAGCCGGCGATGAAGGCGTGCACGTCCGCCGGCGACGGTGCCGTCCGCACGTCGGGTGCCGGCGCCCCGCATGCCAGGTCGACTGCTGCCAGCGAGAAGCGCCCCGACCAGACGAAGAGCACGACGACCAGGGCCGTCCACATCGCGGCAGCGACCCCCAGGAGGGCCCAGAGCCGCGCCTGCGCAGAGCGAGCGGTGGAGCCGTGGCTCCCCGTGATGTCCGACATGACCTTTCCCCTGGTAGTACGAACTCGCAGTAGTAAGAAGGTACGACGTCGTAGTAGTAGTGTCAAGGCATGGCTCAGCAAACCACCGGCAGCAACGTGCTCTTCGACGTCTGGCTGACCTCGCGCGCGACGACCGCTCTGCTCGACGAGGCGTTGGCGGACAGCGGGCTGACCGCGGACGAGTTCGCGGTCTACTCGGTGCTCCATGTTGGACCGTGCACCCCGACGGAGCTGGCCACGTGGATGTCGGCGCCGCTTACGACGGTGTCGAGCTTTGTGAAGCGGTTCGAGCAGCGGGGGCACGTCAGGCGCGTAGCCAATCCCGACGACGGCAGGTCCTACCGGCTGCAGCTCACGCGAGAAGGCGGCCGGGCGTGGGAGCGGGCAGGCGCCGCCTTCCTTCCGGCGTTGGCCGCCGTGCGCGGCAGGCTCGGGCGCGACGAGTCGTCGGTCGCGGCGGCTCTCGCGATGCTGCAGTCCGCGCTTCGCGCCGCTGCCACCGGCGACTGATCCGGCAGGCACGGAGATGCCACGAGCCGGTGCGCGGAGCGCGTCGTGGCAGCGTGGCTGGGACCGTCCGCGCGTGTAGGACGGGTGCGCACACCTAACCGTCCGCCGATCACCGCGTGTACTTCGTGAACTTCGAGAACGTCCGCGCCCCTGTGCAACGTCAGTGCTCGGGCTGGTGCTGGATTGCAGCGATTCCCGTTCCCAGGCGGCCTGGTGGGCTGACGCCCTCGGCCACCAGATGTCGGAGAGGAAAATCCACATGGTCGTGCCTCCCGCACGGGTGCGCGGGAGGCGACGATCAGACGGGAAGAGAGCAGCCTCAGGCCTGGACCGTGACGCCCTTCCAGAAGGCGACGCGGTCGGTGATCTCCGTGGCGGCGTCCTTGGGCTCGGGGTAGTACCACACGGCGTCGGTGTTGACCGCGCCGTCGACCTCGAGGGAGTAGTACGACGCGGTGCCCTTCCACGGGCACACCGAGTGGGTGTCGCTCGGGCGCAGGACACCCTCGACCACGGACGACGCGGGGAAGTAGTGGTTGTTCTCGACCACGACAGTGTCGTCGCTCTCCGCGATGACGGTGCCGTTCCAGATCGCGCGCATGGATCCTCCGGGTGCGGTGGTCAGCCCCGAGCTACGAGGCGTCAGTCGGTGACAACCTCATCCTGCGCACGGGTGTTCCCGTGGCGCACCTCGACGATCGGCAGTCGGAGCGCTCCTGACGCGTGCGCCGGGACGACCGGGTGCGTCGGCTCGACGACAGGCACCTCGACGTAGGTCGACCCGAGCTCGGGCCGCAGGTCGGCGGCACCCTTGTTGGGCCACATCGCCATGGCACGCTCTGCCTGGGCGGTGATGGTGAGCGAGGGGTTGACGCCGAGGTTGGCGGTGATCGCCGAGCCGTCGACGACGTGCAGACCCTCGTGCCCGAAGACGCGGTGATAGCCGTCGATCACTCCGTGGTCGGCGTCCCGGCCGATGCAGCACCCACCGACGAAGTGCGCCGTCAGCGGTGCGTCGATGAGGTCACCGAGATTGCCCATCGGGAATCCGTCGATGTGCTCACCGAGGCGTCGGGCTGCCTCGTTGCCGGCGGGGATCCAGGTCGGGTTGGGATCACCGTCGCCCTGGCGCGACGTCAGCTTCCACCAACCGAGCTTGGACCTCACCGAGCTCACGGTCACGGAGTTGTCGACCGACTGCATGACGAGTGCGATCGCGGCGCGCTCGGACCACTTGCGCACCGAGAGAGATCGCACCGCGTCGGTGGGGCGCTCGGCCATCGTCTTGACCCAGACCTTCCACCGCGGCACACCGTCGACGCCGTCGGTGAGCACCGTGCCGAGCAGCCCCATGAAGTTGCTGCCCTTGCCATAGCGCACGGACTCGACGTGGGTGCGCTCGTCAGGGTGAAACGACGAGGAGATGGCGACACCGCGCGTGAAGTCGATGTCGGTACGACGCGAGATCGCACCGACGAGCGACTCGGAGTTGGTGCGCGACACGTGCCCGAGGCGGTCCGACAGCCGAGGCAGGACACCGTCGTCCTTCATGCGGTGCAACAGCTTCTGGGTGTTGTAGGCGCCGGCAGCGACGACGACCTGATCGGCGGTGAACGTGCGACGACCGCGCATCAGGGGACCGGTGCGCACGGTGTCGATCGCATATCCGCCACCCGGTCGAGGTCGCACGACCTGCACCGTGGTGAGCGGGTGCACGGTGGCGCCTGCTCGCTCCGCGAGCCCGAGGTAGTTCTTGGGCAGCGTGTTCTTGGCGTTGTGCCGACAGCCCGTCATACACTCACCGCACTCAGTGCACCCCGTGCGCGCCGGCCCCTCACCACCGAAGAACGGGTCGGGCACCGTCTGCCCAGGACCGGCGCCGAAGAAGACGCCGACAGGCGTCAGCCGGAAGGTGTGCCCGACGCCCATCTCCTCGGCGACCTCGGCGAACTGCTCGTCGAGCGGCGACCGATGGGGCACGTCGGTGACGCCGAGCATTCGCGTCGCCTGGTCGTAGTAGGGCGCGAGCTCGCGCTGCCAGTCGGTGATGCCGGCCCACTGCGGGTCCTCGAAGAACTCAGCGGGCGGCACATAGAGGGTGTTGGCATAGACGAGCGAGCCGCCACCCACTCCGGCACCGCACAGCACCAGCACGTCCGGGAGCAGGTGGATGCGCTGGATGCCATAGAGCCCCAACCTCGGGGCATAGAGGAACTTGCGCAGGCGCCAGGAGGTCTTGGCGAACTCGTCGTCGGCGAAACGACGCCCGGCCTCGAGCACCCCGACCCGATATCCCTTCTCGGTCAGGCGAAGCGCCGTGACTGAGCCACCGAAGCCGGAGCCGATGACGATGACGTCGTAGTGGTCACCGGTTGCATCACCTGATGCCTCGTCGGAGATCCAGCCGCTCGTCATCGCACGCCCGCCTTCTTCATCGCCTTGACGGCTGTGGTGAGCAGACCGGCCCACTGCTCGTCGGTGCGCCCGAAGGCAGCGCCGAACCCCATCAGCCGTTGCACGGCGACGGTCTGGGTCTCGGTGTACTTGAGCAGTCCCTCGACGCCGTGGCGACGACCGAGCCCCGACGCCTTCATACCGCCCATCGGCGCGGCAGTCGAGCCCCACGTCGAGCCGTACGCCTCGTTGACGTTGACCGTGCCGGCCTGGATGCGCAACGCCATCGCCTTGCCGGCCTTGGTGTCACGGGTCAGGACCGAGGCGTTGAGGCCGTAGTCGGAGTCGTTGGCGCGAGCGACCGCCTCGTCGTCGGTGCGGTAGGTCGACACGCTGACGACGGGACCGAACGTCTCGTCGCGGCACGCAGCCATCTCGCCCGTCACGCCGATGAGCACCGTGGGCTCGACGTAGAACGGGCCGGCGTCGGGTCGCGCCTTGCCGCCGGTGAGCACCTCGGCGCCCTTGGCGACGGCGTCGTCGATATGCGCGAGGACCACATCTCGCTGCTTCGCGGAGACGAGCGAGCCCATGTCGGCGCCCCAGCCCACACCGGGCTTGAGCCGAAGTGCGTTGACCCGCTTGAGGAATGCCGCGAGGAACTCGTCAGCGACATCCTCGTGCACGATGAGTCGCTCGATGCCGATGCAGAGCTGGCCCGAGTTGGCGAAGCAGGCCCGCTCGGCGATCTCGGCCGACCGCTCGATGTCGGCGTCGGCCCGCACAATGAGCGCGTTCTTGCCACCGAGCTCGAGCGAGCAGCCGATGAGGCGCTCGCCGCACCGCTGCGCGACGATGCGTCCGACCCTGGTCGAGCCGGTGAACATCACGTAGTCGGCACGGTCGACGACCCACTCACCGACGGTGGAGCCGTCACCGATGACGACCGGCATCAGGCCCTCGGGCAGCCCCGCCTCGCGCAGCATGTCGACGACCCAGAGCGCCGTCACCGTGGTCTGGATGTCAGGACGCAGCACCACGGCGTTGCCGGCGAGCAGCGCGGGCAACGCATCGGTCACCGCGAGGGTGATGGGGTAGTTCCACGGCGAGACGATGCCGACGACGCCCTTGGGGTGATGGTGCTCGCTCGTCTGGGTCAGCGTCGGGAACACCCCGAGCCGTCGCTGCGGAGCGAGCAGCCCTGGTCCGACGCGTCCGTAGTGCCGGGAGTTGAGCGCGCAGTCGAGCAGCTCTTCGAACGCGTCGCGTCGGGCCTTGCCCGTCTCGGTCTGCGCAAGGTCGAGGACCTCGGCCTGCCGGTCGAGCACCAGGTCGTGGAAGCGCAGCAGCACCCGGGCGCGCTCCCTCGCCGGACGCAGCGCCCACTGCTTCTGGGCGCGCCTCGCCATCGTGAAGGCCGCGTCGACGTCGGCTTCGCTCGACAGCGGCAGCCGCGCCGCGAGGCCGCCGGTGAACGGCTCGACCGTCTCGCGGATCTCGGCCTTGGGCGAGGTGACCGCGTGCCGCAGCAACCGAGCCACGAGCGTCTCCGGGATCGCGGGCGTACGCGACACATCTTCGGCCAGACCTGCCGGCAGATCAGCAGCGGACGCGGGAACAGCAGCCTCAGCGGTCATGCTCCGCAGCGTAGTGCGCCCAGTTACCCACCGGTAGCCAGAAGTCGGTGCAGCTCCTGACTGCCGCAGGGGTCAGCGGGTGGGCTCGACGACGATCTCGATGCGCTGGAACTCCTTGAGGTCGGAGTAGCCCGTGGTCGCCATCGCGCGGCGCAGGGCGCCGACGAGGTTCATCGTGCCGTCAGCGGTGCGCGAGGGGCCGTGCAGGATCTCGCTGAGCGTGCCGACCTGGCCCAGGTGCACCCGTTCGCCGCGCGGCAGCTCGTCATGGGTGGCCTCGATGCCCCAGTGGTAGCCGCGCCCCGGAGCCTCAGCAGCGCGGGCGAGGGGCGACCCGAGCATCACGGCGTCGGCACCGCACGCGATCGCCTTGGGCAGGTCGCCGGAGCGACCCACGCCACCGTCGGCGATCACATGGACATAGCGACCACCGCTCTCGTCGAGGTAGTCGCGACGCGCGGCCGCGACGTCGGCGATCGCCGACGCCATCGGGACTCGTACGCCGAGCACGTCGCGCGTGGTGTGCGCCGCACCGCCGCCGAAGCCGACGAGCACGCCGGCGGCACCGGTGCGCATGAGGTGCAGCGCACCCTGGTAGGTCGCACAGCCGCCGACGACCACAGGCACGTCGAGCTCGTAGATGAACTCCTTGAGGTTGAGCGGCTCCGCACCCTCGCGCGCGACGTGCTCGGCGCTGACCGTGGTGCCCCGGATCACGAACAGGTCCACTCCGGCGTCGACAACCGTCGTGGCGAACTGCGCCGTGCGGGCGGGCGAGAGCGCCGCGGCGACCGTCACGCCGCCGGCGCGGATCTCCGCGATACGTGCGGTGATGAGGTCCTCGCGGATGGGCGCGGAGTAGATCTCCTGCAGCCGCGGGATGACGAGGTGGTCGTCGAGAGCGACGACCTCGTCGAGGAGAGGCTGCGGGTCGTCGTACCTCGTCCACACGCCTTCAAGGTCGAGCACACCGAGTCCGCCGAGCTGTCCGATCGCGACGGCCGTCGCCGGCGACACGACGGAGTCCATCGGCGCGGCCAGCACGGGGGTGTCGAAGGCATAGGCGTCGATGCGCCAGGCGACGGAGACCAGCTCGGGGTCGCGGGTGCGCCGGCTCGGCACGATGGCGATGTCGTCGAGGGAGTACGCCGGACGCGCCCGCTTGGCGCGGCCGATCTCGATCTCGTTCACTGTGATCCTCTGAGACGCTGGGTGCTCGGGACGGCGCTGGGTGCTCGGATGGCACACGCGCAGGTGCCTTGCTACGACGGGTAGTTCGGTGCCTCGGTCGTCATCTGGATGTCGTGCGGGTGGCTCTCCTTGAGCGAGGCCGCCGTGATGCGGATGAACTGCCCGCGCTCCTGCAGCTCCGGCACCGTGCGAGCACCGACGTAGAACATCGACTGGCGCAGGCCTCCCACGAGCTGGTGTGCCACGGCCGAGAGCGGACCTCGATAGGCGACGCGCCCCTCGACGCCCTCGGGGACGATCTTGTCGTCGCTGTCGACCTCGGCCTGGAAGTAGCGGTCCTTGGAGTAGGACTTCTTGCCCCGCGAGCTCATCGCGCCGAGCGAGCCCATCCCGCGATAGCTCTTGTACTGCTTGCCATTGACGAAGATGACGTCGCCCGGGCTCTCGTCGCACCCGGCGAGCATCGAGCCGACCATCACCGACTCGGCACCGGCCACGAGCGCCTTCGCGATGTCGCCGGAATACTGCAGGCCCCCGTCGGCGATCACGGGCACGCCGGCCGGCTTTGCCGCGAGCGACGCCTGGTAGACGGCGGTGATCTGAGGGGCTCCCACACCGGTGACCACGCGAGTCGTGCAGATGGAGCCAGGCCCGACCCCGACTTTGACCGCATCAGCTCCGGCGTCGACGAACGCCTGCGCACCCGCGCGGGTGGCGACGTTCCCGCCGATGACCTGCACGTGCCGCGTGGCCGGGTCGGTCTTGAGCCGCTGCACCATGTCGAGCAGCAGGCGTACGTGGCCGTGCGCGGTGTCGGCGACGAGCACGTCGACACCCGCCTCGATGAGGGTGGTGGCCCGCTCCCACGCGTCGCCGAAGTATCCGATCGCGGCACCGACCATGAGTCGGCCGTCGCCGTCCTTGCTGGCGTTGGGATACTGCTCGGACTTCACGAAG
>JANMBJ010000207.1:0-10782 GCA_031360335.1 Candidatus Nanopelagicales bacterium
GCCGCTGCTGGCGCTGGCGGCGTACTTCTCCTACCGCGTGATCCGCAAGGCCCGCGACGAGGCGCCGGTGCCCGCCCCCGCCCCCAGCGTAGAACCCCACCGCTGACCTGGGTGTTGTGGGGGCTTCAGCTCGGCTGTGACACCCACGACACCCAGGTCAGCGGTGGGGTTCTTCGCTGGGGGCGGGGGCGGGCACCGGCGCCTCGTCGCGGGCCTTGCGGATCACGCGGTAGGAGAAGTACGCCGCCAGCGCCAGCAGCGGCCAACCCAGGGCGAGCTTCGCGACTCCCAGTGCCCCGACCGCCCCGGCGAAGTAGAGCGGGAGCTGAACAGCGAGACGGACGACGAACACCGCCACGAAGAACCATGTCGCTAGGGCGTAGGCCCGACGTTGCTCGGGCACCGCACGCCAGCCGCTGATGTCACCCGTCGCGGCACCGACGGCATAGCCGAGCACCGGGTGCCCGACCAGGCACGACGTGGCGAGCGCGACGGCATAGCCGATGCTGAGGAGCAGACCGGGCAGATAGAAGTCCTCGGCCTTGCCGGTGCGTGTGGCGAGCCAGGCGCAGAACGCGATGCCGATGAAGCCCGACACCACCTGCTGCAACGACTCTCGACGTACCAGGCGCAGGACCGCGATGAGCGCACCCGCTGCGACCGCAGACCAGACGGCTGTCGCAAGGACGTTGCCGTCGATGACGTAGACGATCAGGAAGACTGCACCCGGCAGGCTTGAGTCGACCAGACCGCGCCAGCCGCCGATGGCGTTGGCCATGAGCTGCTCGGTGGTCGCGTCACCGGGCTTGCCGGTGCCGGGCGGTGCGCCCTCCAGGATCTCTGCCGCGTCGCGGTGGTGATGCTCGTGGCTCTCGGCCACGGGCTCGTCAGGAGCCACGTCGTCAGTCCTGCGCGGCGGGCAGCAGCTCGTAGCGCGGGTTGACCATGGCGCGCTCGCCGTCGCGGACGATCGGGCGACCGTGCACGACGAGGTGCCGACCCGGGGTGATGCCCGGGATACGACGGCGGCCGAGGAACAGCAGCGTCAGGCGCCCGGTGCCGTCCCAGAGCTCAGCCTCGACGGCCGGCGCCTTGGCCACGGGCCGCAAGGTCACCGAGCGCAGGCGGCCGGTCACGGTCGTGGTGCACCCGCCGGCACAGTCGCGGATGTGCGTGGCCCCCTGGGCCGTCGCCTCGTCCTCGAGCCGGTAGGCGTCGACCTCGGTCTGCGTGCGCGCCAACGCAGCGAGGCGGCCGCCCCGGTCGTGGCTCTCGTTACCCATGCGCCCAGGTTAACCGCCTACGGCCGGTCTGGCTCCTCGCCGGACCGGCTCACCTCGCGCGGCGTGGCAGCATCGCGCCGTGCCCCGTGTCGCGCTCCTCGCCCATGGTGCCGGGTCGTCCCCCGCCACGGCGCTGCGGCTGCTGTCGGCAGCGGTCGCTGACGACGTCCGCCCCGTGACGGTCGAGGCGCGAGGATCGGTCGACGACGTCGTCCGCCGGCTGCACGCGGCCGCTGCCGGCCACGACGTCGTGCTGGCCGCGGGCATCTCGCTCGGGGCGCACGCGGTGGCCTCGTGGTCCCTCGACGGCGGCCGCGCCGAGTCGTTGCTGCTGGTGATGCCGGCGTGGACGGGAGCCCCCGACCACGTTGCGGGACTCACCGATGCCACCGCCGATGACATCGACGCCCGAGGGCGCGAGGCCGTGCTCGCCGAGATCACGGAGCAGGCACCCGACGACTGGGTCGTGCGCGAGCTTGTCGAGGGCTGGGCGACCTACACAGATCCCGAGCTCGCGGCAGCACTTCGAGCGGCAGGGGCCAGCCACGCACCGACCCGGTCTGACCTGGCTCGGCTCGCTCCGCCGGTGGTGGTGGTCGCCCTCGCCGACGATCCGCTGCATCCCGAAGCCGTCGCGCGCGAGTGGGCTGCAGCCATCCCCGAGGCGGCGCTCGTGACGGTCCCGCGCGATGCTCCGGCTCACGACATCGGTGCCCTCGGCCTGGCGGGCCGTCGCGCCCTGCAACGGTGCACCGGGTAGGCAGCCGCAGAGCCGCGGGCCGTTGCTCGATCGGTGCCCGACGGCGGAACGTACGCAGCGAGCGGCACGATCGGGACTAGCGGATCTCGGTGATCTCCGGGCCGCGCTCCTGCATGGTGAGCGGCGGGCGCTCGCCGTCGACGGCGTCTGCCGCCTTGGCCATGCCGTCGGGCACCTCGCCCGGGACGGTGAGGGCGAGCTGGTCACCCGGGGCCATCGGGTCGGTGCCGCGTACGACGATGACCGCGCGCAGGACCTGCTCGAGCGTCTCGGCCGCTGCCGTCTCCCGAGCCGCCGCGCCGGAGAACAGCGCGCGGAGGAACCAGCGCGGACCGTCGATGCCGACGAACCGAACCGGCTGCATGAGCGACTGGCCCTGCGGACCGGCGACCACGACACTGGCGCGGATCTCGCGTCCGAACTCACCGTCAACGGTGTCGACGGGACCACCCGATGCGAGGTTGACCCGGATCTCCTCGCGTACGTCGTCCCAGATGCCCTCGGTGCGCGGAGCCGCAAAGGCCATGAGCTGCATGGAGGACTGGCCGTCGACGACAGTCACGGCCATCACGTGCTCGGCCGTCTCGTCGAGGTCGAGGCGCAGCTCCATGCCCTCCGCGCCCGGCACCCGCATGCCGCCGAGGTCGAGGCGCGTGATGCCGTCCTCGGGTGCCTCGGTGACGTCATAGGGACCATTGGTGCGGTCGGCACCGGTGATGAGGGTGGTGGTGGGAGCCTCCGCCTCGTCGACCTCGTCGACGTCGAGGTCGTCGGTGGCGTCACCGTCGACCTGCGCGTCGGGCTCGTTGTTCTCGTTGCGGCGGCGTCGGAACACCGGGACTCCTTCGGGTGGGTGGGGCGGCGCTACCGCCCCAGAAGAACGCTAGCGGCCGGACGACCCGAAGCCGCTCTCACCGCGGTCGGAGCCCGGCAGGGTCTCGACCTCGTGCAGGACGGCGTGCTCGACACGTTGGACGACGAGCTGGGCGATGCGGTCGCCCCGGTCGAACGTGACCGGGTCTCGCGGATCGAGGTTGACGACCGACACCGCGATCTCGCCGCGGTAGCCCGCGTCGATGGTGCCGGGGGCGTTGACGAGGGAGACGCCGTATTTCACCGCAAGACCTGAGCGCGGGTGCACGAAGGCGGCATAGCCCTCGGGCAGGGCGATCGCGACACCCGTGGGCAGCAGCGCGCGCTCCCCCGGTGCCACGACCGCCGCCACCCGGGTCACGAGGTCGAGGCCGGCGTCACCGGGATGGGCGTACGACGGCAGCGGCAGCTCGTGGTCGAGCCGAACGATGAGGACGTCGACGGCGTGGGGAGGTCGCACGCTCACGGGTTGACCTCGAGGTTGCGCAGGCTGCTGCGCACGGCGCGGTCCTCACGAGCCCGCTCGACGTCCTCGGCGCGGCCGTGGTCGCTGAAGTGCTCGACGGGCACCTGGATGAACAGCGCCGCTGCGGTCACGGCGATCGGACCGGCGGGTGCATCGAGGCGTCCGACCGCGCGGGTGAAGACCTTGCGACCCTTGACGCCGACGACGTCGGTGCGGATGTGCAGCGTCGTGCCCACAGGGACCGGACGGCGGAAGTCGACCTCCAGGCGCCCCGTGACAGCGGGCGAGGACAGCAGCCAGTTGAGGCTGCCCAACGCGTCGTCGAGAGCCGTGGTGAGCAGGCCGCCATGGGCCAGACCGGGAGCGCCCTGGTGGTGGTCGGTGACGGTGAAGGTGCCGTGCAAGGAGAGTCCCTCACCGGCGATCATCGTGAGGTGCAGCCCGGTGTCGTGCGCGACTCCGCAGCCGTAGCAGAGCGAGTAGTGGCTGGGGACGGGCTCACCCGGAGCCGGCGCGGCTGGGCTGCGTTCGGGGAGCACCGCGTCGGGCGGAGGCGTCGTCGGCAGCAGACCACCCCGCGAGGGCGGCAGCGGCTCAGGGACGCTCGTCACGTCCACGACCCTACCGGGCGCGGGACCGCTCACAGACGTGGCAGGCTCGCTGCGTGACCGAGCAGACTCCGACACCCGAGGGTGTCGACGGCACGCGTGCCGCCTACCGCGAACGCGTCCATGCGCCCTGGTGGCTGTGGCTCGTCACGGTGCTGCTCACCGGGTCGCTGGGCGTCGCCTACGGCTATCCCCTCGGGCGCACCGTCGGCGTCGCGTCGTTGCTGCTCACGCAGGGGCTGGTCCCGTGGTGGCTGCTCGGCACGGCTCCGCTGATCGTGGTCGACGACCGGGTGCTCCGCGCCGGCCGGGCCCGGTTGCCGCTGCGCTATGTCGGGCGCATCGCCCCGCTCGACCCGGCCCAGACCCGGGAGGCCCGCGGGACGCTCGCCGACCCCCGTGCCTATCTCTGCCTGCGCAGCTGGGTGTCGCGCTCGGTGCTGGTCGAGGTCGACGATCCCGACGACCCGCACCCTTACTGGCTCATCTCGACCCGTCACGGGCACGAGCTCGCCGCAGCGCTGGCCCCGGCCCGTGACGGCGTACGCGGACCGAGGTCCGACGCCACCGACCCGCCCGGCGACGACCACAGCCCCGAGCCGGCATCGACCTGACCCGGTTCGGCTACGGAGTGACGGCAGCGCCGCCCACCACGCCGTGGCAGGCTGGGGCCGACCGATCACCGACCTCGAGGACACATCACGCATGTCTGACGCGCAGAGCATCGCCACCAACGACGACGGCCTCGTCGAGGCGTCCACGATTCTCAAGGTCGCGGCCCCGATCATCGCGATCGGTGCGACGTGGGCGGTCCGCAAGGTTCTCGAGCGCGCCTACACCTCGACCACGGGCGGTCAGCCGCCCCGAGCGTCGGACCCCGACGCGTCGATGCGGCGAGTGATCCTCTGGGCCATGGCCACCGCGGCGGCGGTCGCCGTGGTCAACGTCGCGGTCGACCGGATGACGGCGCCGAAGCGCGCCTCGAGCTGACCGACCGGGTCTGGTCGCGCCCCGCCGAGGTGGACTCAGCTCGGCGGAGGGACGACGCCCTCGGCTGCGACCCGGCGCAGGTCACCCCGCAGCGATGCCGCGAGCACCGTGGTCTCGCGGTTGTTGACCCGGGCACCGATGACCGCGCCGACGAGGAACGGCACCAGGGTGCCAAGGTTGCGGGCGAACCGCCCGATCATCCGCTTGCCGAGCTGCTGGCGTCCGGCGATGCCGAGCACGTTGGGGATGGTCCACGGTCGCATCGGGTCGATCCCCCGACGGCTGGCCCACGACCCGGCGAAGGCGGCGGCCCGCTGTGATCCGTTGCCGGGCACCGGGACGGCATAGACCGCGTGCAGCTCCCCGACGAGCTTGACCTCGACGGCCGCGACAGCGACGGTCTCGACGACGATCTCGATCGGCACCGTGATGAGCAGCGGCAGGGCCGCCCACTGGGCGGCCGCGACGGCCCCGCCGGCAGCTCCGATGCCACCCGTGGCACGCGTCGCATTGCGGACCAGCGCATCGGCCAACGCCTCGCCGGACAGCCCGTGATGGTGCTCGGAGAGCGTGCTCAGGTCACGGATGGGGATGTGGGGTGCGGCATCCATGAGCAGGTCCGCGAGCAGCCGGCCGCTGGTGACCGCCTGGGCGCCGGCGCGGCGGGCCCGGGCTCCCACGATCGTGGACAGCCGCACCAAGAGCTTGGTCTGGTCGGCGCGTCCGATGCCCTCGTCGCTGAGCTGGCCGACGATGTCGGCGACCTCGCGTGCCTCGCGCTGGGAGAGCAGGTCCTCTGGTGAGCCGCCCGAGGCGGCCGGGTCGGCCGAGGGCGCGGGCCAGTCTGGAGGCGTCCCTGCGGACGGCGTGGGAGCTGCGGCCGGCGGCGACCACGGTGGTGGCGCCGCCGGTGATGGCGCGTCGGAGTCGCTCATGCGGTCACCCCCACGTGGTGTGCCCTCAGGCACGTCGGGCCGTGCGGGTCAGGCGCAGTCGCGACAGATCGACTCGCCCTTGACTTCTTTGGCGAGCTGGCTGCGGTGGTGCACCAAGAAGCACTTGGCACACGTGAACTCATCGGCCTGACGAGGCACGACGCGAGTCGTGAGCACCTCGTCGGACAGGTCGGCGCCGGGCAGCTCGAGGTTCTCGGCGAGTTCGACCTCGTCGACATCCACGCTGGAGCCGGCCTTGTTGGCGCGCTGTGCCTTGAGCTCCTCGAGGGAGTCCTCGGCGAGCTCGTCATCGGTCTTGCGGGGGGCGTCGTAGTCCGTGGCCATCTGGTCCTCAACTTCGCGTGCGGTGCTTACGGGGCCTACGTCTTCGGAGGTCTCGTCGTCATGTGCAGCCCGTCAACGCCGGGACCCCCAGGTTTCATCCCGAGGATCCGTGGCGACGTTCGGGGATTCTGCCCGACTTACGTGACGGGCGTGAAACGACCCCCCGAACGGTTGGCGAACCGCGAGGGTGGGAAGACTCACACCTGATGACGGGGAACGCAACCGCCAGCGTGGCACTACCCCTCGACACCCGGAGCAACCGTGCCTGTCTACGCCCTCGGCGAACGCACTCCCCGCATCGACCCCACCGCATTCGTGCACCCTGATGCCGTTGTCATCGGCGATGTCACGATCGGGCCGGAGTCGACCGTGTGGCCCACCGCCGTGCTCCGCGGCGACCACGGCTCGATCGTCATCGGTGCGCAGACCTCGATCCAGGATGGCACCGTCATCCACTGCACCCGCGACCTCCCGACGGTCATCGGCGACCGCTGCGTGGTCGGGCACAACGCCCACCTGGAGGGGTGCACGGTCGAGGACGACTGCCTCGTCGGCTCCGGCTCGGTCGTCCTGCACCGTGCCGTCGTACGTCGCGGCAGCCTCGTCGGCGCCGGAGCCCTGGTGCCCAACGGCACGGAAGTCCCCACCGGCTCGATGGCGCTCGGTGTCCCCTGCGCGATCCGCGCAGACACGGTGGCGGCGGGCAGCTTTGCGCACGCAGTCGACACCTACGTCCACAACGGGCACTGGTATCGCGCGGAGCTGCGCCGACTCGACTGAACTCCGCGACGGCGGCGGACCGCGTGACCTCCCGCGGGCGACGACCGACCGTCAGCGCTCCGGCGGGTGCGGCGTCGGCCAGACCGAACGCACCGCGCGGCCCCGGGTCACGTCGGGCCGGAGTCGTCGCGAGGTGAGGTGAGCGCCTCGGCCATGGTGCCGCCGGGAAAGGTGAACCGCCCACCGATGCTGGTCGTGGTCATCGAGGTCCTTCGGTCGGTTGCCGGGCAGGGCGCCAGAGCCGAGCACGCGTCGCGCGGTAGGAACCGACCTCAGCCCGAGGCTGCGTCGAGGCCATCGAGCAGGTCGTGCAGCGGGCCGAACAGGTGCTGGCCGGCGGCCAGGATCATCTCCTCGCCTGCGGGAGCGCCACGGAGCCCCTCGATCCGGGCGCCCGCCTCATGGGCGACGAGGCCGCCCGCGGCGAGATCCCACGCGTGCGGGCCTCGCTCGTAGTAGGCGTCGACCCGGCCGGCGGCGAGCGAGCAGAGATCGACCGAGCAGGCTCCCCCGCGCCGGATGTCGCGCACCCGAGGCAGGACCTGCTCGACGACCCGAGCCTGAGACGTACGCCGTTCGACGGTGTAGCCGAAGCCGGTCGCGACGAGCGCGGCAGTCAGCTCGACCGGGTTGTTGACGTGCAGGGGGTGGATGCCGTCGCTGTCGTGGAGCTTGGCCCCGCGAGAGCGCACGGCGACGTAGGTCTCGCCGAGAGCCGGTGCCGCGACGACACCGACGACGGTGATGCCGTCGATCTCCGCCGCGACCGAGACCGCCCATTCCGGGAGGCCGTAGAGGTAGTTGACGGTCCCGTCGATGGGGTCCAGAACCCAGCGGATCCCGGTCTCCCCCACGTGCGAGGCGCCTTCCTCCCCGAGGATCCCGTCGTCGGGACGTGCCGTGAGGATGCGGTCGACGAGGAGCGCCTCGCTCCGGCGGTCCATGAGGGTGACGACGTCGGAAGCGCTGGTCTTGGTGTCGGCGACGGTCACCCCCTCACGGCGCCCGGCGTGAACCATCTGCGCCGCCTCGAGGGCGGCGGAGACCGCCAGCTCGTGCAGCTGATCGAGGAGCTCGGGGTCGTAGTGGAGGGTCACACCACGATCCTGCACCACGGAGCGATCGGAGGAGTCGGTGCGACCCGACTGTCGCACGCGCCTCCCCGCTCGGTGCGGGCGCTGCCGGGCGCCGGGGAGGTCGCGACTCCCTCAGTCAGACCCGCAGAGCGCCGGGCGCGGCCCGCGCGGGTTGGCGCAGCAGCCGATCGGGCAGACGTCGTAGGAGGGTCCGATCGACGACAGGGCTCGCGGCACGGTGTCGCCGAGGCGCTCGAGCACGAGCTCGCTCACCATCGCGACGAAGCGTGGGTCGGTGCCCACGGTGGAGGCGCGTGCCGCCGGGAGCCCGATCTCGCGCGCGCGGTCGAGCGCCACCCTGTCGAGGTCCCAGACCACCTCCATGTGGTCGCTCACGAACCCGATCGGCACGATGACGACACCGGTCGTGGTGCCACCGGAGAGCGCGTCGAGGTGGTCGCTGATGTCGGGCTCGAGCCATGGGATCGTCGGTGCTCCCGACCGCGACTGGTAGACGAGGTCCCACTCCGGGTCGACGGCCACCTGTGCGGCGACCCCGGCGTGGACGAGCGCGGCGACCGCACGGTGCTGCTCGACGTAGGAGCCGCCGGTGGGACCGCTGGCGTCCGCGGACGCCAGCGGGATGGAGTGGGTCGTGAACACGAGGCGCGGCGCGGTCACGCCGAGCGCGGACACGGACTCGACCACCGACTCGACCATCGGCTCGACGAAGCCGGGGTGGTCGAAGTAGTGCCGCAGCTTGTCGAGGCGCGGTGCCGGACTCCCACCGTCGGCCTCGACGGCAGCGACAGCGTCGGCGAGGTTCTCGCGGTACTGCCGGCACCCGGAGTACGACGCGTAGGCGCTCGTCACCAGGCAGACCGCCGAGGTGATGCCGTCGGCGCGCATCTCGCGCAGGGCGTCCGCGAGGTACGGGTCCCAGTTGCGGTTGCCCCAGTAGACCGGGAGGTCCAGGCCGACCTCGGCGAGGTGGAGACGCAGCGCGTCGGCGAGCTCACGGTTTTGCTCGTTGATCGGGGAGACACCACCGAAGGCCGTGTAGTGCGCACCCACCTCGACGAGCCGCTCCCGCGGGATGCCACGTCCCTTCGTGACGTTCTCGAGGAAGGGCACGACGTCGCCCGGACCCTCGGGACCTCCGAACGAGACGAGGAAGAGCGCGTCGTAGGAGCCGCGAGGGCCGGTCACCGTCATGCTGTGATCCTCGCAACGGATTCGTGGGAACGCACTCCGGGTCGATAGCGTCACGACGTGTTCTCGCCTTATGTCGACGTCCTGGGACGCCCCGGGGCGTTCCAGATGTCGGGCACTGGCTTCGTGGCCCGTTTCCCGATGGCCATGATCGGCATCGGCGAGGTGCTGCTGGTCTCGTCGCAGACCGGCAGCTACGCACTTGCGGGCGCACTGTCGGCCACCGGGGCTCTCGCCAACGCCGTCTTCGGACCGCTCCTCGGCCGGGCTACCGACCGTTACGGCCAGAGCCTGGTGACCTCGATCCTGGTCGCGACGCACGTGGTCACGTTGACCGCGTTCGTGGTCCTCGTCCGTGAGTCCGCCCCGACGTGGGCGCTGTTCGCGTCCGTCACCCTGTCCGGCGGCACCTTTCCGAACTACGGCGCCCTCGTACGTGCACGGTGGGCGTTCCTGCTCGCCGGCGACCCGCCCGCCCTGCGCACCGCGTTCGCCTTCGAGTCGGTGCTCGACGAGGTGATCTACGTCCTCGGCCCGGCGATCGCCACGGTTCTCGCCGTGTCCGTCGTCGACTTCGGCGCGCTCGTGGCCGTGGGGGTGCTCCTGGTCGCCGGGTCGGTGCTGTTCCTGCGGTCCCGGTCGACCGAGCCGCCGTCGGGCGGCACGAGTCGCCGGGGTGAGGGCTCAGCGCTGCGTTTCCCCGGCGTGCTGAGCGTCACTCTCGCCTTCGTCTTCCTGGGCGGACTGTTCGGTGCCTTCGAGGTCGTGACGGTGGCGTTCGCCGACGAGTCCGGGATCCGCGGCTGGACCGGGCTCCTGCTCGGGCTCTATGCGCTGGCCTCCGGGCTCTCGGGTGTGGTGCTCGGCGCCGTTCACCTCCGGATGCCGATGCATCGTCAGCTGCTGGTGTTCTCCGGGCTGATGGCGATCGCCACCGTGCCCTTCCCGTTCATCAGCTCGCCGTGGCTCGTCGGAGCCCAGTGCCTGCTCGCGGGTCTTGCGGTCTCGCCCGTGCTCATCAACGGGTTCGCGCTCATCGAGCGGCTGGTGCCCAACGCCCGGATGACCGAGGGCCTGGTGTGGAGCAACACCGGGATCGGGGTCGGGATCGCGGTCTCGGCGGCCCTGGCCGGGTCGGTCATCGATGCCCGCGGTGCCTCCACCGCGTACTGGATCTGCGTCGTGTCGGCCGCTCTCACCTTCGCGGTCGTCCTCGTCTCCACGCCGGCCCTGACCCGAGCCTGGGTCTCAGCCCACTCGCGACCCGACGTCGACAGTGCGTAAGTCAGCACCCGCGCGCCCGGCGAGCGACCGCCGCGGGGCCGGCCGGTCAGGGTTTCGCTGGACCCTCCCGACGCCTCGTCCGGCCCGGTTGCCGCGTGGCGGTCCTCGACCCGAGCCCTCTCTCGGGTGAGACTGGCAGGGATCCCACCGGCCAGCCCTGGCCGGAGCGG
>JANMBJ010000208.1:0-2650 GCA_031360335.1 Candidatus Nanopelagicales bacterium
GTTCGTCATGAAGCGGCTCGTCGACCTCAACCACGCGCAGAACATCAAGTCCGCCAAGCGCATGGTCGAGCGTTCACGTGCCGTGGTCTGGGACGTCCTCGAAGAGGTCATCGCCGAGCACCCGGTGCTGCTCAACCGCGCGCCCACGCTGCACCGTCTCGGCATCCAGGCGTTCGAGCCCCAGCTCATCGAGGGCAAGGCCATCCAGATCCACCCGCTCGTCTGCGCCGCGTTCAACGCGGACTTCGACGGCGACCAGATGGCCGTGCACCTCCCGCTGTCGGCGGAGGCGCAGGCCGAGGCCCGCATCCTCATGCTGTCGAGCAACAACATCCTCTCGCCGGCGCACGGTCGTCCGATCACGTCGCCGTCGCAGGACATGGTGCTCGGCATCAACTTCCTCACCTCGGACCGTGACGGTCTCGTGGGCGAAGGGCGTGCGTTCTCCTCGGTGTCGGAGGCCTACATGGCGTTCGATGCCCGCGAGGTGAAGATCGCCAGCCAGGTGAAGATCCGGTTCACCGACGTCGTCCCGCCGCTGGGCTGGGCCGCGCCGGAAGGCTGGGTCGCCGGTGACTCGTTCATCCTCGACACCACTCTGGGCCGCGCCCTGTTCAACGAGGCGCTGCCGATCGACTACCCGTTCGTCAACGTCGAGGTCGACAAGAAGGTCCTCGGCGGCATCGTGAACGACCTCGCCGAGCGCTATCCCAAGGTGCAGGTCGCAGCGACGCTGGACGCGCTCAAGGAGGCCGGCTTCCGCTGGGCCACCCGTTCGGGCGTGACCATCTCGATCGAGGACGTCGTCACCCCGCCGAAGAAGGCGCAGATCGTCGACGAGGCCGAGACCCGCGCGGAGAAGGTGCAGACGCAGTTCGAGCGTGGCCTGATCACCGACTCCGAGCGTCGCCAGGAGCTCATCGAGATCTGGACCCGTGCCACCGACGAGGTCGCTGACGCCATGCGTGAGCACTTCCCGAGGCACAACCCGGTCTTCATGATGGTCAACTCGGGTGCCCGCGGTAACTGGATGCAGGTGCGTCAGATCGCCGGCATGCGTGGCCTGGTGGCCAACCCCAAGGGCGAGATCATCCCGCGGCCGATCAAGTCGAACTTCCGCGAGGGTCTGTCCGTGCTCGAGTACTTCATCTCGACGCACGGTGCCCGCAAGGGTCTGGCCGACACCGCGCTGCGCACGGCGGACTCGGGCTACCTGACTCGTCGTCTCGTGGATGTCTCGCAGGACGTCATCATCCGCGAGACCGACTGTGGCACCGACCGAGGTCTCGGGACCACGATCGGCACCTTGGGTGCTGACGGCATCGTCCGTCGCCACGACGAGGTCGAGTCGACCGCCGCATCGCGCGTCCTGTCAGAAGACGTCGTCGTGGGGGGTCGCACGATCGCCAGCTCCGGGCAGGAGCTCGGTCTGCTCGTCATCGACGATCTCGTCGCCGCTGGCGTCGAGGAGGTCAAGGCCCGCTCGGTCCTGACCTGCGAGAGCAAGGTCGGTACCTGCGCGACCTGCTACGGCCGTTCGCTGGCCACCGGCAAGCTTGTCGACGTCGGCGAGGCCATCGGCATCGTCGCCGCGCAGTCGATCGGGGAGCCCGGCACCCAGCTGACCATGCGTACGTTCCACACCGGCGGTGTCGCCGGTGAGGACATCACCCACGGTCTGCCGCGTGTGGTCGAGCTGTTCGAGGCACGTACCCCCAAGGGTGTCGCCGCGATCAGCGAGGCAGCGGGTCGCATCAAGATCGAGGACACCGACAAGACCCGCAAGGTCGTCGTCGTCCCCGACGACGGCTCCGAGGAGATCGCCTACCCGGTCAGCAAGCGCTCGCGCCTGCTTGTCGGCGAGGGTGACCACGTCGAGGTCGGCCAGCAGCTCTGGCAGGGTGCAGTCGACCCGAAGCAGGTGCTGCGCATCCTGGGCCAGCGCGCGGTGCAGCTGCACCTCGTCGCCGAGGTCCAGGAGGTCTACCGCTCGCAGGGCGTGTCGATCCACGACAAGCACATCGAGGTCATCGTCCGTCAGATGCTCAAGCGCGTGACGATCATCGAGGGCGGCGACACCGAGTTCCTCCCCGGCGAGCTGGTCGAGCGCGGCCTGTTCGAGGCGGAGAACCGCCGTTCGGTGTCCGAGGGGCAGACCCCGGCCGCCGGTCGTCCTGAGCTCATGGGTATCACCAAGGCGTCCCTCGCCACCGAGTCGTGGCTCTCGGCTGCCTCCTTCCAGGAGACCACCCGGGTGCTCACCGACGCGGCGATCCACGCCAAGTCTGACCCGCTGCTCGGCCTCAAGGAGAACGTCATCCTGGGCAAGCTCATCCCGGCTGGCACGGGTCTCCCGCGCTACCGCAACATCCGGGTCGAGCCCACCGAGGAGGCCAAGTCGGCGATGTACGCATCGCTCTCGGCCTACGACGACCTCGACTACGGCTCCTTCGGTGGCGGTGGCGGCCAGGCCATCCCGCTCGAGGAGTACGACTTCGGCGGCTACACCAACTGATCGAGGGAGGTCGGACGGAGCTTGCTCTGGTCCGATCGACCCACAACGATGAAGGCGGGACCCCCAGGGGTCCCGCCTTCATCGTTGTCCCGCGTGATCTTGGTCGTGTGGTCGTTTCCCACACCCGGAAGCGAC
>JANMBJ010000213.1:0-8196 GCA_031360335.1 Candidatus Nanopelagicales bacterium
GCCGCGGTCGTGGCGGAGCTGCTCGAGCAGCCCGCGCGGCGGGAGGCCGCCGACAGCGTCGTTGTGGGTGATCACCCCGTGGCCCGCTCTGGCGGCGAGCAACGCCGACACCCGGCGGGGGAACGGCGTGCAGCTGCAGGCGCCGCCGGAGGGCACCGAGTCACCGAGGGCCGCGAGTCGCTGGACGCTCGCGATCCTCAGCTGCGGGAAGCTCACGACCGCCGGAGCCGACCGCGGTGGCGCGGCCGCCGCGGTGCCGGTCGTGGCGGTCACGCTAAGGAAGATCATCAGCGCCGCCATCACGGTGGCTGGCAGACGCGGCGGGTGCATCGTGACACCGTACGACGCCGCACTCGTCTGATCCGTGCGACGCGCGACCGGACCGGTCAGGCGAGTGCAGCGTCGAGCAGGGCGCGGCAGTGCTCGCGGGTGGTGTCGACGAGCGGGATCGCGGCGGCCGCGTCGCCGGGCTCGGCCAGCATCTGAAACTCCGTGCACGCGAGCAACGCTGCCTCGGCGCCGCGCTCGGCGCATCGCCCGATGATCGCGAGCAGCGCGGCTCGCGACTCGTCGCGCACAACTCCTTGCGTGAGCTCGTCGTAGACCATCCGCTGCAGCTCCGCGCGATCGTCGGCGTCAGGCACCACGACGTCGAGGCCGCGTGCCTGCAACTCCTCGACGTAGAACGGCTTCTCCATCGTGTAGGCGGTGCCCAGCAGTGCCACCTTCTGCGCTCCTAGGCCTCTCGCACCTGTCACGGTCGCGTCGACGACGTGCACGAGCTGCGCATCTCCCGCGGCAGCGACGACAGCATCGGCCATGAGGTGCATGGTGTTGGCGCAGATCCCGAGCACCTCGGCGCCGCTGGCGACGAGGTGGCGAGTCGCAGCGGCGTACTCCTTCTCAAGCACGTCCCAGCTGCCGGAGCGCTGCAGCTCCACGACCTCCGCGAAGTCCACAGAGTGCAGCAACAAGGGCGGCTGGCGAAACGGTCCGAGGCGCTCGGCGGTGCCGCGGTTGAGGAGGGCGTAGTAGGTGGCCGTGGACTCCCACGACGTGCCGCCGAGGAGACCGAGGGTGTGCATGTCCTGACGCTACTGGCCAGCCGAGCCGGGCACGGCCGGCGTGTCGACGTGGGCTCCAGCCGCGGCGCGAGCCGTCTTGCGCGCGATGTCCTCGAGCGCCGCCCTGGTCTCGGCCTTGGCCTGGTAGACCGCGCGCCGGTCCTTGAGCACCCGTCCGGGCACACCCCCGACGACCGACATCGGTGGGATCTGGCCGCGCACGACGGTGTGAGCGGCCAGGACGCAGCCGTGGCCGATCGTGGCGCCGCGCAGCACCGTGACCTTGGTGCCGACCCAGCAGTCCGGACCGACCCGCACCGGGCTCTTGACGATGCCCTGGTCCTTGATCGGCACGTGGATGTCGTCATAGACGTGGTCGAAGTCGCAGACGTAGACCCAGTCGGCCACGATCGTGCCGGCGCCGAACTCGATGTCGAGATAGCAGTTCACGGTGTTGTCGCGACCGAAGACGCACTTGTCGCCGACGCGCAGTGTGCCCTCGTGCGCACGCAGCCGGTTCTCGGCGCCGATGTGCACCCAGCGACCGAGGACCAGTCGTCCGTATCCCGTGCGGGCGTACAGCTCGACGCGGCGACCGATGAACACCATGCCCTCGGTCACGACATCCGGATGCAGCAGGCGGAGCCAGAACAGTCGCCAGTAGCGCAGGAGATACCAGGGGGTGAACGCGCGGTTGCGCCACATCCACCGCAGCGAGGCGCCGGTGACGTACGTCGCCTGACGCGGGTCGCGCGGCGGCAGCCTTCGCGCCCAGCGGAATGTGGAACCGATCACACCCAGGATCACGTCACGACCTCACAAGCGTCGAAAACGCCTGTGGGTGCGGGGTTTTCGCCACCAACCCGTCGCGACGTCGATACGACGGCGCAACACGGGCGGGAGACACTGGAGCCATGACCGAGGTATTCGCACACATCGACCACGCCTTCTCCGCCGACCATCTCGCCGAGCTCGACCGCGAGCTCGACACCGCCGTGCTCGTCCCGGAGACCGACGAGCCGACCGCGTCGACCTTCGCCGAGCCCGAGCGTGGCCCGCTGGTCACGACGCTCGCGGGGCTGCGGTCACCGGTGTGGTACCAGTGACGCACACGTTGTAGAAGAGCTCGTCGGGCACGACCCTCGACAGCACCTTCTCGTCGAGCCACGACAGGCGCAGCCAGCCCTTGTAGGCGAACATCGCCCAGCCCCAGCCGAGCGCGCCCGGTCGCACGGCAGCCTCGAACGTGCGCACCGGCCAGCCGAACCACGACGCCGTGAGCTCCTCCGTCACCGTGCGTACGTCGACCGCACCGGCACGCAGGCAGAGCGCCGCGAGCCGGTCCGGGTCGAACGTGTGGATGTCGACCACCGACTCCAGCGCCGCAGCGCGTGAGGACTCCTCAAGCTCCGCCTTCGGCCGTGCCCACGACTCCCGCAACGGTGCGAGCGCCGTCACCCGCGTCGCAGCCCACCAGGTGAGGCGCGACAGTCGCCGCGCGACCCAGTCGCCCTTGCGAGTCGGCTCCCCCGCGAACACGAAGCGCCCACCGGGCTTGAGCACCCGCAGCACCTCCCGCATGGCGAGGTCGAGGTCGGGGATGTGGTGCAGCACGGCGTGACCCACGACGAGGTCGAAGGTGTCGTCGTCGTAGGGGATCGACTCGGCGTCCGCGACGCGACCCTCCACCTCGAACCCGAGGCCGCGGGCGTTGCGCACCGCGACGTCCACCATCCCGGGCGAGAGGTCGGTGACGTGGCCCTCGTCCAGCACGCCGGCCTGCTTGAGGTTGAGCAGGAAGAATCCGGTGCCGCAGCCGAGCTCGAGAGCCGTGGCGTACGGCCAGCCGTCGCGACCCGCGACGTGCTCGAACCGGTCGCGCGCATAGTCGATGCAGCGCTCGTCGTAGGAGATCGACCACTTCTCGTCGTAGGTCGCGGCTTCCCAGTCGTGATAGAGCACGTTGGCCAGCTTGGGGTCGCCCCAGGCGGCTGCGATCTGCTCCTCGGTCGCGTACGCCGGGGTCGCGTCGGTCGTCATGCGCCGAGTGTGTCACGCACCCACCGGAGCCCGATCGGATCTACCCTCGAGGTGGCCCGAGGAGGCAGGTGAATTGGTGCGCAGGGGGATTCTCGTCCGAGCGACGGTCATCGTCGCAGCCGCGTTCGTGGCGGCAGCGTGCTCGACCGGGTCGCCCACGGCCACTCCTCCGGTGGCCGGCGGACCCACCGCCACGCCGTTGGCCACGCACTCCCCCGCCCCGTCGACGTCGTCGCCGACCAGCGCCTCGAGCAGCCCCGCACCGACCGACAGCGCGACCCCGCTGCCGACCGACCCGGGTGTGGGCGTCGACCCGTCGGGCGTCGCTCCCGCCGACACCGTGCCGATCACGAGGCTCGCCCCTGGAGACGTGCCGCCCCAGTTCGTGGTCGTCTCCTTCGACGGAGCGTGCCGCCCCTCGCGCTTCCAGCACTACCTCGACCTCGGCGCGGCCACCGGGTCTCGGTTCACCTTCTTCCTCTCCGGCCTCTGCCTCGTGCCGGACGCACAGCGCAGGCTGTATCACCCACCTCACCGTGCCGTCGGCACGTCCAACGTCGGCTTCGCGAAGGCCTCGCTCGTGCCCCAGCGCATCGCGCTGATGACCACAGCATGGAACGACGGCTATGAGATCGGCACCCATTGGCTCGGCCACTTCTGCGACGCGCCCAGCGTCGGCACGTGGACCACTGCCGACTGGAAGTCCGAGCTCGACCAGGCTCGGTTCTTCCTCGACCACTGGGCTGAGATCAACCACAGCAGGGACTCCTCGCTCACGCTGCCCTTCTCCTCCGCGAGCTGGAAGGGCGACCGCACCCCGTGCCTGCTCGGCATCAAGTCCCAGATGTATCCGGTGTTCGCCAAGGCCGGCTTCACCTACGACGCCTCGGGCGCCGGCTCGCTCGTGTGGCCACGGCGTACCCAGGGCTACCCGATGTGGGCCTTCCCGCTGCAGCGCATCAAGGTCGTCGGCTATGGCCGGTCCAACCTGTCGATGGACTACAACCTGCTCTTCGTGCAGAACGGCGGCAACCCGAAGGCGCCGCCCGCGACGTGCGCGAGGATCGAGGAGTCCACGTATCAGTCCCTCATGCAGGCGCTGCAAGCCGTCGAGACGCACAACCGCGCGCCGTTCATGGTCGGCAACCACTTCAACGACTGGGCGTGCAACTCCTACACGAAGGCCCTCACTCGTTTCGTCACCGATGCGCACGCCGACTATCCCGACGTGCGCTTCGTGACCTTCGACTACCTCGCCCGGTGGATGAGCGCCCAGAGCCCCGCGGTGCTCACCAAGCTCCAGTCACGCCCCGCCCCGTCGTACTGATCGCCGGCCTCGCCCGGCGGCCGAGGTGTGTAACCACAACCGGCTTGGGCGTTGTGTGACGACACATCTCGGTCAGGAGAGGGAGAACGTACGGCCGTCCTCGGCCATCGCGCGGGTCTCGCGCGGCAGGTCGTCGCCGGCCGCGAGGATGGCAGGGAGCAGCTCCGGCTCGCGGGTGATGGCACGGAAGACCATCGCCACCGTGACGCCGTGCGTCGGCCGGTGCACCACGGTGATCGCGTCGCCGGAGCGTACGTCGCCCGGCGTGACCACCCGCAGGTAGGCGCCTGGAATCGCTGCCGCCGTGAACGTCTTGAGCCAGCCGGGCTCGCCGATGACACCGCGGAAGGTCGAGCACGGGATACGCGGATCGGTGATCTGCAGAACGAGGTCGGGTCCGATCGCCCAGCGCTCCCCGATCATGGCGCCGTTGACGTCGAGTCCGAGCGTCGTGAGGTTCTCGCCGAACAACCCACCTGCGAGCTCGCGATCGAGCACCCCGGCCCAGTGGTCGAGATCCTCGCGGGCGTAGGCGTACACAGCCTGGTCGTCGCCGCCGTGGGCGCGCCGGTCGCTGATCGAGTCGCCGACGAGGCCGCTGCCGAGCCCGTCTTGCTTCGTCCCGGGTGCACGTACGTGCACGGCATCGTCCGCGGGGCGCTTGTCGATCCCGGTGGTCAGGTCGCCCTTGTAGGGATTCGGGCGCACCACGGCGAGGTTGACGCTGAGCACACGGGCGGTCGGGGGCGACGTCATGCGCTCACGCTAGCTCCGCCTGGCGTTGTCCGTGCCCGTTGCCCGGTCACCATGCCGGTCCGCACGAGGCCCTCGCCGGCGAGAAGCACTCTCGGCAGGCGTGGCATGGTGGGAGCCGTGGCAGATGGTGGTGCATCCGGGGTCCGACTGGTCGAGACGATGATCCACGGCCATCGGATGGCCTACCGCGTCGCGGGTGACCCGACGCTTCCGGTGCTGCTGCTCGTACACGGGCTGACGAGCAGCAGCGCGACCTGGGAACCCGTCATGGCGGCCCTGGGCGAACGGGCACACGTGATCGCTCCCGATCTGGTGGGGCACGGTGCGTCGGACAAGCCGCGCGGCGACTACTCACTGGGCGCCTTCGCGGCCGGGCTGCGGGACCTGCTCGAGAAGCTCGCGCACACCAGCGCCACGGTCGTCGGTCACTCCCTCGGCGGTGGGGTGGCGCTCCAGTTCGCCTATCAGTTCCCCGACTACACCGAACGCCTCGGCCTGGTCTCCAGCGGCGGTCTCGGACGCGAGGTGAGCTGGATCCTCCGCGCTGCGACGCTGCCCGGAGCCGAGTTCGTGCTGCCCCTCGTCGCGCACCGGCGCATCGCCGAGGTGGGCGCGCGAGCCGCCAGCCTGCTGAGCTGGACCCCGGTGCGCTTGTCCCCCTCGATGCACGAGGCGGCCCGCGGGTACGCCACGCTCGCCGACCTGCCATCGCGCGCCGCCTTCGTGCACACCGTCCGCAGCGTCATCGAGCCCGGCGGCCAACGGGTGCACGCCGGCGACCGGCTCTATCTCGGCACTGGCCGCCCCACGCTGATCGTGTGGGGTGCGCTCGACAGCATCATCCCGGTGTCGCATGCGTACGCCACGCACGAGGCGATCCCCGGCAGCCAGCTTGAGGTGTTCGAGCAGGCCCGCCACTTCCCCCACCAGGACGAGCCCGAACGGTTCGCACGCGTGCTGCTGCACTTCCTGTCGAGCACCGAGCCCGCTGTGGGTGACCGGACCCGGCTGCGCGAGCTCCTGGCTCGTGGCCCGAGCACCGAGAACCCGAGAATCGTTGATGTGTAACCACAAGGCGATATAGCCCGTCGTGGTTACACATCAACGGTGAAGGGGTCAGCGACCGACGAAGGTGGCCTTGCCTGGTCCGTGCTCGATGAACGACGCCATGCCCACAGCGCGGTCCTCGGTCGCGAACAGTGCCGAGAACTGCACGCGCTCGATCTCGAGGCCGGTGTCGAGGTCGGCCTCGAGGCCGCGGTCGATGGCCTCCTTGGCTGCGCGCAAGGCGTACGCCGGCCCGGTCGCGAAGGTGCGCGCCAGAGCGACTGCCTCGGTGTAGACGTCGTCGGGGGCGACCATCCGGTCGATGAGGCCGATGTGCAACGCCTCCTCCGCACCGACGAAGCGACCGGTGAAGATGAGCTCCTTGGCGCGCGCCGGGCCGACGAGGCGCGGCAGCCGCTGGGTGCCACCGGCGCCCGGGATGATGCCGAGCAGGATCTCGGGCTGGCCGAGCTTGGCGTTGTCGCCGGCGATGCGCATGTCGCAGCACATCGCGAGCTCGCAGCCGCCGCCGAGGGCGTAGCCGGTCACCGCGGCGATGGTCGGCTTGGGGATCCGGGCCACCGACGTGAACGCCGACTGCAGGGCCGCCGAGCGTCCGACCATCTCCTGGTAGGACCAGTCGGCCATCTCCTTGACGTCGGCGCCGGCCGCGAAGACCTTGGGGCCGCCGTAGACGATCACGGCCCGGACGTCCGCGCGCATCGTGGCGTCGTGCGCCGCCTCGCGGATCTCCTGCTGCACCTGGGACGACAGGGCGTTCATCGGGGGCCGGTCCAGCCGGATCGTGCCCACGCCATCCTCGACCTCGAGACGCACGAACTCGCCCACGGCAGACCTCCACCTCGACCTCGCGCCCCGGACGGGACCGCGTTCGGAGCCTAGCCAGCACACGCCCCGTGGGGCTGCGCGGGCTCGGTCGGCGTACGTCGCGCCGGTAGGGGTCGGAGCACGCGCGATCACGGTCCAACCGGCAGACTGTCCCACTGCACCGGATGGTGCGAGGCGGGAGCTCGGGCGGGACCGGGCAACGAGGAGGACTCCGGCATGTCGTCGCAGAGCGATCAGGGCTCCGTGCGCGCAGCCTCCGAGGGCGTCATCCGGCCACCCGGGGCACCGTCGCCTCTCGGGGCAACCTGGACCCCCGAGGGCCTCAACCTCGCCGTGCGCGCACCCAGCGCCGACCTCATCGAAGCCTGCCTGTTCCTCGGCGGTGACGAGGTGCGCGTTCCGCTCGAGGCTCGCAGTCACGGCGTCCACCACGGCTTCCTTCCCGGCGTCGAGCTCGGCACCGCGTACGGCCTGCGCGCCCACGGCCCCTGGCGACCCGACGAGGGCCTGCGCTTCAACCCGGCCAAGCTGCTCATCGACCCCTACTCGCGCGCCGTGCAGGGCGACGTCACGTGGTCGGACGTCCTCATGCCCGGCACCGCGGCCGACCGCCGCGTAGCCGACACCCGCGACTCGGCCGCCTCGATGCCGCGCTCGATCGTCGTCTCCGACGACTTCGACTGGGGCGACGACACCGCCCCCACAACCTCCTGGGGCGACACCGTCGTCTACGAGATGCACGTCAAGGGATTCACCGCACAGCACCCGTCGGTGCCCGAGGAGCTGCGAGGCACCTACGCCGGCCTCGCCCACCCCGCTGCCCTCGAGCACCTCCTCTCCCTCGGTATCACGGCGGTCGAGCTGCTCCCCGTGCACCAGTCGATCACCGAGCCGCCGCTGCTCAGCCGAGGCGTCAAGAACTATTGGGGCTACAGCACTCTCGGCTTCTTCGCCCCGCACGCGGCCTACGCCGCCGACCGGCGCCCTGGTGCGCAGGTCGCGGAGTTCAAGGCCATGGTGAAGGCGATGCACGCCGTTGGCCTCGAGGTGATCCTCGACGTCGTCTACAACCACACGAGCGAAGGCGGGCCGGACGGACCGTCGCTCATGTTC
>JANMBJ010000262.1:0-6464 GCA_031360335.1 Candidatus Nanopelagicales bacterium
CTTCTCGGCATCGGCATCCTCCGCTTCCGCGGCCAGCGCAACGCGCTCGAGGATGCCTACCAGGTCGATCTGCCGCTGCTTCGGCCCTTCGCGGAGCAGATCGGCTGGAACATCGACGGCTCGTTCCTCACCCGCTGGATCGAGGACGCCCTCGGTCTCTCCGAGACGGCGCTCGCGTGGATCGCCGTGGCCGTGTTCGCCTACTGCGCGGTGCAGGCTGCCGAGGCGATCGGGCTCTGGACCGTGAAGCGCTGGGGCGAATATCTCGCGGTGATCGCCACCAGCGTGTTCCTGCCGCTGGAGATCCACGAGCTCCTCAACCGGGTCACCGTGCTGCGCCTGCTTGCCTTCGTCGTCAATGTCGCGGCCGTCGTCTGGCTGCTGTGGAGCAAGCGACTGTTCGGGCTGCGCGGAGGTGGTGCGGCGTATCACGCCGAGCACGCCGAGGAGAGCCTTCTCACCGTCGAGCGCGCCGCGGCGCAGGTGTGACGCGATGACCGACCTGCAGGCGTGGCTCCCCCGTGCCGTCGGCGCGATATCCGCGTGGGAGAAGGAGTACGGCGTGTTCGCGGCGCATCCCAGCGTCGCGGTGAGCGACGATGCGCTCGGCGCTGCGTTCGACCGCCTGGTCGAACGCCTGCGTGACAACTACCCCTTCGGCCATCCCCGCTATGTCGGACAGATGCTCAAGCCGCCGCACCCCGCAGCCGTGCTCGGCTACACCACCGCGATGCTCATCAATCCCAACGCCCACGCACTCGACGGAGGTCCCGCGACGGCCGCGCTGGAGAAGGAGGTCGTCGCGCGGATGGCCGGCATGTTCGGCTTTCCCGACCACCTAGGGCACCTCACGTCGAGCGGCACCATCGCCAACCTCGAGGCACTCTGGGTCGCTCGCGAGTCGCACCCCGGCAAGGCCATCGCCTACGGCGCCGACGCTCACTACACCCACAACCGGATGTGCCAGGTGCTCGGCGTCGACGGCATCTCGGTGCGCTCCGACGCTGCAGGGCGGATGGATCTCGAGCACCTCGACGAGGTGCTCGCCACCGGGCGCATCGGCACCGTGGTGGCGACACTCGGGACGACCGGTCTCGGTGCTCTCGACCCGCTGCCGCAGATCGTGGATCGGGCCCGCGCAGCCGGCGTACGCGTGCATGTCGACACGGCCTACGGCGGATTCTTCGCCCTGGTCGCCGACGACTCGGCCGACGGTGTCGCGAGCGCTCCCTATCGCGCGATCGCCGAGGTCGACAGTGTTGTCATCGACCCGCACAAGCACGGGCTCCAGCCCTACGGCTGCGGCGCGGTGCTCTTCCGCGACCCCACTGTCGGACGTTTCTACGTGCATGACTCGCCCTACACCTACTTCAGCTCCGACGAGCTGCACCTCGGCGAGATCTCGCTCGAGTGCAGCCGCGCAGGTGCCGCGGCCGCCGCGCTGTGGCTCACGTTCGAGGTGATCCCGCTGACCGACGATGGCCTCGGCCAGGTGCTCCGCGCCAACCGCCGCGGGGCACTCGAGTGGGCACGCCTGCTCGGTGAGTCGTCGATGCTGACGTCGTACCAGGCACCCGAGCTCGACATCGTGACCTACTTCCCGACGCGCGAGTGGCTGTCGCAGATCGACGCCGCCTCCTCGGCCCTCTTCCACGCTGCAGCTGCCGGTGACCCCGCCGAGCAGATCCACCTCGCGACCTATTCCGTCACCGCCGACGCGATGGCGTTCCGCGGTCACGCCGCCTTCGCCGACACCCCGCACGCGCGCATCCTGCGCAGCACCGTCATGAAGCCCGAGTCCGAGGCGTACGTCCCCGCCATCCACACCCGGCTCGAGCACCTCGCCACCCCCACCTGACCATCACCCCAGCGCGTGATGGGGGGGTGGGTCAGAGGGAGAGGCCGGAGACCAGGGTGTCGGCGGCGGAGTAGGGGTCGAGGTCGCCGGTGACGACACGGGCGGCCAGAGCGTCGAGGCGTACGTCACCGCGCAGGTCGCCGATGCGGGCGCGCAGCGTCGCGAAAGCGATCGCCTCGATCTCGGAGGCGGCGCGCCCCCGTCGACGCTCGGCGAGCGCACCGGTGCGGCCGAGCCAGTCGTGGTGGGCGGCGATGACATCGACGACCTCGGTGATGCCCTCACCGCGGGCCGCGACGGTACGCAGCACCTGAGGTGACCACGGGTCATCCGACCGACCCGAGCGAGGCCCGGCACCGAGGGTGATCATGTGGCGCAGCTCGCGCAGCGTGGCCTCCGCACCGTCGCGGTCAGCCTTGTTGACGACGAAGATATCGCCGATCTCGAGGATGCCGGCCTTAGCCGCCTGCACTCCGTCGCCCATTCCGGGAGCGAGCAGCACGAGCGTGGTGTCGGCCGCACCCGCCACCTCGACCTCGCTCTGACCGACGCCGACCGTCTCGACGATCACGATGTCGAACCCAGCAGCGTCGAGCACCCGCACCGCCTGCGGAGTCGCCCACGCGAGCCCGCCGAGGTGACCGCGCGAGGCCATCGATCGGATGAAGACGCCGGGGTCGGTCGCGTGCTCCTGCATGCGCACGCGGTCGCCGAGCAGCGCGCCGCCGGAGAACGGCGACGAGGGGTCGACAGCGAGCACACCCACGCGCAGGCCTCGTGCACGGTAGTCCGACACGAGCGCCGAGGTCGAGGTGGACTTGCCCACGCCCGGCGCCCCGGTGATCCCGATGACCTGGGCACGCCCGGCATACGGTGCGAGGGCGGCCGTGACCTCGCGCAGCAGCGGCGAGGCGTCCTCGACGTAGGAGATCAGGCGCGCGACAGCGCGCGCCTGCCCGTCACGTGCTCGTGAGACGAGGTCGGAGACCGGGTCGACCACGCGGCTAAGCCGAGGGGACGCGGATCACCAGGGCATCGCCCTGGCCACCGCCGCCGCACAGCGCCGCGGCGCCGATGCCGCCGCCGCGCCGCTTGAGCTCGAGCGCCAGGTGCAGGACGATGCGAGCGCCGCTCATCCCCACGGGGTGCCCGAGCGCGATCGCTCCGCCGTTGACGTTGACCTTGTGGGGGCTCAGTCCGAGCTTGTCGGTCGACACGATGCCGACTGCTGCGAAGGCCTCGTTGATCTCGACGAGGTCGAGGTCCGACGGCGCAAGTCCTTCGCGGCCTAGTGCTTTGAGGATCGCGTTGGCCGGCTGCTCCTGTAGCGAGGCGTCCGGCCCGGCGACGACACCGTGCGCGCCGATCTCGGCGAGCCAGGTGAGACCGAGCTCCTCAGCCATTGCCTTGCTCATGACGACGACGGCCGCTGCACCGTCGGAGATCTGCGACGACGAACCAGCGGTGATGGTGCCGTCCTTGGCAAAGGCCGGGCGCAGCTTCGACAGCGAGTCGGCTGTGGTGTCGGCCCGGATGCCCTCGTCCTCGGAGAACACGATCGGGTCGCCCTTGCGCTGCGGGATGGTGACCGGCGCGATCTCCTGGGCGAAGATGCCGTTCTTCTGTGCCGCCGCCGCGAGCTGGTGCGAGCGCGCCGAGAACGCGTCCTGCGCCTCGCGCGTGGCGATGGGATAGCGGGTGTTGTGGTTCTCCGTCGAGACCCCCATCGCGACCTGGTCGAACGCGCAGAAGAGCGCATCGTGCGCCATCGAGTCGGTGAGCGTGACGTCGCCGTACTTGTAGCCCTGGCGCGACTTCGGCAGCAGGTGCGGTGCCTGCGTCATCGACTCCATGCCACCGGCGACGACGATCTCGAACTCGCCTGCGCGGATCAGCTGGTCGGCCAACGCGATGGCGTCGAGGCCGGAGAGGCAGACCTTGTTGATCGTGAGCGCCGGCACGTCCATGGAGATGCCGCCCTTCACCGCGGCCTGGCGTGCAGTGATCTGGCCGGCACCCGCCTGGATCACCTGGCCCATGATCACGTAGTCGACCTGGTCAGGGCGGACGCCGGAGCGCTCCAGCGCGGCCTTGATGGCGACGCCGCCGAGGTCGGCCCCCGAGAAGTCCGTGAGCGAGCCGAGGAGCCGGCCCATCGGAGTGCGTGCTCCAGCGACGATGACGGTCGGACCGGTGCTCATGGGGGACCCTCCTGCAGACACGGGGCGAACTACGCGCCACGATACTGCCGTGAGCTCCCCTACCCCTGCCGAGGTGCTCGGCCCCGTCGTCACCGCCATCGACCACGTGGGGTTCGCCGTACGTGACCTCGACGCGGCGGTTGCCTTCTACGCGTGCACCTTCGGCCTGCCGAAGGTGCACGAGGAGGTCAACGAGGAGCAGGGGGTGCGTGAGGCGATGCTCGGCATCGGCGACTCGTGCCTGCAGCTGCTGGCCCCGCTGCGCCCTGACTCGGCGATCGGCAGGTTCCTCGAGCGCAACGGCGAGGGAATCCAGCAGGTCGCGTTCCGAGTGACCGACGTCGACGTGGCCGCGCAGCGCCTGCGCGACGCCGGCCTGCGCCTGCTCTACGACGAACCCAAGCGCGGCACGTCCGGCTCACGCGTCAACTTCGTGCACCCCAAGGACTGCGGCGGCGTCCTCGTCGAGCTCGTCGAGCCCGCCGTCACCCGTCACTGACGCCCTCCCCCGGTCCTCGAGTAGCTGCCCGAATCCGCAGTTTTCACCGCCGCGAAACCAGCGATTGCGGGCGGTGACTCGCGGACCTCAGCAGATGCAAGCGGTTGCGGTACGACGGGTCACCCCCTGGTGGAGTCGCGGGGAGCCTCGTGAGTAGCGTCGGGAACGGACGCGACGGCCGCGTACCGCACCACCTGCGCCTGCCCCGGAGGGCGACGTGAAGCACATCCTCGATGCGATCCTGAGCGGCTCCGCGACGGCAGACGACGTCGCCGGCCTCGAGATTCCCGAGTCGTATCGCGCCGTGACGGTGCACAAGGACGAGGAGCACATGTTCGACGGAGTTCCCACACGCGACCGGGACCCGCGCAGGTCGCTCCACGTCGACGACGTGCCCATGCCGGAGCTCGGGCCGGGCGAGGCGCTCGTCGCGGTGATGGCGAGCTCCATCAACTACAACACCGTGTGGACCGCGATGTTCGAGCCGGTGTCGACGTTCGGCTTCCTCGAGCGCTACGGCAGGACCAACCCCCTCGCGAAGCGGCACGACCTGCCGTATCACGTCGTCGGATCTGACCTCTCCGGCGTCGTTCTGCGCACCGGACCCGGAGTGCACACCTGGGCACCCGGCGACGAGGTCGTCGCGCACTGCCTGTCGGTCGAGCTCGAGAGCCCCTTCGGGCACAACGACACGATGCTCGACCCGGAGCAGCGGATCTGGGGCTTCGAGACCAACTTCGGTGGCCTCGCACAGGTCGCGCTCGTCAAGGCCAACCAGCTGCTCGACAAGCCGGCGCACCTCACGTGGGAAGAGGCCGCGGTGCCCGGCCTCGTGAACTCGACGGCCTATCGCCAGCTCGTCTCGCGCAACGGCGCCGGGATGAAGCAGGGCGACCTCGTGCTGATCTGGGGCGCGTCCGGCGGGCTCGGGTCCTACGCCACGCAGATGGCGCTCAACGGCGGAGCCACGCCGATCTGCGTGGTCTCCAGCCCGGAGAAGGCAGAGATCTGCCGTCGCATGGGCGCGGAGCTGATCATCGACCGCAGTGCCAACGGCTACAAGTTCTGGAAGGACGAGCACAACCAGGACCAGAAGGAGTGGCGCCGTCTCGGCGGCGACATCCGCGCGCTCACGGGTGGCGACGACGTCGACATCGTCTTCGAGCACCCCGGTCGCGAGACGTTCGGCGCGTCGGTCTATGTCGCACGCAAGGGCGGCACGATCGTCACCTGCGCGTCGACGTCGGGCTTCATGCACGAGTACGACAACCGCTTCCTCTGGATGAACCTCAAGCGCATCATCGGCTCGCACTTCGCCAACTACCGCGAGGCGTGGGAGGCCAACCGCCTCATCGCTCGCGGCAAGGTGCATCCGACGTTGAGCAAGACCTATGCGCTCGAGGACACGGCGCAGGCGGCGTACGACGTCCACCGCAACCTGCACCAGGGCAAGGTCGGCGTGCTGGCGCTCGCGCCCGAGGAGGGCCTCGGCGTACGCAATCCCGAGCTCCGCGCCCAGCACCTCGACAAGATCAACCGTTTCCGCGATATCTGAGCGGCCTTCTGCGACCCTCGCATCTGCTGCACGCGAGGAGGACCGATGACAGCGGCAGACCGACCGACTCGGGTGAGCGCAGTCGTCGACGACGCGCTCGGTGGTGATGATCTCGTCGTACTTCTGGACCGCCTCGCACGGCGTGAGGTCTCCGCCGACGAGCTCCGAGCCGCCGCTGTGACGCGGGCTAGATCGGTGAACCCGCACCTCAACGCGGTCGCCGCCTGGGTAGAGCAGGCGACGCTGCCCGCGGCAGCCGCCGACGCACCGCTCGCCGGCATCCCGACGCTGGTGAAGGACAACGAAGACCTGGTTGGTCTGCCCACCACGCACGGCTCGCGCGCCGTCCCC
>JANMBJ010000306.1:0-11496 GCA_031360335.1 Candidatus Nanopelagicales bacterium
ACGCCGACATGGCATAGGTCGACGGGAGATCGCCTTGCAACCAGTGCGGGCTCGGCGCGGAGAAGATGCACGAGGGTGAGCCGTCGAGGGTGAAGCCGGCACACGCGGTCACCCTCGCCCGACCTGTCGCCACGAGGCCGACAGCACGAGGGTCGGTGAGCACGACTCGACGCTGACCACCGAGAGCCTCGGTGAGCACGACTGCCTTCCCTGCCGAAGCGGCGCGCACCTGCGTCCCGTCCAGCAGGCGCACCGCTGTGGCGCTGCGACGGAGGTAGGAGTCGGCGGCTGCGGAGACGTAGGTGGCACCGACCGCGAGCTGCGCCGACGAGGAGAGCCGCCCGGCTGCGTGAGTTCCACAGGTCGAGTCGCTCGAGTCACCCCAGTCGTCGTTGGCGGGTGCCTTCGCGGTCCCTGGCGTCCACTCGCTGTTGAAGTAGTTGTGGTTGGCACCCAGCACCATGACGGCCGTGCGCAGGGCGTTGTCACCGCTGATGAGGCCGCGCGACTGGTCGACGTACTGCTGACCCTGCAGGTCCGACACGTCGCCGTCGCAGTAGGGAAGCAGCACGGTCGTGGGCAGTCCCGCGGGAACCTGACGGCCGAAGTCGGTCGGGGCGATGAGCACCTCCCCACGGATGCGATAGGGGTCCTGCGCCGTCGTGTCGATGGCTGCACGAGCCACACCCTCTCCGCCGCGGCTGTGCCCGACGAGCATGACGCTGCTCATGTCGAGGTGCCCGCGCAGCGCTGCCAGCTGCCCCGGGCCCGACGACGCGGTGTTCCATGCGGCCAGCAGGTCCAGGTGATGGCGTACGAGCACCGAGCGAGCGTTCGCCCCCGAGTCGGGCAGCCCGCCGTCCTGAGCGTTGATGCCGTTGGCGGCGATCGAGACGGTGATGTAGCCCCGAGAGGCCAGCAGCTGCTGCGTGCGGCGATATCCCGCGAGGCTCGGAATCGCCCGGAAGCGGGCGCTGCACGGCCAGTCCCCCGTCACGTCCACGCCGAGATAGCAGGTCGAGTGCCGACCGTGCAGGAAGAGCACCACGGGACGGCGTCCCGGGGCACCGACGGGTGCGACGACCAGGCCGAGCACCTCGAGCGGCACCGCCATCCCGTCCACGGTGATGCTCGGCATCGCATAGGTGAAGGTTGTGGTCGCGAACGTCCCCGCGGCGCCTGGGTCCGGCGTCACGAGTGTGCGGGGCTGGACCGGCCCGCTCACGCTCGCGACCGACGGGCGGGCGACCGAGGCGCGACCAGGCACCGCGACATCGATCCGGCGACCGGAGAGCAAGACCGACAGGCGCGCCGGCGTCACTCCGGACAGCCCGGGCACGAACAGCCGCAGACGCCCCGAGGGATCGGTCACCGGTGCCCCGATCACGTCACCGTCGAGTGCGAACTCGGGCCGCGCGTCGCCCGACAGCCGCCTGCCTCGCGGATCCCACGCGATGATCGCGCCCGAGGCGTCGGTGACGACCGTCCAGCTGCTGTCGCGCTGCAGCTGAGGCTTCGAGCCGTGGCCCGCTGCCCCGACGTACGCACCGGGTGCGGCCTGGCTCGGGCCGACCATCGTCGCCACCGCAAGGGCAGACACCACGGCGACGAGCACCGGACGGACCACGCGACGACGGACGGCCATGAGCACGCCTTTCCCCGGGAGCCTCGCGGCACCCACCCGATGACATGACGAGCACGCAGCGCGGCCCGGTGACCCCCACCCCTGCGACGCGGGCAACGCCCCCACGGTTCCATGCGGTCGCACCCGATGTCGCCACGCCACGACGGGGTGGAGCAGTGGATCGCCGGTGGGTGGCGCACCGGCCATCCGCGGGTGCCGGTCACCTCCGTATCGACCGGGTCGCCGCCTGGCGCTACACCCCCTGACCCACCCGTCACCTGGGTGCAGTGGGTGCTTCCCGCGACGCGAAGACCCCACAACACCCAGGTCGGCGGTGGGGGTGGTCCGTTACCAGCGGGTGGGTGCCGACGGGCGACGGTGCCAGGGACCGGTGGGTACGTCGTCGAAGTCGGAGCCGGGCTCGCGCGCCTCGCGGAGCGCGAGCTCCTGGCGCAGCCGGCGGGCGACGATCTGGTCACGCCGCTCGTCACGGATCGCCCGGTCCGACGGCACCCACAGGTGCGGGACGAGCGTCCACGTGGCGAACCCGGTCAGCAGCAGGAAGAACGTGGTGATCGCGGCTGCTGGCCCGAAGCCCACGCGGACGACGAGTCCGAGGTCCGACATCAGCAGGAAGGCGAACGGGAACGTCAGCAGCAACCTCACCGAGAAGGGCAGCGTCGTCGAGCTGGCGCCATAGCGCTTCACCCACCTGCCCCAGGTGCTCACCTCGCCAGTGCACCGTGGAGACACCCACTCCCGCCACCGGTGGAGACCGGGGGCTACGCCGAACGAGTGGCGTCAGGCAGAGCGACGCAGATCGGCGCGGCCACCCCCGGGTTTCGGGAGCGGCCGCGCCGTGGATCGTGACCTGTACCGGAACTCGACGCTCGGCTCAGATGTTGGTGATCAGGCCGGTGATCGTGCCGAGGAGGCTGTCGGCGTCGAACTCCGAGGTCGGGGCGTCACGCACGATCTTGCCGAGCCGTAGCACCACGACGCGGTCGGTCACCTGCAGCACGTGCGGCAGCGTGTGGGAGATGAGGATGACGCCGAGGCCCTGCTCCTTGGCGGCCTTGATGACCTGGAGCACCTCGCCCGCCTGCCGAGCACCGAGGTGGTTGGTCGGCTCGTCGAGGATGATGACCGTCTTCGCCCACGCCACCGCGCGGCCGATGGCCACCGCCTGACGCTGACCGCCGGAGAGCTGGGAGACCGCGCGACCCGACGAGGGCACCGCGATCCCTACGCGCTCGAGGTCGGCGTGCGCCTGGGTGTCCATCGCCTTCTGCGACAGGAAGCCGAGCCTGCCGAGGAGGCCCGGCCTGAGCAGCTCTCGACCGAGGAAGACGTTGGCGCTCACCGAGAGATGCGGTGCGAGGCCCGACTCCTGATAGAGCCGTCGGGGTCGGTCGGGATCAGCACGAGGCCGTCAGGCTTCTGCGCGAGGACCTGGTCGACGATCGGGATCTGCGTCGCAGGGGAGTACTCCGCCGGGTCGCCCTGCCAGATCAGCGTCACGCCCTTCGCGGCGGCTTCGGCTTCAGCGCCGACCTTCATCGCCTTGAAGAACGGGTCTGCCTCGGCGCCCATGACGAAGGCGATGGTCAGCTTCTTGGCGTCACCGGACGCACCGGGCGTCGACGAGGTGGCCGTCGAGGCGGAGCTGCCGCAGCCGGCGAGGGTCTTCCCTTCGGGGAGCGAACTATCGGGACAACGCATGACAACCTTGTCAATAAGTTCTCGTCGCGGTCTGCCCCTGGTGTCAATAGGTTTGTGTCGAAGATGTTTCCCCGAGATGACAACGTTATCTAGCTGATGTCCGTGTAGTTTCCTCACGGCGCCACCCGGCGCTCTGGCGTCAGGCACCGTTCCGTCGCCACCGCACGCACCCTGGAGGGCCGGTGGATCCACTGCGCGACGAAGCGCGGTCGCGACCCACGATGCGTGAGGTGGCCGCCCTCGCTGGCGTCAGCCTCAAGACGGTGTCGCGAGTGGTCAACGATGAGCCCGGCGTCTCCGACGACCTCGTCGAACGCGTACGTCGCGCCGCCCGCACCCTCGACTATCAGCCCAACCTCACCGCGAGCAGCCTGCGGCGTAACGACGGCAAGTCCAAGACCATCGGGCTGCTGCTCGAGAATGTCGCCAACCCGTTCTCCGGCGCCCTGCACCGAGCCGTCGAGGACGTCGCTCGGGCGCGGGGCGTCCTGGTCTTCGCCGGCAGCCTCGACGAGGACCACGCGCGAGAACGTGAGCTCGCCACGGCCTTCGTGTCGCGACGCGTCGATGGGCTCATCGTCGTGCCCGCCGGACATGACCAGTCGTATCTGGCGATGGAGCAAAGAGCGGGCACTCCCATGGTCTTTGTGGATCGGCCTCCGACACTTCTCGATGCCGACGCGGTGCTCACGGCCAACGAGGACGGAGCGCGTCGAGCGGTCTCGCACCTCGTCGAGCACGGCCACCGTCGCATCGCCTACCTCGGTGATTTCGCGACCATCAGCACTGCCGTCGAGAGGTACGCCGGCTACGCCGCCGCACTCGACCGTGCCGGCATCGCCGTCGACTCAGCGATCGTCCGGCACGACCTGCACACCAGCGAGGCCGCGCGCCTCGCTCTGCTCGAGGTCCTCGACGTCGACGACCCGCCGACCGCCGTGTTCGCGAGCCAGAACCTCATCACGATCGGCGCCATCCGCGCCCTGCGCAGCCGCGACCTGCACCGGGCTGTCGGCCTCGTCGGCTTCGACGACATCCTGCTCGCCGACCTGCTCGAGCCGGGCCTGACCCTCGTCATCCAGGACGTCGCGGCGATGGGCGTGCTCGCCGCCGAGCTGCTCTTCCGCCGGCTCGACGGTGACACCGCCATGAGCGCGCGGCACATCCTCGAGACCCGACTGGTCACCCGCGGGTCCGGAGAGATCCCCGGCCCGTACGCCTGATCGCCGGGCCGGAGCACACCGTCCGGGTCTGCCCGACCGACCTGTCAGGGGTCCCGCAGGCGTCCTGCCGCTGTCTCCCCCCGACCCCTGACACAGTGCTGCCCACCCGGGGGAGCACCGCCTCCCTGCCTGGATCTGGAATGACGGCGGTAGGTTGACGAGAGTCAGTTAGCGGCGTTAACGTATCTCCGTCAGCACGGCCGACCGGCCGTCCCGCATACCCCTGGGAGCACCGATGTCCGCACCCACAGCCGGCACGCAAGGCGTAGCAGCCCCTGCGCCCCGCGGCTTCGCCCGCCTCGGCGCCTTCACTGTCGCCCGACGCCGCACGATCCTCGTGGTGGCGCTCCTGTTCGTCGTCATCGCCGGAGCAGTCGGCGGCGGCGTGATTGCCCGGCTGTCGTCCGGCTGGTTCGACGACCCGGGTTCGGCCTCCGCGACAGCGGCTCGCGAGCTGAGCGACCGCTTCGACGCCGGACCGTCCGACATCGTGGTCGTCGCGGGCGGCGTCGACGGCGCCTCCGTCGACTCCCCCGTCGTCGCCGCAGCCGGCCAGGCGCTCGCTGCCCGCCTGGCTGCCGAGTCCGGCGTACGCGACGTCGCCAGCTACTGGTCGGCGCCGAACGACGCGATGCGCAGCACCGACGGCACGCTCGCGCTGGTCACCGCGCGCATGGTCGAGAGCGGCGATGCCGCCCAGAAGCGAGCCGGTGACATCGCCAAGGAGCTCGCCGGCAACAGCCCCGACGGGGTGCTCAGCGTGCGCGTGTCCGGTGCACCGGTGGTCTTCAGCGAGGTCGGCTCCACGATCGAGAAGGACCTGCAGCGCGCCGAGAGCATCGCCATCCCCGTCACGATGTTGTTGATGCTGCTGGTGTTCGGAGCACTCGTCGCATCGGGGCTCCCGGCAGTCATCGGCGCCATCGCGGTGCTCGGCTCGTTCCTCGCCCTCTTCATCACGACCCAGGTCACCAGCGTCAGCATCTTCGCCATCAACCTCGTGACGGCGCTGGGCATCGGCCTCGGCATCGACTACGCGCTCTTCATCGTCACCCGCTTCCGCGAAGAGCTCGCCAAGGGACGCGAACCGCACGAGGCCGTGATCCGCACCGTCGCCACCGCCGGACGCACCGTGGTCTTCTCCGGCATCACCGTCGCCATCGCGCTCGCCGCGCTGCTCGTCTTCCCGCAGTTCTTCCTACGCTCCTTCGCCTACGCCGGCATCGCGACCACAGCTCTCGCAGTCGTCGCCGCTGTCGTCGTACTCCCTGCGCTGCTCGCGGTCCTGGGCACGCGGGTCAACAGGTTCCGCGTGCTGCGCGGCTCGATGGAGGTCACCGACCATGGCTTCTGGTATCGCCTGTCGAGGTTCGTCATGGCGCGCCCGTGGCCGATCCTCATCGGTGGCGTGGCCCTCCTCGTCGCCCTCGGGCTGCCCTTCTTCCGGGTCACGTTCGGCCAGACCGACGACCGCGTGCTGCCGGCGTCCGCTCAGGCGGCGCAAGCCGGGCAGCTGCTGCGCGACAAGTTCGACTCGCGTGAGTCGGACCCGCTCACCGTGGTCGCGCCCTCGAGCACGGCATCGGCCAGGGTCGTCTCGGCGTACGCCGAACAGCTCTCGACCGTCAGCGGGGTGACCCGCGTCGACGCGTCGACCGGGTCCTACGCGAAGGGCAGCCAGGTCACCCCTGCGACACCTGCAAGCACGCGGTTCACGGCGACGACAGGGGACGGCACCTGGCTCTCGGTCGTGGTCGATGTCGAGCCCTACTCCAACGCGGGCAAGCAGGTCGTCACCGACCTGCGGGCCGTGCAGTCGCCCCTGGGTACGACGTACGTCGGCGGGTCCGCAGCGGTCTTCGCCGACTCCCAGGACGCGATGGGCTCACGGCTGCCCTGGGCCGTCGGCATCATCGCGGTCGCAACCTTCATCCTGCTGTTCCTCTTCACCGGGTCCGTCGTGCTGCCGCTCAAGGCGCTCGTCATGAACACGCTCAGCCTCTCGGCCACCTTCGGTGCGATGGTCTGGGTGTTCCAGGAGGGTCATCTGTCTCAGTGGCTGGGCAACTTCACGGTCACCGGTGAGCTCGACACCTCGATGCCGATCCTGATGTTCTGCATCGCGTTCGGGCTCTCGATGGACTACGAGGTGTTCCTGCTCTCGCGGATCAAGGAGGAGTACGACCGCACCGGCGACAACGCGGCCGCGGTCGCCCTGGGGATGCAGCGCACGGGCCGCCTCGTCACCTCGGCCGCGGGCCTCATGGCGATCGTGTTCATCGCGTTCGCGACCAGCGGCGTGACGATCATCAAGATGCTCGGCGTCGGTGTCGCCCTCGCAGTGCTCGTCGACGCGACGATCGTGCGCGGCCTGCTCGTGCCGGCCTTCATGCGGATCGCCGGCGATGCCAACTGGTGGGCCCCGGCACGGTTGCGACGGCTCCACGACCGCATCGGGATCAGCGAGGCCGAGACCGACGACGTCGACCTGCACCTCGCCTCGCCCGTGGCCGTAGGCTGACGGCTATGACCGCTGCGCCCGCTCGCCCTCGTCGCCGTGCACGTCGCGGCGAAGGCGAGCGGTTGCGCGACGAGATCCTGGTGGTCGCCCGCGGGCTGCTCGCCGAGACCAACGACGCCGACGCCGTGTCCGTGCGCGCCGTGGCCGAGCGCGTCGGTGTCTCGACACCCTCGATCTACCTGCACTACGCGGACAAGGCCGCCCTCCTCGACGCCGTCTGCGAGGCGGTCTTCGCCGACCTCGACGCGCTCATGGAAGAGGCCGCGGCCACCACGACCGACCCGTTCGACGGGCTGCGGCTGCGTGGCATCACCTACACGCGGTTCGCGCTCGAGAACCCTGAGCAGTACCGCCTCGCCATGATGCGCATGCCCGGTCACCTCGACTCGAGCCCCAACGCGTTCACCGCTGACGACATCGTCGCCGGTCCGACGCACAAGCACCTGAGCGACGCGGTGCAGAGCTGCATCGACGTCGGCGTCTTCGCCCCGGGCAGCGATCCGATGCTCATCACCACGGGTCTGTGGGCGGCGGCGCACGGCGCCGTGTCGCTGTGCCTGGCCAAGCCCGGTCTCGCGGGGGACGACGCGCTCGCGCTCTGCGAGATGGTCATCGTGCACGCCGGGCTGGGTGCGGCTCTTGCGAGCTATCTCGGGGACCCGAACAACGACGGCGGGCCGGATGACGACGATCACGTCGACATCAGCGGTCAACTGGCGGCGATCCTGCGTTCACTCCCCCAGCTCTGAGCCAGCTCTGACGCTGGCTCCGTGGCAGGCGGCGGCGCCGAGCCACGAGCTACTGGCCGGAGGCTGCGGAGTCGGTGCCGGTGTCGCGCTGCCCAGGGATGTCACCGAGGAGCGAACGCACCTCGAGTGCGCGATAGCGGCGGTGCCCGCCCAGCGTGCGGATCGAGGTCAGCTTCCCGGCCTTCGCCCACCTCGTCACCGTCTTGGGGTCGACTCGGAACAGCGCGGCCACCTCGGCAGGCGTGAGCAGCTCATCGGCCTCGGGCACTCGACCAGCCATGAGATCCCCCTCGTGGACGATGACAGCAGGACAGGTCCGACCGGACTCTGGCGTGTCCGGTTTGGTCGCTTTGGTCCGGCGGCGACTATGGCATGCCCCGAGGCCGGAAGCGCGTTCCGTTCCCCTTTCGTAACCGTGGGTCAGCAGCACCGGTCGCCGGGACTCGGGGCGATCCCCTGCGGGGCGGTGCCCTGCTCCAGCCCGCACGGGGTCACTACGCTGTCGCCGGGCGCCAGGATCGGCGTCTGCCCAGGCTCGTACGCGAGGGGACCTTCCGTGTCGCTGCTGGTCGTCGGTGAGGCCCTGGTCGACCTCATCGTGCCGCCCGACGGGTCCATCCGCGCTGTGCCCGGCGGTGGCCCGTTCAACATGGCTCGCGCTGCCGCACGCCTCGGCGCCACCGTCGCCTTCGGCGGCGGCATCTCCGACGACGCCTTCGGCCGCCGGATCTCGGCCCTGCTCCATGACGACGGTGTCGCCACCCCGCTCACGACCCGGCACGGGCGACCGACGACCCTGGCGCTCGCCGAGCTCGATGCGACGGGGGCCGCGACCTACTACTTCTACGTCGACGGCACGTCCGCACCCGACGTCACCGTCGGTGACCTGGTGCTGGGTCCGGAGGTCCGGGTGCTCGCCGTCGGCACCCTGGGTCTGGTCATCGAGCCGCTCGCTGCCGCGGCCGAGGCGCTCGTCACATCGGCGAGCGACGCCGTGCTCGTGATGGTCGACCCCAACTGCCGACCGCAGATCATCTCCGACGAGTCGGCCTACCGCGCCCGGCTCCAGCGGGTCCTCGAACGGGCTGATGTGATCAAGGTCTCCGGTGACGACCTCGCGTGGCTCGACCCGAGCTCGGAGTCGCTGGATGCCGCGCGTGACCTGCTCGCCGGTGGGGCTCGCGTGGTGCTCTTCACGGACGGGGCCGACGCCGTACGCATCATCACCCCCGTCGACGAGGTCGTCGTGCCCGTGCCGGGTGTCGACGTGGTCGACACGGTCGGTGCCGGCGACTCGTTCGGGGGTGGGTTCCTGGCGTTCTGGGAGACCGGCGGGCACACGCGTGAGGACCTCGCCGACCTTGATCTCGTCCGGAATGTCGTCGAGCGCGCGATCGTCGTCGCCGGCATCACCTGCACCCGGCCAGGAGCAGACCCGCCCTTCCTCCACGAGCTTCCCGCCTGACCGGCGCCACGCCCGCGCGTTGATCGTGATCTCGACGGGTGGCGAGGGCCCGTCTGATGGGTCGCCATCCTGCTGGCCGGGAACGTAGCCGTCAGCCAGGCCCTAGCCTTCGTGGCGTGAGTCTTCCCGCGGGTGTGACGTCGTACGAGCAGGTCGTCTTCGGCAACGACGAGTCGGTGGGGCTGCACGCGATCGTGGCAGTGCACTCGACGGCGCTCGGTCCGGCCCTGGGTGGCACCCGTTTCGTCGACTATGCCGACGCCGATGCCGCCCTGACCGACGTGCTCGACCTCGCACGGGCCATGACGTACAAGAACGCGCTCGCCGGTCTCCCCCACGGTGGCGGCAAAGCGGTCATCATCGGTGACCCGCACCGCGACAAGACCCCCGAGCTGATGCGTGCCTACGCCCGGCTCGTCGCGTCGCTCGGCGGCGCCTATGTGACCGCGGCCGACGTCGGGACCTACGTCTCCGACATGGACCTCATCGCGACGGTCAACCCCTGGACCACCGGCCGCTCACCGGAGAACGGCGGTTGCGGCGACTCCGGCGACCTGACGGCCGTCGGTGTCCATCACTCGCTCAAGGCGGTTGCCGAGCATCTCTGGGGCAGCGGGTCGCTGGCCGGTCGGCGGGTCGGCATCACCGGCGCGGGCAAGGTCGGCGGCCGCCTCGCCGTACATGTGGTCGCCGAGGGCGGCCGGGTGCTCGTCGCCGACGTCAACACCGACGCCATCGCCCGACTGCGGGCGAGCGTTCCCGAGGCCGAGATCGCGGACTCGCCCGAGGCGGTCACCGAGGCCGACCTCGACATCTTCAGCCCGTGCGCCCTCGGCGGAGCCGTGACGCGCGAGCTCGCCGGGACACTGCAGGCGCAGGCGGTCTGCGGTGCCGCCAACAACCAGCTCGTCGAGCGCGACCTGGCCGACCGCCTGGCCGAGCGTGGCGTGCTGTTCGCGCCCGACTTCCTCGTCAACGCCGGCGGCGTCATCGCCGTGGGAGCCGAGTACGCCGGCCAGGGCCGTTACGACGGCGTCGCAGCCCGCCACCGAGCCCAGGCCATCGGCCGCACCCTCCTCGACGTCCTCCGCCGAGCCGATGCCGCAGCCGTAACCCCACTCGTAGCCGCCGAGCACCTTGCCGAAGAACGCATAGCCGCCGCCCCGACCCGCGACAGCTTCACCTCGCCCAGCTGAACCCCACCCCCGACCTGGGTCTTGTGGGCGCTTCCAGGGCCGGGTGACCCCCACAGCACCCAGGTCAGGGGTGGGCTGGCGACGCCGCGCGGTGCGCTCCGGGCGAACCCGTGCCGCAAGCGCCCTCGCTGGCGTTTATGATGGCCTCTCGAACCATCGGCGGCGCAGCCCCGATGGGTGTCATGTCGCTCGTATCCGGGGCAGTGGTCCCCAGAGGGGGTCAAGCCATGGGACGTGGCCGGGCCAAGGCCAAGCAGACCAAGGTCGCCCGGGAGCTGAAGTACGGGTCGGTCAACACCGACCTGAACCGGCTCCAGGCCGAGCTGACCGGTGCCCATCACGAGGCGCCGGTGATCGTGTCCAAGGTCGTGGACGAGGACGACGACGTGTCGGACCTCTACTCCAAGTACATCGACGACGAGGACGACGAGTAGCCGCTCGACTCACCCTCACGGGCGCTCTCCCCACCCGGGGTGGGCGCCCGTCGTCATGTCCCGCACCGAGCCCCGCGAGATCTGTGCTCACACCACGCTCTACCGCGTCATGAGCACATATCTCGGACGTCTCCGGACGCTAGAAGCAGCGACCGCCCAGCTGGGGGAAGGTGGTCGCGCACGAGGGGAGAGTGGTCCCTGCTGAGGCGGCCTCGACGACCTCGGCGACGGCCCCCAGGACGACAGACGGCTTGTCGTCCTGGATGACGTGGCCGGATCCGACAGCCAGGGCGTGGACGGAGTCGGTGGAGAGCCCGGCAAGAGTCTTCTGGAGCGGGAACCACGCCTTCTTCTGGTCGCCCGAGGAGTCGGCGGTCAGCACGACGAGTGGCGTGGCGCCGAGCGAGCCGGCGGCGTCGAGCTCGCGGATCGACCGGGGGACGTCGGTCGTCGAGCCGCCCAACCACCAATGGATGCCGGCGAAGTACGGCGACCGCAGCAAGCCCACGGTGGGCGCGTAGACCAAAAGACCAACCCTAAACGCGGCCCGGCGTTGTGCGAT
>JANMBJ010000311.1:0-22374 GCA_031360335.1 Candidatus Nanopelagicales bacterium
GGTGTGGTGGCGCCCGGGGCCGCCAACACCCCCCACGACCAAGATCACGCGAGAAGAAGAGGGGTACGGCTGGAAGGGTCAGGTGTAGGCGGGGGGGCGGTGTGGCCAGGGGCGGAGTATCTCGAGGCTGCGCGCTACGGAGAGCAGGAGCGACTCGCGGCCGGGGCGAGCAACGAGCTGCACCGACATCGGCGTGCCCGCCTCCGGGTGGACCCCCGCAGGCACCGACATGGCGGGAAAGCCGGCGAGGTTCCAGGCCGCGGCGAACGGCGCCGCGACGGTGTTCACCGCCATGTTGGTGGCCCAGTTGCTGTCGCCCCAGCGCTTCGCCTCGAGCGGCGGCCGCGAGAGCACGGGGAGCATGAGGACGTCGTAGGTCGTCAGCATCTCGAGCGACTGGGCACGCCAGGCGTCACGCGGACCGTCCTTGAGCTGCCCTCGCGCGACGACCTGCCGTCCCAAGGCGACGTGGCGGCGAGTGCGGCCCTCGAGCAGCGCGGGGTCGAGGTGCTCGGCGTCGGCAGCAGCGCCGGCAAACCACCTCGTGAGGGCGGCCGTCGCCACTGCGTTGGGATACGTCGGGTCGAAGCGCTCGACATCGTGCCCCGCGTGCATCAGCGCTGCGGCAGAGGCGAAGAGCGCCCTGACGTGCTCACGGTCGACCGGCACACCCGTCAGTGGCGGACGCGTCGAGACGGCGATCCGCAGGGGCGGACCGTCGGCCGCATCCGTGACGTGGGCGAGCGAGGCGACATCAGCCATGACAGAGAGCACGAGGGCGGCGTCGGCGACCGTCGTCGCGAGCGGGCCGTTCTCTGCGAGGCCGTACCAGTCGTTGTGGCCGAGGTCGCACGGCACGACGCCCGTGCCCGGCTTGATGCCCACCAAACCCGTGCACGCAGCGGGAATCCGGATAGAACCCATACCGTCGGCGGCGTGCGCGACCGGCACGATGCCCGAGGCGACGGCGGCGGCCGATCCTCCCGAAGACCCACCAGGCGTTCGCTCGAGATCCCAGGGGTTGCGGGTGGTGCCGTAGACCGAGTCGGTCGTGCCCCAGATGCAGAGCTCAGGGACCCTCGTAATGCCGACGACGACCGCACCGGCGGCGCGCAGTCGGCGGACGACCTCGTGGTCGTGCGGTTGAAGGTGCGCCTCAGTCGCGGCGGACCCCACGCGCATGGGCTCGCCCTCGACCGAGATGTTGTCCTTGATCGCGATCGGCACACCCGCGAGCGGGAGTACCTCACCACGTGCGACCTTCGCGTCGACCTCTGCCGCCTCGATCAGCGCGGCATCACGACGTACGACCTGGAACGCCGCGAGGTCACCGTCGAGCTCGGTCAGTCTGCGCAGCGACTCCCCTACCGTGTCGACCGCAGTCGTACGGCGGCCGGAGACCTGGGCGGCAATGCCGATGGCTGTCCACTCCTGGAGATCTGCGCTCATGCGCCGATCCCACCACGTCCTGACTCGACACGCCCACGCAGCGCCGCCCGAGCGTCCCAGCGACGGTGCAATCCCAGACGGCACAACGGACTACGCCCTACCAACGATCGAGTCGCCAGGCGCGCTTCGAGCACCGACCATCGGTCACATCGTGCAGGTGGCCCCAGCCGCGGAGTGCATCGTGCGGCCAGTGGCACCGCACGATCAGGCGGTGTGCTGCGTCCAGGTCGCGCCGTCCCAATAGCGCTGCCCGCCGGGCCGCTGCGGATCGGCGTACCAGCCCGCCGGGGGAAGCGCTGGGGCCTGCGGAGCGACCGGCTGGGGTGCAACCGGCGCGGCGATCGGCTCCTGCCGGGCACCGGGCTGCTCCATGAACGGCTGCGCGACCGGCTCGGGGGTCAACGACTGCTCGACCCCGGGACCGGTGGAGTAGGGCTGCGAGGAGTAGGACTGCTGCACCTGACCCGGAGTTGCGTACGCCGTCGCGGCATAGCCACCGGACGCCATCGCGATCTCCTTCTTCGACTTCGAACGCTTCACGAGCCCGACGATGAGCAGGATCAGCCCGAGCAGGCCGAGGACGACAGCGAAGAGGATCAGCAGGACCCAGATCGCGATCTTGCCGAACGAGGTGAACGACGGCGCAACGACGACGACGGAGCCCTCGGTCGAGACCGCGATGGTGTAGCTGCCGGTCGTCGGCGGGTCGAAGGTCGCGACGGCGCCGAAGCGCTCTCCGTTGGCGTCATAGGTCTGGGTGCTGTTGCCGACGTCGTTGACGTTCACGGCCCCGGCCGGCCCGGTGACGGTGATGTCGCTGAGGATGACGTTGCCCGTCAGCGGATCGCTGGAGCTCCCGGTGCCACCGGTCGACGCCTCGTAAACGGCATAGGTCGTGCCGCCGTCGAGGATGCGAGTGATGGAGGTCGGCGTCGGCTGCGGCGAACCGAACTCCTTGACGAGGCTGCCCGCCGACGTTGCGATCCCGATGATCCCGCCCACGACGCCGAGGAGACCGAGGATCAGCAGCACGATCCCGCTGGTGAGCAGTCCCTTGCCGCGCGGCTTCACCGGTGCCGCCTGCGGGGTGAGTGACCATTCCTGTGCCATCGCTGCTCCCTGGTCGTACGTCGATCCGTCCGGACCCTCGGTCACCACTATGCCGTGCGGCTCGCGTCGGCGGGGGCTGCCGAGCCCGGCGCTGAAGACCGACGGACGGTCGCGTGCATCACGAGCGGTGGAGTCGCCGCCGTCCGGAGCGCGCCGCGCCGGTGTCCCGACGGTCTTCACCCGTCCCGAGGCTAGGCCGGCAGCGGCACGAGCGCGTCACGAAGGAGAGCCTGCGCTGCCTCCGCGTGGTCGTCGGCGAGCAGGCCCGCCGCTGCCATGACACAGCGCTGGTCGACGGTCAGCCGCGGCGACGACGGCACCCGCCAGCCGCCAGCGTGATCGGTGAGCACCGGTGCCAGCATCGCCCGCAGCCGCTCGGGCTCCGCGTGCCGGAAGACGCCACCGCTGGCGATCACGAGCGCGACGTGGACAGGTCGCGCCCGGGGGTGCGCCCGTCCACCGTCTCCGTCGGGCGCGCGTGGCGTCGGATGGCGACGGTGAGCGCGAGCCGCGCGATGCACGCGTCGTCTTCGCGCTCGGTCTCGGAGTCCGGCAGCCATGACGGGTCGTCGTGGCGCACGCGCGCCATGTCAGCGACTCGGTCGTGCTCCTGACCCGGCTCGACCAGCCTCTCCATGAGCGCGGTATCCGCCACTCCCGTTGCGCTCCAACGCATCCCAAGGTCTCCCTCGACGGTGCGCCCACGCCACATCACCTCGACGACCTCGCGGTGCAGCGATGCCTCCTCGGCATCCGGAGTCAGCGCGGAGTACACGTCCGTCGTCGCCCCACCGACGTCGACGAGGAGCACGTCGCCGACGCCCGAGTCGGCCAGCAGCTCGACGCCGGCGAGCACGAGGTCAGGAGTCGCACCGCGCACGAGGCGACCGAACCGCGGGCCCGACGTGAGCCCCTTGCCGCCGATGACGTGGTGCACGAAGACGTCACGGATCGCAGCCCGCGCCGGATGCGGGTCGAGGACACCGATGCGAGGCAGCACGTTGGCGCACGCGACCACCGTGTGCCTGCGGCGTACGAGCTCCTCGACGACGTTGTCGCGGGCATCGGTGTTTCCCGCGACGACGTACGGCACTCGCGGGCCAGAGCTTGAGAGCCGCGATGCGTTGTGCCGCAACACGTCTGAGTCGCCACCATCGGTGCCCCCGACGAGCAGCACGACATCGGGCCGGGCGTCCTTCAGCGCACCGAGCCCGTCACGATCAAGACGGCCGCTCGAGACGTGCACGACCTTCGCGCCAGCCGACAGGCCGACGCGTGACCCTGCCTCCGCCGTCACCACCCGCTCGTAGCCCACGACCGCGAGCCGCAGACCGCCGCCCGCAGACGAGCAGACACGAACGTCGAGGGGTGCACCGCCCGCCTGTGCCACCACGCGCGCGACAGCGTCGTCGAGACCGGTCAGCACATCGCGGCCCGGTCCCACGGTGGTCGGCACGGCGGCGGTGCCGAGGAGCCGACCGATCGAGTCACCTGACACGGCGACGGCGGCCGCCTTGGTGAACGTCGATCCGGTGTCGACGCAGACGACGTACTCCGGGGTCACCCCAGTGCCTGAAGGACATCCTCGACGAGGTCCTCGACGGTCTCGATGCCGACCGAGAGTCGGACGAGGTCGCCGGGCACCTCGAGCTCGGAGCCGGCGACCGACGCGTGCGTCATGCGACCGGGGTGCTCGATGAGCGACTCGACACCACCGAGCGACTCACCGAGGGTGAAGACCTTCGTGCGGTTGCAGAGGTCGACCGCCGCCTGCTCGCCACCGGCGACGCGGAACGAGACCATGCCACCGAAGTCGCGCATCTGCTTGACCGCCACGTCGTGGCCGTCGTGGCCCTCGAACCCGGGATACAGCACCTCGACGACCTTGGGGTGATCGCGCAGGACCTCAGCGACGGCCCGTGCGTTGTCGCAGTGGCGGTCCATGCGTACGGCGAGCGTCTTGATCCCACGCAGGGTGAGCCAGGCATCGAAGGGTCCGGCGACCGCACCCATCGCGTTCTGGTGATAGGCCAGGCGCTCACACAGCGCCGGGTCGGAGGCGACGAGCGCTCCGCCGACGACGTCGCTGTGCCCGCCGAGGTACTTCGTCGTCGAGTGCACGACGACATCGGCGCCGAGCAGCAACGGCTGCTGGAGGTAGGGCGAGGCGAAGGTGTTGTCGACGACGAGCAGAGCACCTGCCGCGTGCGCGACCTCGGCGATCGCGGCGATGTCGGCGACGCGCAGCAGCGGGTTGGTCGGGGTCTCGACCCACACGACCTTCGTGCGACCTCGCTGCACGGCCGCCGCAACGGCGTCGACATCGGTCAGACGCGCCGGGCTGTGCTCGACACCCCAGCGCCCGAGCACGCGGTCGAAGAGGCGATAGGTGCCGCCGTAGGCATCGTCGGGGATGACCACGTGCGCCCCCGGCTCGAGCACCGTGCGCAGCAGGGTGTCTTCGGCCGCCAGCCCGGAGGCGAAGGCCATGGCGCGGGTCGTGCCGGCCGCCGCGCCGGTCGGGTCCTCGAGCGCCGCCAGACACTCCTGGAGCGCAGTGCGCGTCGGGTTGGCGGACCGGGAGTACTCATAGCCGTTGCGCAGGCCACCGACACCGTCCTGGGCATAGGTCGACACCTGATAGATGGGCGGGACGACCGCCCCTGTCGTGGGGTCGGGCTCCTGCCCGGCGTGGATGGCAAGGGTCTCGAAACCAGCGTCGTTGCTCACCGGGTCAGGGTAGCCCCGCGCAGTGCGCCTGCCGACCTAGCGATCGACGGGATGCAGCCGGGAGCGTCCGAGACTCGAGCACTGCGGCGCTGCGCGAACGCACGCGCCTTCGCGCGGTTGCCACAGATCGCCATGATGCACCAGTGCCTGCGGTGGCTCGGGTCGAAGAACAGCCAGCCGCAACCGAGCCCCGCGCACTGCCCGACATGGGCGAGGTCACCGCTCGCCAGGAGGTCGTAGGCGGCGAGCGCCGCGCGATGCACCGGCAGGCGCAGCCCGGCGACGGCCACCGAACCGCCATCGAGAGCGATGCGACCATCAGGCTGCGGTCGCAGCGTCGACACCTCTGTCGCGGCACTCACAGCCGCGCCCAGCCGCGTGAGATCCCGGGAGTCGAACGGCCGGTCGTTCCACGTCGAGGTGGCGACGGGATACCACGACTCCCGGAGCCCGACTGCGCCATCGACTGCCTGCTGAGCGCCGCGCGGGTCCGCACGCGCACTGCTGCGGAGGCGGCGTACCTCGGTCGTGGTGAGCAGCCCCACGTCGCCCGCCCAGACCGCGAGTGCGTCATAGGAGACGAGGTACTCACGAGGGCTCGCACTGCCCCAGCCGGCCCGGGTGTTGGCGATCTCGAGCGCGACGTGGCCGGAGACGGCATCGGGGACGAGCTGACCGAGCACCCGGTGGTTGGCCATCTCTCCCCCTCGCAGCGACATCAACGTCGATCCGTGACTAACCGAATCTTGTCATGAAGTGGTTAGTGATGCCATGGTCTACGAGACGGTCGTCGGCCGAGCGGCTCGAGGGAGGTGCGGTGGGAGCGGTCTGGCAGCTGACCTGGGCACGCCTTCGGCATCGTCCTGCCCACTTGCTGCTCCTCGTCACCGGTGTTGCGCTGGCGCTCGCGCTGCCAGTGATCTCCAACGCGACCGGAAGGGTCGTTGCGGCCCGAGCGCTCTCCCACGCCGTCGAGCAACTGCCCGTGGGCGAACGCACCGTGATCGCGTCCTACGGCGGGGCGGCTGATGCGACCGGGCAGCGCCACGACGACGCGCTCGTCCGCGAGGGCCTGGGCCGTCTCACCGCCTCACCCGTGCATCACGTGATGCTCTACGGCGAGCTCGCCGACAAGGTCGGTGGCACCTATCGCCTTGCTGCATCCGACGACCTCGCAGCGCAGATCCGCATCACCTCCGGCCGACTGCCGCAGTCATGCCGTCCTGCACGATGCGAGGTCGTGCTCACGGGAGCGGCGACGGCGCCCGTCCTCGATGCGTCACTGGGCCTGGTCGTGGTCGGCACCGGCACGAGGACCGATCCCCTGCTGCTCTCCGGGACCTTCGACCCCGGACCGGCCGCGCACGTCCTCCTGGGAGCGGATCCCGATGCGCTGCAGCGCCTTGCGGTTCTGGAGCAGTTCCCACGCGGGAGTGGATGGGTGGCGGCGCTCGACGCCGAGCGGATCACCTCGCTCGGGGTCCCGGCGTATGCAGTCCTCTCGCGGGACGTCGCCGACGACCTGTCGCTCAGGATCCGTGCGCTGGTGCTCTCGGTGCCCGACGATGTGCTGCTGCGCGAGGACTCGCGCGCGGCGGCGGCGCAGGGTCGCTTCGCCCTGCTGGGCGGAACAACGGGTGTGCTGGTCCTCGGGTTCGTGATGGTCGCCGCCGTGGGTCTGCGACGTGAGCACAGCGAGGTCGCGGGTCTGCTCCGGCGTCGCGGTGCGTCCGGACGCGCGCTGGTGCTGTTCGGACTGCTCGGCTCGGGACCGGCCATCGTCGTGGGTTGTCTCGTCGGCGCGGGCATCGGCTGGGTCGCGTCGTGGGGACTGGCCCGCGCAACTCCGCTGCACCCGCCGGCCACGGCGCTCGCAACATCGTCGGTGCTCGATGCGCTGCCGACCCTCGTGCTGCTCACCGCGGTCGCGACGGTGCTCACGACGGCCGTCCTGATCTGGCCGCCGGCGCAGGAACGCGTTGCCTGGCACGTCGTGCAGCTGCTGGCAGCGGCATCCCTTGCGGCAGCAGCACTGGCCGCCGCCCGTGGTGCCGTGGGCGCTGCCACCGTCGGCGGTGACCCGCTGTCGGTGGCGCTGCCTGTGCTCGTGCTGTCAGCTGCAGGTCTGCTTGCGGCGCGGCTCTGGGTGCCGCTCGCCGCGTTCGTGAGCCGACGGCTGCCAGCGTCAGCCATCGGTGCGCGGCTTGCCGCAGCAGGCGGCGTGCGACGTCCCCTCCGCACGGTCGTGACGGTGGGATTCGTGACGGCGGCGGTGGGCGCGGTGGTGTTTGCTGGTGCCTATCGGGCCACCCTGCAGGCCGGCGCGCTCGACACGGCTGCCTTCGACGTGCCCACGACGGCACGCATCACCGCCGGCACCCAGGGCGCCGACCCGGTAGAGCTGCAAGCCACGAACCCGTTGCCGGGTATGGCGTATCCGGTGGTGCGCAGCGTCGCCGGCGTGCGCACGTCGGCCACCAGCGGCGAAGCGGTGACCCTGCTCGGCATCGAACCGACATCGATCGAGCACCTTGCGCGGTGGGACCGCACGGTGGGTGCCTCCGACCCGAGCAGCGTGCGCGAGCTGATCAGGTCAGCCGCGCCGGTCGCCGGGATGGCGATCCCCGACGACGCCGCAGCTCTCACCCTGATGGTGCGGACCTGGGCCCGCTCTGCTCCCGGCGATGTCGAGCTCCTCGCATGGATCAGCACTCCCGACGGTCGCGAGGAGGGCGTGCCGCTCGGCATGAGCGGGTCAGCTCTTGTCGGGCCACTGCCTCCCGCGTCCGGACGCAGCGTCACAGCGATCACCCTGCGGGAGAACCCCGCTGATGTCACCCGGCGACTGCACCACGTGGGCGAGGGCGGCACCGTGGAGGCAGTGCTGTCCGGCAGCCTCGTCATCGTGGCGCCGCAGGGAGCCGGATGGTCTGGGTGGTCGTCACGCACGGCCGCCGTGCAGGCCGTGGACGACGCGCTCACCATCGACTACCAGCTCACGGGACCGCTCATCGTGATCCGTCCGGGGCTGGTCGACCGCCCGCCGGTGCGGGTCGTCGTCGATCCCACGACAGCGACTCGAGGTGGCTCGCTTCGTCTCGACCTCGGAGGCGGTGACGCAGTGTCGGCACAGGTGGTGGGCACGATCGCGCGCTTCCCCACGACCGGCACGCGCTTTCTGCTGGCCGACCGCAGTGCACTGGCAGCGGCACTCGATGACCACCAGCCCGGATCCGGCGCGGCGCGGGAGATCTGGGCTGACGCTGCGGGCACCGATCCAACGGCCTATGCCGCGAGACTCGCGGCCGCACCCTGGGACCAGACGGCCATCCAGCGCCGTGATACCCGGCAGCTGGCGCTCGAGGCCGACGCGGTCGCCCAGGGGGCTGGCTGGCTGCTCCTGCTCGCCGCCGGAGTCGCGCTGCTGGTCGCCGTCATGTCCCTCGTGCTGCTTGTCACCGGTGAACGCCACGACGACTCGGGTCAGCTGCTCGCGCAAGAGGCGGACGGCGTCGCGACCTCGATACTGCGCCGGAGTCTGTGGTGGCGCGCCGTCGGCGCCGCCCTCCCGGCACTCGTCGCCGGCGCGGCCGCAGGCCTCCTGCTCACGCGTGCCGTCTCGTCGCTCGTGGCACTGTCAGCCAGCGGCAGTGCACCGGTGCCGCCGCTGGAACCAGCTGTCGGCCCGGGTGCGACCGCGGTCGTGCTCGTCGTCGGGCTCGGCGCCGCACTCGTCGTCTGCGCCGTCGTGGCAGGGCGCATGCTGCGCTCGACCTGGCCCGGCAGCGCCGACCAGGACCTGCGATGAGTGCCGCTAACCACGCCGGGCACGACATGGCGGTCGACGTGCACGACCTCTTCTGTCTCTACCCGTCACAGCACGGATCGGTCGCCGCACTGCGCGGGATGACTCTCGTGATCCCAGCTGGCGAGCGCCTGGTCGTGCACGGCCCCAACGGATCCGGGAAGTCGACCCTGCTCGGCGTCCTCTCGGCGGAGATCTCGCCGAGCGCCGGGAGGGTGCGCGTCGGTGGCGTCGATCTGGTCGGTGCCGACGACGCGACGCGTACCGCGTTGCGACGAGATCGGCTCGGTCTCGTCGACCAGCGTGCTCGACGGTCCTTGCGTCCCGAGCTCGACGTGCTCGACAACGTCGCGCTGCAGCTGCGGGTCGCCGGGCGACGCAAGCTCGCGGCTCGCGAGCTTGCCCGCGAGTCCCTCGAGCTGTTGTCGCTCGGGCACCTCGCTGGCCGACGTCCCGAGACGTTGTCCGGCGGCGAGGCGCAACGCGTCGGCGTGGCAGCGGCTCTCGCGCACCGGCCGACGGTCGTGCTGGCAGACGAGCCCACGGGCGAGCTCGACGCGCACGCCGCCGACCTCGTCTATGACGTGCTCGCCACGGCCGTGACCGAGCTCGGCGCGACGCTGGTGCTCGTGACGCACGACCCGAGGGCGACCCGCATCGCGGACCGCGTCGTACGCATCCGCGACGGGCGGCTCTCGGAGCAGTGGGACCCCGCAACGCCCGACTCGGAGACTCTCGTGGTCGACGACCGCGGGTGGGTGCGGCTGCCGGACGCCCTCCGCCATGGCGCGGGTGCGGTCTCCGGCGCCGTGGCTGTCGCGACAGGTGACGGTGTTCTGCTGCGCGGCACGGGCGTCGTTGCATCGCTGGCCGCGACCCCCGGCGAGACTCCGCGTGCAGCCGCCGGCGAGGTCGTCGCGGCACTATCCGGAGTCTCGGTCGCCTACTCCGGCGACGCTGTGCTCGATGGGGTCGACCTCGACGTCCGCAGCCACACGCTCACCGTCGTCTCGGGGCGCTCGGGATCCGGCAAGTCGACCCTCCTCCGCGCGCTGACCGGCTTGGCTCCTGTCGATGCAGGCACGGTGACCCTGCTCGGTCAGCGCCTCGACGAGCTCGATCGCGACCAGCGAGCCGGGATCCGCCGGAGCGGCGTATCCGTTGCGGCGCAGGGTGGGTCGCTGGTCGAGACCCTCCATGTGCGGGACAACCTGTCGCTCGCCCGCAGCGCACGCGGACTGCCCGGGGACGAGCCGCGCATCGACGAGCTGTGCGATCTGCTGGGTCTCACGCCGCTGGGCGCTCGACCGGTCTCGTCACTGTCGGGGGGTGAGCGCCAACGCGTCGCGGTGGCTCGCTCGCTCGTGGTGGAGCCCGTGATCGCGGTCCTCGACGAGCCGACGAGCCAGCTCGACGAGGGCAACGCCGAGGTCGTGACCAGCGCCCTCGTCGACGCTGCGAGGCGCGGGTGCGCCGTGATCGTTGCCAGCCACGACCCCGTGCTCCTCGCCGCCGCCGACCTCGTCGTGGATCTGTCCGGTCCCTGACCGCCCCCTAACGCTGCTGGGCTCGGAGCGCCTGGCGGGTCGAGGTGTGTGTCAGACGAGCTCATCGACGCGGGGGGTGACGTCGGCGTCCGCCGTGGCGTGGTGCTGGACGCTCACGTGCCCCGGGCGGATTCCTGGCTCGACGGTGAAGGTGTCCATCGAGCCGCGCATCGACTCGGCGAGGTGAGCCAGCTCCTGAGCGGATGCCTCCGCCTGGCGGGAGCCGGCGGCATACTGCCGCGAGACCTCGGAGACCTGACCCATCGCGAGCACCACCTGGTCGGACGCCGACCGTTGCTGCTGCGACGCGATCGAGATCTCCCGTGTCGCCGTTGTGGTCTCGTCGACCATGTCGGCAATGCGATCGAGCACCTGGGCGGCCTCGTAGGCGACGAGTCGTGCCTTGTCGACCTCGCGCTGCCCCTCCTCCGCGACGCGCACGGTGGCGCCGGACTCGGTCGCGATACGCGTGACCAGTCCCTGGATCTGCGTGGTGGACGCACGAGCGCGCTCGGCGAGACGACGCACCTCGGCCGCGACGACCGCGAACCCGGCGCCGTGCTCACCGGCTCGCGCGGCCTCGATCGCGGCGTTGAGCGCGAGCAGGTTGGTGCGCTCGGAGAGATCGTCGATGACATCGAGGATGCGACCGATCTCGCGCCCGGTCTCACCGAGGGACATCGCGCGCTCGGTGATCCGCTCCACACGGTCGGCGACCACATCCATCGCGACGACCGACAGCGTGACCGCCTGTCGACCGTCCTCGGTGAGCATGAGTGTCTCGCCTGCTGCGCGCGCCACTGCCTCAGAGGTGAGGGCGATCTGTGCGGCCGTCGCCGCGAGCTCCTCGATGGTCGCGGTGGTCTCGGCGACGACGCTGCTCTGCTCGGCCGCCGCTGTCGCCTGCTGCGCGGCCCCAGCCCTGAGCTCGACGCTCGCCTGCGAGAGGGCGCCGCCGTATTCCTGCGCCTGGGCGAGGAGGGTGCGCAGCCGGCCGATGGTGGAGTCGAAGGACGCGGCCATGCCGCGCATGTCACTGTCGTCGAACTCCTCGACCGGCAGCTGCGCAGCCAGATCTCCCTGTGCCACGCGGGCAAGCGCGTCCGACATCTCGGTGAGGCGTGCTTGCAGCCGCAGCGCCTGCTTCGCCTCGGCGCGGCGTCGCCGTCGGATCTGCAGGACCCAGAACACGGCGCCGATCAGGCCGCCGACCAGGAAGATCACGCCGACGGCTCCGAGGATCACTGCCGCCACCGCTCGTCCGGTGATCCCGGTGGTAACGATGGGAGCGGTCGTGCTGACGACCCAGTCGAGGTCGACCTTGCCCGGGAGTCCCCGGTCGAAGGTCGTGCGCTCCCAGGCCGTCACCTGGCCGTCGCTCGTGATGATGCCCGAGGCTGCGACAGCGAGGTCGACACCCATCTCCATCTCGGCATCACCCCCGGTGGTGAGCCCGAGCCGGGCGCCGACCGGCACACCACGTGACGCGGCGCCCGTGAGCTCGGAGACCGCCGACTCGATCTCGAGCACGCCCACCGGTGCGCCCTTCGGCCCGACGGCGGTGGCGGTCGTCACGACCTTGCCGGTGAGGGTCAGTGAGGCGTGCGGGTCAGACGTGTAGGCCATGCCGGGTCCGAGGGCCAACGCCGTGGCGAGCCAGGGTGACCCCAGCCCGGTGCGGAGCAGCCCTGCGGTCTCGCTGGCGCCGGAGGCGCGTGACGTCGGGTCGACGACCCGGAGCACCTCGCGGCCGCTGGTGGTGCGGAGCCGTGCGACCGCGACGAGGCCGGGACGCAGGTCGGTGAGGGCGACGAGGGGTCGGCGCGCCTGAGCGATCTGCTCGGCCGATGGCGTGCCCCCCGACGTGAGCAGAGTGGCGAGGACGGGATCGCGGCTCGAGATGAGGGCTGCGAGGCGGACGACGTCGATCTCACGCGACACCTGCGCTGCGGCCTCACGGGCGCCGGCCGCCAGCGTGACCTCCTGCTGGTTCTCCGCCTCGTGAGCGGCCGAGACGACCGTGATGCCGAGGACGCTCGCGGTGCTGATCAGGATGAGCGAGAAGGCGAGCGTGATCGGCACGAGCCAGCGCAGCCGCACCTGCGGCCCCACGCGCCCGATGACCCAGGGCGGAGTCTGAGCGGTCGCCGACGTGGGCGTGCCGCGCTCGACCCTGCGGTCGGCAGCGGTGTCGCGCACCGGCGTACCCATGTCGGCCCCTCGCCCCGTGTCCTGTGTGGCTCCTCGTGGTGGCATCGGCAGGATCGGGCGTGGGTTGAGCCGTTCGGGCTATCGGACGCGGCGTCATCGGCTCGTAAGCACTCGCGGGAAGCGTGGGCACCTGTGCTGGGTTGAGGTGTGCACGGGTTCCCGCGGTTGCCCGGACCGCGACCCACGGAGAGGCTGGTCCCATGATCTCGCGACTGTTCGGTTCCTCGGCGAAGACCTCGATGGTCACCCCGCAGAACGCCCTACCCGGCCGCCCCACCCGTCTCTTCGACGTTCCGGCGGTGCACGAGGTGCTCGGCACGCCGCTCGATGGCCCCTTCCCCGATGGCTTCGAGCACCTCTACGTCGGTCTCGGCTGCTTCTGGGGAGCCGAGAAGCGCTTCTGGCGGATCCCCGGCGTCTACACGACCGCGGTCGGCTACCAGGGCGGCGTGACCCCCAACCCGTCGTACGAGGAGGTCTGCACCGGCCGCACCGGCCACGCGGAGAACGTCCTCGTCGTGTGGGACCCGTCGAAGGTCTCGACCTACGACATCGTCAAGGTGTTCTGGGAGAACCACGACCCGACCCAGGGCTATCGCCAGGGCAACGACATCGGCACGCAGTACCGCTCGGCGCTCTACACGACCACCGACGAGCAGGCCGACATCGCGAAGCGCACGAAGGAGGCGTACGAGAAGGTCCTCGTCGCCAAGGGATTCGACCCGGTCACCACCGAGGTGCTGTCGGCCGAGGGCCTGCCCTTCCACTACGCCGAGCCCCACCACCAGCAGTACCTCTACAAGAACCCCCGCGGCTACGACTGCCACGCCGAGACCGGGATCTCCCTCCCGCCCCTGTAGCGCTGCGCATCACGGCCCCGTCGTCCTCGTGACGGCGGGGCCGTTCGACGTCGCGGAGCGGGCCCACCGCCGACGTCATACTGGCCTGCCGTGGGTGGTGCGCGGCAGGATGCCCGCATGGCACTGCGGATCACGCCGTACGAAGTCGCTGTCGACCAGGCCGTGCTCGACGACCTGCAGGCGCGGCTGCGCGCCACTCGGTGGCCGGACCCGGCGCCGGGACCCGCGTGGACCCAGGGCACCGACCTCGGCTACCTCCGCGACCTCGTCGCCTACTGGCGCGACGGCTTCGACTGGCGGGCGCAGGAGGAGCGGCTCAACGGCTATCACCACTTCGTGGCGGACATCGACGATGTCCGCGTGCACTTCGTGCACCAGAGCTCCGGCAAGCCGCCGCTCGTGCTGACCCACGGGTGGCCGAGCTCGTTCGTCGAGCTGCTCCCGCTCGTCGACCGGCTCTCCGACCGGTTCGACGTCGTCGTGCCGTCGCTCCCCGGCTATGGGTTCTCGTCGCGTCCGGCGCGCACCGGTGTCGACCGGGTCGAGGTTGCGCGGCTGTGGCACCGGTTGATGCAGGGCCTCGGCTATGAGCGCTACGGCGCGCACGGCGGTGACTTCGGCGCGGGCGTGGCGACGTACCTCGCACTCACGGAACCTGCGCGGATGACGGGGATCCATCTGAGCACACCGGAGCTCACGCCTTACCTCGGCCCGGGGTCGGCACCGCTGTCGGCGCGGGAACAGGCCTACCTCGACCACCTCGAGAGGTGGGACGAGACCGAGCGTGGCTACAGCGCGATCCAGTCGACGCGCCCGCAGACGTTGGGATACGCCCTCACGGACTCGCCTGCTGGTCTGGCTGCCTGGCTGGTGGAGAAGTGGCGGTCGTGGAGCGACAGTGACGGCGACGTGGATGCGCGCATCGGCCGCGACCACCTGCTCACGACCATCACGCTCTACTGGGTGACCGGCTCGATCACCTCGTCCATGCGCGACTACCTCGACAACCGCTGGCACTCCGTCCCGATCGGCCCTGATGACAGGGTGACGACCCCGACGGGGATGGCGGTGTTCGCTCACGAGTTCGTGCCCGAGGGCGAGCCACCCCGCGAGCTCTACGAGCGGCTGTACGACATCCGCAGGTGGACCGTCTTCCCGCGCGGCGGGCACTTCGCCGCCGCCGAGGAACCCGACCTGCTCGCCGACGACATCCGGGCTCACTTCGACGCGTTGCTCTCCGACCCGCCGGCACTGTGACCATCGCTCTCGAGAACTGAGCGGGGCGGTGCTGCCCGAGTGTCCGCGGTCAGCGTTCGCGGAAGCCCGCAACGAAACGCCACGACGGATAGCGGGCGGCGAGAAGGTCTCGGTGCGCGTCCCAGTCGGGCGCGCTCAGCAGCGCTGGCCCATCGAGCAGGACCTCCCCGCCGCGGATCCGGAACCCCCACGAGAAGCCGAGCAGTGCGTGCGCCTCCATGCCGTCGATGGCGCCGTCGGGCACGCACAGGAAGCTGTGGGCGACCCAGTCGAGGTCCTGGCCCAGCTCCCGCGACGGCGCGTCGAACAGGTGCGGGCCCAGGCCGATCCAGCAGAACGGGTGGGGCACGTCGCCGAGGAAGTCGAGCGGATCGATCTCGAACTCCGTGCCGTGGATGGCGTTGTCGCCGGACTTCACCAGCTGGATCCAGCCCAGCACCGCGTCGTAGCCCCGCGCCGGGTAGTCGACCGTCGCGTCGCAGCAGGGAAAGCCCTTCGCCATCGGACCGCTGCCGACCAGCTCGGGCTCGTCGTTGCGTGCGTAGGTGACGGCGACGTGCCCGTCGATCCCGCGCAGGGCGAAGTCGATTCTCATACGCGCAGGCTACGGCGCCGACCACGTCTGAGACGGCGGCCGCACGAGCCTCACCTGACCGGTCGTTCGTGCCGAAGACACCCCTATGGCCCTCCTCGTCGGATCTACCGCTCCTGACTTCACCCTGAACGGGTGGTACCAGAGCTCGGCGTCGGACTTCCGGCTCTCGGTGCAGCGGGGACGTCCCGTCGTCCTGGCGTTCTATCCCGGTGACGAGCGCCTGGTGTGCACCCGTCAGCTGTGCCAGTACTCCGACAACATCGCCGACCTGCACCTCTTCGATGCGGTCGTGTGGGGCATCTCGCCGCAGGACGTCGAGTCGCACCGCGACTTCGCCCAGGGTCGCAGCCTCACGATGCCGCTGCTGTCCGATGCGCATCGCGACGTAGCCCGCAGCTATGGCGTCCTGGGTCCGCTGGGACTGCGACGTTCGGTGTTCGTGGTCGACGCTGTCGGCCGGATCGCCTGGCGGCGAGTGGTTGCCCTCAACGTCACCTTCCCCAGCATCGCCGAGATCAAGATCGCCCTGGCCGAGGTGAAGACACCGGCGTGAGCTTCGACCTCACCGACCAGGGTGCCGGGGGCCAGCCGACATCGTTGCGCGGGTCGAGTGCGACGACATGATCGAGCCGCGTGATGCGGCGGAGAGCAGCGACCCGATGCTGGCGAACGACCCGATCGAGAACGCCGACAACGCGGAGCCCACGCACCCGATCGAGAGCACCGAACCCACCGAGCCGATCGAGAGCACCGAGCCCTTGCTGCCGATGCTCAGCACCGAGTTCTCCGACCTGATGGACCACCGCGATGACGACATGCGCCTATCGTGGCGCACCAGGGCCCAGCCCGTCCGGAGAGTGCGGCCACTCGCCTGCGCTCGTGTCTGACGCGCCGGATACGGTCGCGGGATGACTGTGACCGTGCGTCTCGAGCCCATGGCCCGCGAGCAGTACGACGCCTACCGCGTCACGGCGGAGGACAGCTACGCCACGAGCATCATCGCTTCAGGTGCGCTGCCCGAGGCGGAGGCGAGGACGAAGGCGGCACAGGACTTCTCCCACCTGCTCACCGAGGGGTTCGACACTGTCGACCACCACTTCTGGACGGCCTACGACGGCGACCTCGAGGTGGGGATCCTGTGGATCAAGCTGTCGGAGTGCTCCGAGGGAATCACGGCGTTCGGCTACGACTTCGAGATCCGCGAGCCCCTGCGTCGGCATGGCTACGGTCGTGCGTTCATGGTCGCGGCAGAGCGGGAGTGCCGGGAGCTGGGCGTGGTGTCGATCGGTCTCAACGTGTTCGGTCACAACATCGCAGCCCAGTCGCTCTATGAGCAGATGGGCTTCCAGGTGACGGGGATCCAGATGAGCCGCAAGCTCTGACGTCCACAACCGACCTACAGCCACTCGGCGCGGGTCACTTCGCGCCGAGGTCCGCGTCACCAGTCCGGAACTGGTCAGCGAGCACTCCCCTGATCACGTCGGAGTTCCACACCTCCCCGATGCGGCAGCGAGCAAGCACCGACGATCAGGGGACCGGTCACTTCTTGCGGTTGGCCTCGAGGTAGTCGAGGAGCGCCGTGCCACCGCCGTTCGAGATGCTGGAGGGCACCTCCTTGCCGTCGAGGACGACGGTGGGCGTGCCCGGGATCGCGTTGTCCTTGAAGGCTTGCTGGGAGTTGGACACCCAGCCGAGATAGGTGTTGTTGGTGACGCACGAGGCGAACGTGTCGTAGGCCGCGCCGTCGAGACCGACGTCCTTGCCGAACGACAGCAGCTGCGCGTCGGTGTAGCCGGTGCCTTCCCTGGCGGGCTGGTTGGCGAAGACGGTGTTGTGGTACTTCTCGCCGACGCCTCCGTCGATCGCGCAGCCCCATGCGCGGGTCGCTCGCGCCGAGGACTGGTTGGCCTGCGGGAGTCCCGAGTCGAGGAACACCGTCGGTCGGTAGACGAGGAAGATCTTGCCGTCAGCCGCGTGCTTCTGAAGCCCGGGTGCCTGCGTCGACTCGAACTGGCCGCAGAACGGGCACTGGAAGTCCTCCCACACCTGCACGGTCGAGATGGTCGCCGAAGGGGTGCCGTAGGGGACGCCGTAGGCGACGGGGTCGGTCGAGGGCAGGACGGACTTCGGCAGCGCGGCAGTCGGATCCGACGTCGGGAGGGTGATCGACGAAGCGGGAGCCGGCGCCTGGCTGTTGTTGTAGACGACGGCACCGATGATCAGGCCGATGAGGACGAACAGGCCGAGTCCGATGAGGGTCGACGTACGACGCTGGCGCGCCTTCTCCGCCCGCATCGCCTCGGCGCGGGCAGCCGACGCCTTGTCCTTCGTCGAGCGGGCGTCCGACTTCTTGCTCGCATCACCGGTGCTGCCGGTCTTCGGGCTCTCGGGCACCGATCCCCCTCGTGGTCCACGTCATCCGACTCTAGGCCGAGGCACGCACTCGATGCGACCGCGACCCCCCACGTGGTGACGTCCGGAGGGAGTCCGCAGATTCCCCGACCGCGTACAACCGTCAGCCTCGTGCCGACCGGCCGAGGGAACGTCGCGTCGGCTGGCCGAGCTGTGACGGGCTGCGTCAGCTGGACAGGTAGTGGAGCAGGTCCTGTCGCGTGACGCCGGTGGGGAGCCCGTCGTCGACGACGATCGCCGCATCAGCCTTCTCCAGTGCCGCCACGGCGGCACTGACCGGCTCGCCGCTGCCGATCATCGGCAGACCGGGGCTCATGTGCTTCTCGACGGGGTCCGAGAGGTGCGCGCGACCCGCGAACAGCGCGTCGAGGAGGTCGCGCTCGACGACCGAGCCCACGACCTCGGCGGCCTTGACCGGAGGCTCGGCGCGGACGACCGGCATCTGTGACACGGCGAAGTGCCGCAGGATGTCGATGGCCTCGCGCACGGTCTCCTGCGGGTGGGTGTGCACGAGCTGCGGGAGCTCGCCGGACTTGGTGCGCAGCACGTCGCCCACCGAGCGGTCCGAGGAAGTCTGGAGGAATCCGTAGTCAGCCATCCAGTCGTCGTTGAACACCTTCGAGAGATATCCGCGACCACCGTCGGGAAGGAGCACGACAATGATGTCGTCCTTCGACGCCCGCTCCGCCACCTCGAGCGCGGCCTGAACGGCCATGCCGCACGAGCCACCAACGAGGAGGCCTTCCTCGCGAGCGAGGCGTCGTGTCACCAGGAAGGAGTCGCGGTCCGACACCGCGACGATCTCGTCGCAGACCGTGCGGTCGTACGCCGTCGGCCAGAAGTCCTCGCCCACACCTTCGACGAGGTAGGGGCGCCCGGTGCCGCCGCTGTAGACGGAGCCGACCGGGTCGGCGCCGATGACGCGTACGCGGCCGTCGCTGACCTCCTTGAGATAGCGACCGGTTCCGCTGACCGTGCCTCCGGTGCCCACACCCGCGACGAAGTGCGTGATGCGGCCGTCGGTCTGCGCCCAGAGCTCCGGGCCGGTGGTCTCGTAGTGCGACCGGGGGTTGTTGGGGTTGGAGTACTGGTCGGGCTTCCACGCCCCCTCGATCTCGCGCACCAGCCGGTCGGAGACGGAGTAGTAGGAGCGTGGGTCCTCAGGGTCGACCGCGGTCGGGCAGACCACGACCTCGGCGCCGTACGCCTTGAGCACGTTCTGCTTGTCAGCGCTCACCTTGTCAGGGCACACGAAGACGCAGTGGTAACCCTTGCGCTGGGCGACGAGCGCGAGACCGACACCGGTGTTGCCGCTCGTCGGCTCGACGATCGTGCCGCCGGGTTTGAGGAGACCCTCAGCCTCGGCCGCCTCGATCATCCGCGTCGCGATGCGGTCCTTCACCGAGCCGCCGGGGTTGAGGTATTCCACCTTGGCCAGCACCGAAGGCGCGTCGGGGCCGAGGTGCGCGGTGACGGACGTGAGTCGGACGAGGGGCGTGTTGCCGATGAGATCGACCACGCTGTCGAAAACCTGCATGAGTCGACCCTAACGGCCCTCACGAGTCTCGCCGCACCGTCGGTGACCAGAGACTTTCTCGTTGGATCCGGGCCACGTCACCGCAGGTCAGCGGCGTGGACCTGACGAGCTCGAGAAGTGTGGGCCAGCAGCCTGAGAGCTCAACGTGGGGGCGAGGGTCGGACCGAGGAGGGAAGATAGGCGTGTGACCCCGTCCCTGGCAGAGCTGCCGATCCGCGATGAGCGGGTCCGACGCATCGCCGTGGCGGCTGCGAAAGGTGGCGGCGGGCTCCTCGGCGTCGGCACAGCGATCACCGGCGCGGCCGTCGGCGTCATGGTGGTCCAGGCTCGACAGGCGCGTCGCGCGATCGGTCCCCGCACAGCCTCGGCACCCTATTCCGATGGGCGCTATCTGCCGCCCGGCGAGGAGACACCTCGCGGCACCTCGCTGCGGCTCGCGATGCTCGGCGACTCCGGCGCCGCGGGTCTCGGCGCCGAGAACGCCCACGGCACGGCCGGTGGCCGGCTCGCGGCCGAGCTCGCCGCGGCGTCGCACCGCCAGGTCCTGCTGACCAACGTCGCCCTGGTCGGCGCCCAGAGCAGCGATCTCGCGGTGCAGGTCGAGCGAGCCCTCGCCGTACGCCCGCACGTCGCCGTGATCATGATCGGGGCCAACGACGTCACGCACCTCGTGCGCCCGCAGAAGTCGGTGCGGCTGCTCGGCGATGCGGTGCACCGGCTCCGCGAGTTGGGCACCCAGGTCGTCGTCGGCACCTGCCCCGATCTCGGCACGGTGCGCCCGATCTCCTCTCCGCTGCGCCAGGTCGTGGGGCGGATGTCGCGCGAGCTGGCGGCGGCGCAGAGCATCGCGGTGAGCGAGGCCGGCGGCCGCCCGGTGCACCTCGCGGAGATCCTGGGCGGCCTCTTCGGCACCGCTCCGGAGCGCTTCTTCTCCGCCGACCGGTTCCACCCCTCGGCGGAGGGCTACGCCGCCTGCGCCCACGCCCTGCTCCCCGACGTCCTCGACGCGATGGGGCTCCCCCGCCCCGACGCGATGCCCGCCCTGCCCAGCGCCTGACCCGCCCCAGCGAGGCCAGCCTCACCACACCGGCTCCGCTCTCCACACCGACTGTCACGGCTGTCGGCCACGACGTCTGGTGGTCTGAGGCGACGGCGGAGGTCGTGGAGGAGATCGGCCGCCTCCTCGAACAGGTCGTCAACGGCTGCGGCACTCAGCCGAATGATGGCGGAATCACCTGGTACGACAGCGGATCCGGGCTTGGCTGTGACCGCGAGGAGGTCGTGACCGGTCACCGCGAGCTGGTCGCCGGTGGCCTGCACGCCGAGCACGGGCAAGAGGCGGCGCGGTCGTCCTTCGAGGTCGGCAGCCACGTCGGCGAGCCGCTGGGCGACGGCCCGGGCCGCATCGGCGCGGGTCGGCTCCGGGGCGAACGAGGCGCTCAGCCGGGCGAGTCCGAGGGTGCGCAGCCGGTCGACCGTGCGCTGCAGATCGACCTGCAACCGCTCTCTCGGCGTACGGCTATCGTCCACGACTGAGGAGCCTCCCAGACGGCCGGATGAATCCCGTCGTTGACCTGCCATTCCCGACCTCCCCGGGTTTACGGTGGGGATCGCACCCCGGCCCTCGCATCAGGGAGACATTGATGATCCGGCACTCCGAGGAGACCCACCAGCAGCTCGTCGACCGCCTCCCCACCGCCACCGGTCGTGATCTCAAGGACTGGATGCGCGCGCTCGAGGACGGCCCCGCGTTCTCCCGATTCGACGAGAAGGTCAACTGGCTGCGCGACGAGCACGGCATCTCGCACGGGTTCGCGACCGCGATCGTGCACGAGGCCGACATGGTCCGCGCCCACCGCAAGCTCGGCTGAACCGACCCGACGTCTGACGAGGCCCCGCACCCTGGTGCGGGGCCTCGTCTGCACTCCTCTGTCACGCCTGTGACTCGGTGCGGTGGCTGACACCGTCGGCGCGGTTATGATCGAAAGGACGGCACTGCTCGCAGCCCTTCGGGCGCGAGCCGTCGTCGCCGAACCGGGTGACCACCCGGGACGCGTACGAGAACGGGGCGGGACAACGCCCCCTGACCCCTGGAGTACCCGTGGCCAACCAGATGTTGACCGAGGTCGAGAAGGCTCTGAAGAACCAGCAGGGCCAGACGGCGACGCCGTCGATCACCGTGTCCGAGGCTGTGCAGCTCCCCGACGTCATCGTCGCGACCGCGTCGTGCCTCGGCATCGCGATCCTCGCCGCGATCCCGGGGTGGCTCTACCTCAGTGGCAGCTTTGCCCTCTACCTCGGCCTGATCGTCGTGATCATGGCTGCGGGCTTCTACGTCGCGCGCCGCTCCCCGGTCAGCGCCGGCCTCGCGCTGGGTTACTGCGCTCTGCTCGGTCTCATGATGGGCGCCTTCTCGCACATGGCGACCGCGGGCACCAACCAGAACGTCGCGCTGATCTCCCAGGCCATCCTCGGCACAGTGGGCGGTGCGATCGGCATGCTGGTCGTCTATTCCACGCCGTTCGGCAAGAAGGCGGCCCGCTCGACCAAGCTGTTCCTCGCGGTGATGATCGGCTACTTCATCATCGGAATCGCCAACATCTTCGCGGTGATGTTCGGAGTCGGTGGCGGCTGGGGCTTCTACGGCGTGAGCGGCATCGGCCTGGTGCTCTGCCTGCTCGGTGTGGCGCTCGCCTGCTGGTCGCTGCTCGTCGACATCGGCACCGCGGCCCACGCGATCGAGACTGGCGCCCCGCGCGCCTGGTCGTGGTCGCTCGGCATGGCGCTCGCCTCCTCCATCGTCTGGCTCTACCTCGAGCTCCTGCGCCTCCTCTCCATCATGAACCGCTAGCCCCACCCAG